>NZ_BCNF01000096.1 GCF_001485495.1 Gordonia desulfuricans NBRC 100010 | reverse complement strand
TCGCGTTGCTCCTGTTTGGTTCAACCGTCAACGCTTAGTTGGTGATTGAGCCGGGGCTGAGCATCGCGAGGACCCGTGTCGAAATCTCTGAGGTGGTCACCATCCGTCGTCGGCTGTCTGAGGTTTCGACACGTCTCGTCGCTTCGCTCCTCGTCGGCTCAACCATCTTAGGGGGGCTTGCCGCTTGGCTTCCCGCCGGCTCAACCACCGTGGGGGGTTTGTTGCTTCGCTCCTCGTCGGCTCAACCACCGTGTGCACGAGCGACATCGGCGTGTTCCCGCGACTATGTGCTCACCCTTCGGTGGCCGCGGCCTGGCGCTCGGCGATGGTGACATCCCCGGCCGACCAGCGGGTGGTGGGGACCTCGCGCACCACGACGCGGATGTTGGCGACGGGGGCATCGAGGGTGCGGTGTGCTGCCATCGTCAACTCGTGCATCAATTCCCGGATCTGTTCCGGGGTGCGGCCCTGCGCGATGGTCACGTCGATGAACGGCATGTCAGCCTCCTGCCAGGGTGATCGAACCCAACGAGGTGAAGTGGGCGGCGACGCGGCTGCCGGGGGCGACGGCGACAGCGTCGGTCATCCCGCCGGTGAGCACCACCCATCCGGCCTCCAGGGTGACGCCCCGAGCGCCGAAGGTGTTGGCGGCGAAGGCGAGTGCCTCGGCGGGATGGCCCAGAACGGCCGAACCGGTGGCGCTGTCGACGATGTCACCGTCGACCTCCAGCAGGCAGGCCTCCAGGCTCAGGTCCACCTCGTCGGGGCGCTTGAGCACCGGGCCGGTCACATAGGCGCCCGACGAGTTGTTGTCGGCGACAGCATCTTCCAGGGTGAACTTGAATCCGGAATAGCGACTGTCGATGATCTCGACGGCCGCGGTCACGTATTCCACTGCGGCGAGTGCCTGCGCTGCGGTGACGCCCGGTCCGGCCAGCGGCCGGCCGAGGACGAAGGCGATCTCCGGTTCGGCCCGCGGGTGGATGAGCTTGCCGCGCGGAACCGGCAGCCCGGCGGGCAGGGCCATCGCGTCGGTCAGCCAGGCCACTGACGGCTTGTCGACACCCATCTGCTGCTGCTTGGCGCGTGAGGTCAGACCGAGTTTGATGCCGGTGACGGTCTCGCCATGTGCGCGGCGATCGGCGAGGGCGATGTCCTGTGCCGCATAGGCGACGTCGAGGGTCAGACCCGGCCATTCGGCCTGGATCGAGGTACGTGAGGTCTGCGACCGCTCGGCGGTCAGCAGGATCTCGGCGACGCGCGCCGCACTCCATGCCGGTGCGGTCGGGTTCTGCTCGGTCACTTGTCGGTTCCTTCCATGACTGCGGTGACGCTGTCGAGGCCGGCGATGGTGGCGACGACGGTGTCGCCCGGTTGGATCGGGACCGCCCTGGTCATCGAGCCCGGCAGCACCACATGCCCGGGTTCGAGGGTCACGCCCAACGGCCCCACCGTGTTGGCCAGCCACACCAGCGCGTTGAGCGGGGAGCCGAGGACGGCTCCGCCGGCTCCGGTGGCGACCAGCTCGCCGTTGACGTGCAGGTTGCATCCGGCGAGCCGGAGGTCGACGTCGGCGAGTTTCGACGGCTTGGACCCGAGGACCACGCCGCCCGACGACGCGTTGTCGGCGATGGTGTCGAAGATCCCGATCTTCCAGTCGGTGATCCGGGAGTCCACGATCTCCAGGGCGGGCAGGGCGAACTCGACGGCCGCGGCGGCCTCGGCGACCGTCACCCCGGGTCCGCGCAGCGGCCGCGAGAGGACGAACGCCACCTCGGGCTCGATACGCGGCTGGATGAACGTCCCGGCCGGGATCGGCGCATTCTCCAGGTGGAACATGCTCGCCGTGAGATGCCCGAAATCGGGCTGGTCGACCCCCATCTGGCGTTGCATCGCCCGCGAGGCGAGGCCCACCTTGTGACCTTTGACGGTGTCGCCGTTCTTCTCCCAGTCCTGCACCTGTGCCAGTGCGATCTCATACGCGGCCGACAGGGGTGCGTCGGTGAACTTCGGGGTCAGCGGGTCGATCGGGGTCATGCTGCGATAGGCGCCGAGGAGGGCGTCGGCGGCCTCACGGATCGGATCGTTCACGGGTGCGCTTTCTTCTCGGTCAACAGGGTTCCGGCGGATGAGGGGTGTCCGATGGACACGGTATTGCGTCGGGTGTTCGGGACACGGCACGATGAACCACTGTGCGGCCAGGACGAACCCAGAAGCCCGGCGCGGAGCTCGGGGCGGTGGCGCGGGCGATGCGCATCCTCGACATCGTCGGCGTGGCCGAGCACGCACTCGGTGTCTCGGAGATCGCGCGGCGCGCCGACATCTCCAAGTCGAGCGCCCAGCGGATCGCACTCGAACTCGTCGAGGGCGGTCTCCTCGAACGTGACGGAACGCGATACCGGTTGGGAATCCACGTGTTCGAGCTGGGCCAGCGTGTACCACGGCGGCAGGGCGTGCGCGATGCGGCCGCCCCGTTCATGGATGATCTGCGCGAGGCCACCGGGCACACGGTACACCTGGCGGTGCTCGACGACGACGTCGTCATCTATCTCGACGTGCTGAACAGCCCCACCGCACCGCCGCTGCCCACCCGGGCCGGAGCGCGGTGGCCGGCGCATGCCACGGGGATCGGCAAGGCCATCCTCGCGTACTCGCCGGCGGACGTGGTCGCGCGGATCGTCGCCGGTGGCCTGCCGAGGATCAGTGAACGCACCATCACCAATCCGGGGATGCTGAGCGCCGAACTGGCCCGAATCCGTTCCCGCGGAATGAGCTACGACCTCGAGGAGTCGAGGCCCGGCGTCGTGTGCGTGGCGTGTCCGGTGTTCGGCACCGGAGGCGGGGTGGTCGCCGGTATCTCGGTGTCGGGGTGGCACAACCGGATCAACCTCGACGAGTCGGTGGCTGCCGTGCGGACGGCCGCACTCGGCCTGTCCCGGCAACTCGGTGCGCCGAGTCAGGGTCGAGATACCGAGCCCGAACATTGACCACCTCACCCGGCGACCGCGTGCAGGGTGGGATTGCCCACCTCCACCGGGGCCGGGGCGGGCAGCGCGGACCCGAGGGCCTTGGTCACCGCGCCGGCCGCACTGATCACCGAGCGGCGGAACTCGTGTTGTGCGGCGGTGAAGCGTGACACGGGTGCGGTGATCGAGATCGCGGCCACCACCACACCCATCTCGTCACGGATCGGGGCGGCCACACAGTGGACCTCCGAGATTGCCTCGCCGAGATCGTAGGCACATCCCTGACGCAGAACGGATTTCAGCTCGGCGTGCAATGCGGACGGATCGGTGATGGTGTTCGGGGTGAGCCGGCGCAAGGGGGCGTTGGTGACGTTCCGGTCGATCTCGGTCGGGTGGCAGTGGGCGAGCATGGCCTTGCCCACCGCACTGCAGTGCGCATCGAGATGTGCACCGATCCGGGCGCCGGAGACATTGATGACGTGATTGCCGACCACCTTGTCGACATACATCACCCGATAGCGGTCGAGGATCGCCAGATGTGTGGTCTCGCCGTACTTCTCGGAAAGGTTCTGCAGAATGGGCGCGGCGCAGGTCTTGACGTCGACGGTGCCCTGCAGGGTCTGGTTGAGTTCGACGATCCGCCATCCGATCCGGTACCGGCCCCGCGACCGGCACTGCAGCAGTCCGATGTCGACGAGGGATGCGAGCAGGGCGTGCGCACTGGATCGGGGGAGGCCGATCTCGTTGGCCACCTCGGACACGCCCCATTCGGGGCGACCCACCGTGAACAGGTCCAGGACGGGACCGATCTTCTGAACGGTCTGAAGTGCTGCCATGACCGACCTTTCTTGATCCGGTGACGCGGGGTTGGCTGCCACTATGGGTTGCGTCACGCCAGGTGTCTACTGTTTTGTGCCGCAGAGCGGCACGCTGGGGGGTGTGGTGCTAGTCCTGTTCGGAGAACAGGATGGTCGCGCCCCCGGTGGCGAAGTTCTCCACGTCACCGGTCGCGGCCTGCCCGGCCGGCGACGACAGGGCGGTGAGCGCAGCCGACCTCGAATCGAACATCAGATAGGCGATTGCATACGCCGATGGTGCTGAGCCGTCCGGGAATTCACACTTTCCCCAGCTGAACCGCCGAACGTCGGGAAGCGCGTCGACGAGGGGCAGGTGCTTGGTGCGGTAGTACTCGTCGAAGGCCGCGGGATCGGTCGGCTGATCGTAGATGACGGTGATCACGTACATGGTTCTCCTCGGTTGTTCGGGTATCACGGACGGCCACGATGCCAACCGCTGTGATCTGGCACACTATTGATCGAGGAGGCGCCAGAGAATGACCGAGAACGCACCGATCGTTGCCTCTGCGTGCACCGACGCCGGTGATCTCCCGAACACCGTGGCCGTGAACACGCGCGGTCTCTCCGTGTCGCAGAGCCGTGAGGTCTGGTCGGAAGCGGTCGATTCGGCCTATTGCGACATGGACGTGGACTGGCCGCGGCCGCTGTCGGCGTTCGCGGCGGCGATCGTCGCACGCCCGATGGGGGAGGTGTCGGTGAGTGTGGTCCGTGCCGATCCGCACACGGTGCACCGGACGCCGGCGATGATCGCCGCCGATCCCACCGACGATCTCCTGGTGTGTCTGATCACCAAGGGGTCGGCGAGCATCGTCCAGGGCCGGCGGGTCGCCGTCCTCGACTCCGGGGCCTTCGGGTTCGTCGACGCCGCGGACCCCTTCGTGGTGACCGGGAACACCCCCTTCGAACAGGTGGTGCTGCGCATGCCCCGCAGCCAGATGTCGGCCCGGCTCGGGCGGTCGTTGGAATATTCGGCCGCACAGCGCATATCGGCCGATTCCGGGATGGGCCGGATCGCGTCGCGGCTGCTGGTCGACCTCGCCTCGCACGATGATCGGCTCGACTCCAGGGCGGGTGCGACGGTGGCGTCGGCGACCCTGGACGTGCTGGCCGCGGCCATCGACCAGACCGGCGCCGTCTCCCTCACCGACCGTGCGCATCACGAGGATCTGCGTCGGGTGCAGCGGACCATGCTCGCCCACCTCGACGATCCCGACGTGACCCTGACCGACATCGCCCGCGACGTGGGTATCTCGGTGCGGTACCTGCACAAACTGTTCGCCACCGCGGGAACGACGCCACGTAACTGGCTCTACACCAAGCGTTTCGAGCGAGCCCAGGCGATGCTCTCCGACACGGATCTGCCGGTCGGGGAGATCGCCGGATCGCTGGGGTTCCGTGACGTCGCACATTTCAGTCGGGCCTTTCGGCGGCACTGCGGCTCCAGTCCGACCGGATACCGGGCGCAGCACCGGTAGGGGGTGGTGCGCTCGGCCGGGTTGCCGCCCGGCCGAGCACAGCGGGTTGTGGGCGGGCATCGTCGGGTCAGAAGCCCCAGTTCTCGTCGTCCTGCAGCTCCAGTGCACGGAAACTGCCGGTGTAGAACAGCAACGGCCGGCCGTCGTCGAACCACAGCTCCTCCACCTGACCCACATGCAGGGTGTGGTCCCCGGCGGGATGGGAGGCGGTGACCGAGCACGACAGGTGTACCAGCGCGCCGTCGAGAAGGGGGACACCCTTGCGCCAGGTGAACCGCACCAGATCGGGTTCGGTTGCGGCGCCGGCGAAGTGCAGCGACAGCGGTTCCTGGTGTCCGGCGAGGATCGACACCCCGTAGCGTCCGGTCTCGGTGATCTTGGCGTTCATCCGGGCGCGGTTGGCGATCGAGACCAGTACCAGCGGCGGGTCGAGGGAGACCGATGTGAAGGCGTTGGCGGTCATCCCGTGAACCGATTCCTCGTCGTCCCCCTCGGCGGTGGTGACGATGGTGACGCCACTGGCGAAGCGGCCCAGGGCCTTCCGCATCCGCAGTGGCGTCGGGTCGAGCTCCGCGGCAGCCGGCTGTGCAGGGGTGGGGGTCATCGTCGTCACCGCCGGTCCCACACGATCGTGAGATCGTCGTTGTTGATCAGGTCGGGTCGGGTCCAGCCGTCGACGTCGTACTCCGACATGCACTGTTCGGCGAAACCCTTGAGCGCCAGGTCCTGACCGCTGGCCTGGTAGGCGAACAGGGTCTGGAAGCGGACGGCCTCGTGGTCGCCACCGTAGTTGCGTTCGTAGAGCTCGTGGCGCCCGCCGAACTCGGTGCCGACCGCGTCCCACAGCAGTTTCAGCAGCTGGACGCGATCGATCGCGGCGATACCGTTGGAACCGCGCACGTACTGGTCGAGATACGGTGCCACGTCGGGATTCTTCCAGTCGTCGGCATGGGAGTTGAGGTAGATCAGCCCGCTGCCGAGGACCTGCTGGATGATCTCCTTGATCCGGGGATAGCCGACTCCCATGAAGGTTCGATAGGCCAGGCCGTAGTTGATGTTCGGCTGCACCGCACCGTTGACCCACGGGTCCGGCGACTTGGCCATCGCATCGGACAGGCCCCAGAACATGTCGCGCCAGTTGAGGATCTCGCCGATCTGCATCTGCACGCCGCGGAACCCGGCCGAACCGGTCATCTCCACGCCCTTCATCACGCAGCCGGCGATGAAGTCGAGCTTCACCGCGAGCCGGGCACAACCGTGGAACATGAAGCGGTTCAAGAAGCCCGACTTCATCACGAAGCCGTTGGTGGTCTCGACGTCGTAGGCGAAGACGTTCTCCCACGGCACCAGTACGCGGTCGAACACCATGATCGAGTCGTTCTCGTCGAACCGGCTCGACAACGGGTAGTCGAACGGGGTACCGGTGACCGCGGCATTCATCTCATAGGAGGTGCGGCAGAACAACTTCAGCCCGGGAGAATCCATCGGGACCGTGAAGATCAGGCCGAATTCCTTCTTGCGCAACGGGAGCCCGTAGTGGGCGATGAAGTTGGCATTGGTGATCGCCGATCCGGTCGCGACCACCTTGGCCCCGGACACGATCAGTCCCGCATCGGTCTCGTCGACGACATGTACACAGACATCGGCGGTTTCGTCGGCGGGCTTGTCCCGATCGATCGGCGGGTTGACGATCGCGTGGTTCAGGTAGAGCACCCGCTCCTGCGACTTCTTGTACCAGTTCAGCGCGTTCTGCTTGTACTCGCCGTAGAAGTCGGCGTTGGCACCCAGGGTGCCGAGGAAGGAGGCCTTGTAGTCGGGGGAGCGGCCCAGCCAGCCGTACACCTCACGCTGCCAGGTGGCGATCGCGTCACGGGCCACCACCAGGTCGTCGGCGGAATGGGCGGTCTTGAAGAACGGGTGGGTGAAACCTCCGTTGCCGGTGTCGGTGGGGACCGACAGTACGCCCTGAGCTGCGGGTTCGTGCAGGGCGTCGTACATCCGGGCCACCGAGCGCGCGGAGTTCCGGAATGCCGGATGGGTGGTGACGTCGTCGACGCGCTCGCCGCGGATGTAGATCTCGCGACCGTCGCGCAACGATTCCAGATACTCCGCACCGGTCATCGGGCGCACATCGTTGGCGACTCCCGCGGTCGTCCGTTCGGCGAGGGGTGCAGTGGTCATCGGTTCCTCCTGGGATGGTCGCGCGGTGAGGTGACGCGAGGGGTCGGCCCCACGGCACTTACCGTGCGGCACTTGCCTTGTGGTGTTTCCGAGGCAATGGCTTCTCGCGCGGGACGTGTTGCGCGGTATATGGTGGCGGTGCCACGTCCCTGTGACGTAGAACACTAGAACCGGGAGGTGTGGCACAACATGGCTGAGCGCGCACGGTCTTCGGACTCTGCGCGACGGGAGCGCGAGAGCGTCCTGTCGCTGCGCACAAGAGAATTGGACCTCGGCGAGGGTCGGAACGAATGGCGGGCCGCACTGGGCTCGCTGTACGCGGAGATGGACGTCGACTGGCCCTCGACGCGGAATGGGGTGGCCGGCCGTTCGGCGATCTGCACGTGAGCACCATCCGGTGCGACGAGCAGACGGTGATCCGGTCCCCGGCGATGATCAGGTCCGACTCGTGCGCCGATGTGCTGGTCTGCGTGGTCACCGACGGGGTGGTGCAGATCGAGCAGGCCGGGCGGCAGGCCGTCGTCGCGGACGGCGCCTTCGCCCTGCTCGATCTGGGTGCACCGTTCGTGTTCCACTCACCGTCTACCTTCGGTCAGGTGGTGGTGCGGGTGCCCGGTGAGCGGGTGGCCGCCCGGATCCCCGGCCTCGCCGACCGCTGCACCGGACGGGCCTTCGACGCCGGGGCCGGTTCGACGGCGATCGTGGGGCGGCTGCTCACCGACATCGCCGGCCAGGATCTGCCCACGGCCACCGCCGCCCCGTTCGCGGCGTCGGTGATCGAGATGCTGTCGGCGGCGGTGCTCGATGCGGGTGTGGGCAACGAACCGCTCGACGGGCACCGGGCCCAGGACATGGCCCGGGTGCAGCGGGTGATCGCCGACCATCTGCACGACGCGGATCTGACCCTGCCCGACGTCGCCCACCTGAGCGGGATGTCGTTGCGGGCCGTGCAGAAACTCGCGAAGGGGGTCGGTGCCACACCCAGTGACTGGCTCTACGGTGCCCGGATCGAGCGGGCCAAACACCTGCTGCGGACCACCGGCGACCCGGTCTCGGTGATCTGCGAGCAGGTCGGATTCCGGGACCTCTCGCATTTCGGACGGGTCTTCCGACGTCAGACCGGGACCAGCCCGGGCCGCTACCGTGCGCAGGAGATGTGACGCACGCCGGTGACCCGGTGCCGTCGGGTCAGGCGTGGCCGGGGCCGACCGGTTCCGGTGTGGCCGATCGCGGCCGGTCGAGTCGTGCGGTGAGCTTGTCGCCCTCGATGTCGAGGTCGGGCAGGATGCGGTCGAGCCATCGTGGTAGCCACCACGCGTTGTCGCCGAAGATCGCCATGACCGCCGGGACGAGGGTCATCCGGACGAGGAACGCGTCGACCACGATGCCGAAGGCGAGGGCGAAGCCGACCTGGGCGATCATCGGGTCCGGGTTGTAGACGAATCCGGCGAAGACGCTGATCATGATGATCGCCGCGGCGACGACGACGCGGCTCGCCACACCGAACCCGCGGACCACCGAGTCACGTCCGGTGTACCCGTGGACGTGGGCCTCCTTCATCGACGAGACGAGGAACACCTCGTAGTCCATCGCGAGTCCGTAGAGGACACCGGTGATGATGACCGGCAGGAGACTGAGCACCGGTGAGGTGGCGTCCATCCCGAACAGCGGTTGCGCCCAACCCCATTGGAACACCGCGGTGGTCGCGCCGAAGGTCGCGGCCACCGACAGCAGGAAACCGACCGTGGCCTTGATCGGCACCAGGACCGATCGGAAGACGGCGAGTAGCACCACCAGCGAGAGACCGACGACGACGGCGATGTAGAGCGGGAGCACGTCGGTGAGGCGGTCGGAGACGTCGATCGCCAGGGCCGAGAAACCGGTCACCCCGATCGTCACACCGTGCGCGTCGGCGAAGGCACCGGCGCGATCCCGGATGCCGGTGACGAGATCACCGGTCTCCTGCGAGGTGGGTGTGGTGTCGGGGATGACGGAGAACACCGCGGTGGTGCCGTCGGCGGAGAGTCCCTCGAGGGAGGTCGCGGTGACCCCGTCGATCGCGGCGAGGTCGGTGTGGATGCCGGCGAGCCGGGCCGGCGGGGATGGGTGCGGGCGCGGAGGCGACGACGACGAGCGGCCCGTTGTATCCGGGTCCGAAACTCTCGTCGACGACGTCGTAGCTCTGTCGTTGCGGGGTGTCCGGGTGATAGCTCGCGCCCGACGGCAGGCCGAGGTCCATGGCCGGCATCGGGGCGGCGAGGATGCCGCCGATCACGAGCGCCCCCAGGGCGGCCACGTAACGGTGTTTCACGAGCATCCGTGACCAGCCGTTGGCGACCCTGTGCACCGAACCGTTCTCGTGCGCTGCCTGCGCTGTGGCCCGGGCGCCGGCCGAGCAGATTCGTTCGCCGACGAATCCGAGCAGGGCGGGCAACAGGGTCAGGGCGGAAAGCACCGCGATGACGACCGTCGCCGCGGCGGTGAGCGCCATGGTGGTGAGCAACTGGATCTGCACGACGGTGAGCGCCAGCAGGGCGATGACGACGGTGGTGCCCGCGAAGAACACCGCACTGCCCGCGGTACCGATGGCGCGCCCGGTGGCCTCGTGGGCGGTGAGGCCCTGGTCGAGGATGAAGTGGCGTTGCCGGTTCACGATGAACAACGCGTAGTCGATACCGACCGCCAGTCCGAGCATGAGTCCGAGCACCGCGGTGAGCGAGTGCATGGGGACAAACGAGGAGATCGCGAATGCGCCGCCCACGCCGACGGCGACACCCGACAACGCCGAGGCCAGCGGGAGACCGGCGGCGACGAGCGAGCCGAGGGTGACGATCAGCACGAGCGCGGCGATCACGATGCCGACGATCTCACCGACACCGACGAGCTCGGGGCCGGCGACCATCGTCGACGACGGCAGCACGTCGATGTCCTCCCGGCCGGCCGCGGTGGCGGCCACGGCGATCGTGTCGTCGATCGTGCCCTCGGGGAGCTCGAATGTCTGTGCGTCGAAGGTGAACTGGAAGAGCGCGGTCTGTCCGTCCGACGAGATCAGGACCCCTGGGACCGGCGCGTCCTGGATGACGAGCGGGGTTGCGCCGGCGGTGGCGGCCCCGCCCGGTGTCCCGGTGGTCTGTGTCTGTGTCTGGGCCTGTGCGATCGCGGCCGACGCCTGGAGCAGCCGGCTGTCGGGGCCCTTGGCGACCTCGGCTGCCATCGCCTTCCGCACGTCGATCACGTGCTCGGTGCGGTAGACGCGGTCGACCGCGTCGAGGAGTGCGATGAGTTTTCTGCCCTGGTCGACCCGCTGGTGGTCGGTGCTGTGGAACGCGAGGATGCCCTGACCGCCCGAGGCTTCGGGGAGCCGCTCGGTGAGGTCGTCGATGACCTCCTGCGCGGGCGTTCCGTCGATCCGGATCTCATTGCTCAGCTGTGGCGGGCTCACCACCATCACGCCCGCGATCCCGACGATGATCAGCGCCCAGATCCCGGCCACCCACCATCTGCCGACGAACGCACTCCGTCCCCATCGATACAGCAACGACGACATCTGATGTCCGGCCTCTCTGTGGTGGGCGCCGGCCGCCTGTCCGTGCCAGGGGAACGGCGATGCAAAAGTGATAGTCAACTATCGCTGCGGGAGTCTGCTATCACTTGTGGGGGGTTGTCAAACGCTGACGGGAGATGGTGGGTATGGATTCGCCCGCGCTACGGGTCGATGCGATGGCGAGTGTGACGAGGATCGTCGACGCCGCCCGGCAGGTGTTCTCCGCAGGTGACGGCTCCGGGACGCTGAACCGGATCGCCAAGGAGGCCGGGGTGGGAATCGCCACGCTGTACCGGCATTTCCCGAATCGGGAGGCGCTGGCGATGGCGGTCTACGACGAGGTGTACTCCGCCGAGATCCAGCCGATCTTCGAGCAGTTCGAACGCACCGATGCGCCCAGGGAGATCTTGTTGCAACTGGGGGAGCGCCTGCTCGAGGTGTTCGACCGTGAACGCGGACTGGCGGCGTCGCTGGGCAACGTCGCCACCGCCACGCGGACGCTGATGCGACGCAACATGGTGACGATCGGCCCGGCGGTCGCACGTGCGCAGGCGGCGGGGAATCTGCGGGCCGACATCGTCGCCGACGACATCCCCAACCTGATCACGATGATCGCCGCGGGGTTCGGGTCGGTTCCGCCGGGGCCCGAACGGCGCCGGTACCTCAGTCTGTTGCTCGACAGTCTCAATCCTGCTCAGGCCCAGCCGTTGCCGGTGATCTGAGGGTCGGGGAGGCCTGGCCTGCGCCGCACCGGGCCGACGACACGGCGGTGCCCGCTCACCGCAGTTGCCGCACGGGTGCGGCCGGTTGCCGCTCGGCGACGACGCGTGCCATCGCGTCGCGGAACGCCCGGATCGCCGGGTGATGCGCGCGGCCGGTCCGGGCGGCGGTGTAGAGCGTGCGGCGTGGGTTGCCGGGTAAGGCGAACAGTTCGATCCCGCGGGGATCGCGGCCGGCGATGAGTGCGGGGACGAAGGCGAGGGCATGTCCGGTGCGGACGAGGTGGGCGTGCAGGATCGGGTCGGGGCCCTCGAACCGGATTCGCGGTTCGAAACCCGCGGCGTGACACATGCGTTGGGCCCAGTCCCCGGCAGAGGTGTCGGGCGGGTCGAGTGCCCACGGGACGTCGGCGAGTTCGGCGACCGTCTCCGGGGTGCACGCCCACGGTCCCTCGGCCGGGACGACGAGGTACATCGGGTCGTCGACGAGGTCGGCGCGATCGGCCCCGGGGCGGACCGGCTCGGGCAGCCCGGGGAACTCCTCACCGAGGATCACGTCGAACTCGTGTGAGAGCAGACCGCTGTAGGCGTCGTCGACCTCGCGCTGGATGATCTCGATCTGCAGTCGCGGGTACTCCGCGTCGAGCAGGGTGAGCACCGACGGTGCGATCTCGACGACGACGCTCTGGAACGACGCCACCCGCAGCGTGCCGTGCACCTCGGGCTGGGTGGCGGCGAGGTCGGCCTCGGCCTGTTCGAGCCGGGCCAGGATCGCATCGGTGTGCCCGACCAGGGTCAATGCGGCATCGGTGAGGCGCACCCCACGGCCGACGCGTTCGAGCAGGGGGACCCCGGCCTCGCGTTCCAGGAGCGACAGCTGCTGTGAGATGGCCGACGGCGTGTAGGAGAGCGCCTCGGCGACCTGCGCGAGGGTGCCACGCAGATGCAGCTCTCGCAGGATTCGCAGGCGCGGGACGCTGAGCATGGGATCTCCCGGATCGATGGCTGCCAAAAGATTAGTAGAACTTACTGGATATCGAAAGAAACGTGAACTGGACTGAGGTGATCTGTGGGCGGATGCTGGGACGGTGATGACGGGAGTGCGCCAGATGAGATCCGCCGGGGGTACCCGGCAGGCAGTGGCCCTCGTCGCCGGATCGTGTATCTCGCTGCAGTTCGGTGCCGGACTGGCGGCGAATCTCTTCCCCGCGCTCGGTTCCTGGGGTACCACGGTGCTGCGCCTGGCGATCTCGGGGATCGTGCTGTGTGCGGTGGCCCGGCCGCGGATCGGCGGCTGGACCCGGCCGCAGTGGCGGTCGGTGCTCGCGTTCGGCCTCGCGATGGCCCTGATGAACGGCTTCTTCTATGCCGCGATCGCCCGCATCCCGCTCGGTGTGGCCGTCTCCATCGAATTCCTCGGTCCCCTGGTGCTGGCGGCGGTGCTCTCGCGCCGGCGCGCCGATCTCGCATGGGTGGGCCTCGCCCTGCTGGCGATGACCCTGCTGGGTGTGGAGAGCGTCCTCGACACCGTCGGCCTCGACCTGGTCGGCGTCGGATTCGCGCTGGCCGCGGGCGCGGCATGGGCCGGCTACATCCTCACCAGTTCGGTTGTCGGAGAGCGTATTCAGGGCAGCGGGGGGCTTGCCGTCGCGGTGATGATCGCTGCGGTGGGAGTGCTGCCCGTCGGCCTACCGGGGCTGGTCCACGCCCACGTCGACGCCACGATCGTCCTGCTGGCGGTGGGGATGGCGGTGTTGTCGTCGGTGATCCCGTACACGCTCGAACTCGCTGCGCTGCGCCGGATTCCACGCCACGTCTTCGGCGTGCTGCTGAGTCTGGAACCGATGGCCGCAGCACTGGTGGGCTGGATGCTGCTCGGACAGGGGCTTCCCCCGATCCGGGCCACGGCCATCGTCCTGGTGATCTTCGCCAGCGTCGGTGCCACGCTGACGCAGGCGCGATCGTCGGCTCAGCTGGTGCGCCAGCGGGAGATCCGCGAGGAGTGCTCGGGCGACAGGTGTGCCAGCGGCTGCATCGACGCGGCCATCCCGAGCACGGATTCCAGTGGACTGGTGCGCGATTCCTGAAGCAGGCGCTTGGCCATCCGGAGTGCCTCGGACGGGTTCTTGGTGATCCGGTCGGCCAGTTCCCGTGCGGCGGCGAGCAACTCGTCATGGGGAACCACGAGGCTGACCATCCCCCACTCGAGGGCGGTGGCGGCGTCGACCCTGTCACCGGTGAAGGTCATCTCGGCGGCACGTGCATAGCCGACGGCGCGGGGCAGGAACCAGGTGCCGCCGTCGCCGGGGATCAGGCCGACCTGCACGAAGCTCTCGGCGAAGGACGCACGCTCGGAGGCGATCCGGATGTCGCACATCATCGCCAGGTCGCAGCCGGCTCCCACCGAGGCGCCGTTGACCGCCGCGATGATCGGCACCTCGAGTCGCGAGAACGCCCGCGGGATGCGCTGGATGCCGTCGACGTAGGCGCGGCGCTGCGCGCGCTCGTCGACGCCGAACATCCCGGTGCGATCGGCCATCTCCTTGACGTTGCCGCCGGCGGAGAAGATCTTGCCCGCGCCGGTGAGGACGATCGCCCGCACCTCGAGGTCGGCGTTCGCCGCGTCCACCGCCGCCTCGAAGGCCTTCACGAACTCCGTGCCGGTGATCGCATTGCCGACGTCGGGCGAGTTGATCGTCCAGACCTGGACCGGTCCGGAGGTGGCGATGTCGAGGGGGGTGTCCATGGCGTGGCCTTTCACGGTCGGTGCGGGGGACCTGCACCGACCGTAGCGGTGAGCCGGGCCACAGGTTCGGGCCGCCCCGCTCACACCGACGTGTGGGCTACCCCGCCCAGACCGAGCGGGCGCCTGAATCGCCGACCAGATAGATCATCACGATCGAGCCGATCGCCGTGACGATCACCCCGGCACCCAACACGATGCTCACGATGCGGGCGACTCCGGGTGAGACGGTGACCGGCAGGCGGGACATGATGGCCTCTTCGTGGAGCGCCCAGAACAGCACGATCGTGACGAACAGGGGAGCCACCCAGCCGATCATCATGCCGCCGAGTTCGGTGTGATGCTCCAGGTCGGGTGTCTTCGGGGTCACCTTCTCCAGGGCTTCGCCGGCCGAGGTGGTCAGTGGGGTGGCGATCATCGCCACGAGTGCGACCAGCGGGGTGAACCAGCCGAGCCGGCGGCGGGCGGCGGGCCAGAGGACCGCGAGCAGACCCAGGATCGCGGCGAGTGGGATCACGACCACGGTCAGATGCACGAAGAGCGGGTGAGCCGGGAGCCCGCGAATGGTGTCCATGGGCTGCAGTATCCGCGGCACGCGCTGAGGAGTTGCTGAAGTCGCCGATTTGCGTGGACCGGTGTCGTCCGGTTCGGCGCTCGCCGCCTATCGCCCGGGTCGACCGTCGTCGGCGTGCAGGACCTGCGCCTCGTAGGCGGCGCGGGTGTCCGATCCGCGGACCGCCTTGACCTGATTCGGCACCGCCACCCGCATCAGGAGATCCCGGACCCGTTGCGGCAGGACATGGGACACCCGCACCAGAGGGCCGACGTAGCCGGGCAGATTGACCTCGAACCGGGGGCGGCCGATCACCTTGACCACCGCGGTCGCGACGTCGGCGGGGGTGAGCATCGCCGCGGCACCGGTGGCGGTGCCCTTGGCGAGTTCGGTGTCGACGACGGTCGGCATGATCATCGACAACTCCACGCCGCTGCCCCGCAGTTCCTCGCGCACCGCGGTCAGATAGCCGAGCACGCCGTGCTTGCTGGCCGCGTACGAGGCCTCCCCGGGCGGGGCCAGTCGCGACGCCGCCGACGCCACGGTCACGATGTGGCCGCGGCCGCGGTGACGCATCCGGGGTGCGGCCAGCCGGACGCCGCGGATGACGCCGTGCAGATTGACCGCCAGCATCCGATCGGTGGCGGCGTCGGGTTCGGTGTCGAACGGGCCGACCCACATCACCCCGGCATTGTTGACCAGCACGTCGATCGGCCCCAGCTGTGCCTCGGTGGCGTCGAGGAATCCGCGGAACGAGTCGGTGTCGGTCACGTCGAGGGCGAAAGCGGCCACGTCACCGGGTAATTCGGTGGCGCTGCGTTCGGCGGCGGGCAGATCGCGGTCGCCGATCGCCACACGTGCACCTTCCGCTGCGAGTGCCGCGGCGATCTCGCGTCCGATGCCCTGCGCGCCGCCGGTGATGGCCACCACGCGCCCGGCGATGGGTTGTGTCGTCGTCATCCTGCCCCGCCTCCCCTAACTGACATGCCGTCATGTC
Organism: Gordonia desulfuricans NBRC 100010; assembly: GCF_001485495.1. Taxonomy (GTDB): domain Bacteria; phylum Actinomycetota; class Actinomycetes; order Mycobacteriales; family Mycobacteriaceae; genus Gordonia; species Gordonia desulfuricans. The sequence continues at coordinate 18,754 of NZ_BCNF01000096.1, read as the reverse complement.
AGATGATGTGTGATCAGTCTCGCACACCATGCAGGCCGCGGGCGACGACCGCCTCGAGGACTCGCTCCGACGCACGGTAGGGCTCGGTGTCCCGCGGCCAGTGCACGATCACGTCGGTGAAGCCGAGTTCGGCTGCGCGCCCGATCATCTCGTCGTACAGATCGACACTCTCGAATGCGGTGCCCGGCGACGTGTCCAGGCTGATGTAGCGGCGGAACCCCGCGGTGCGTCCGGCCGCCGACAACGCCTCGTCGAGCACCTCGCAGTTGCGGGCGATCCCGTCGAACCAGTCGTCGAGACCGTCGGCCGCGGTACCGGTGGTGACCCAGCCGTCGCCGGTACGGGCGGCGTAGCGCACCGACCGCGGTCCGTTCCCGGCGAGCAACAGCGGCACCCGGTCGCGGACCGAGCCGCCCACCAGCCGCATGTCCCGCGCCGAGTAGTAGGTGCCGTCGAAGTCGACGTGATCGTCGCGCAACGTGCGGTCGAGCAGGTCGGTGAACTCCTGCAGCCGGTCGACGCGCTGTTTGGGCGGGAGCCGGTCGGCGCCGAGGACGGTGTCGTCGGGGGTGCCACCCGCACCCAGGCCCACCAGCAGCCGGCCGTCGGAGATGTCGATCAGGGTCTGGATCTCCCGGGCGAACGACACCGGATGCCGGAAGTTCGGCGAGGCGACGAACGTGCCGAGCCCGATGGTCGAGGTGGCCGTGGCCGCCGCGGTCAGCGTCGGGACACAGGAGAACCACCGCGAGTCGGGCAGGCCGCCCCACACCAGATGGTCGTAGGTCCACACATGGTCGAAGCCCATCGCCTCCGCCCGCTCGTACAGCGGTCGCGACTGGCGCCAGGTCAGGTCCGGGAGTATGCAGATGCCGATACGCACCCGACGAGCCTATCCAGCCCGTTGTCGGAGGTGTGTGGTTGATTGGTCGGCATGGGGGACCGATGGCCGACGCAACAGGTGCTGGCGCTCGCGCCGGACGCGTCGTCGGCCGCGGCGGGCCGCAAACTCGGCTCACCGGTGCCGTGGAGTGACACCGGGGCCACCGATCGGGTGGTGTGGGGATCATGTGCGGGCAGCGGCAAGAAGCCCTATCAGGCGGTCGTCGAACTGTCGGGGCCCGCCTACACGTGCTCGTGTCCGTCGCGGAAGTTCCCCTGTAAACACGTCCTCGGTCTGCTGCTGTTGTGGAGCGAGGGCGGCGTCCCTGACGCGGGTGAACCCGCCGACCACGCCGCCGCATGGCTCGCCGGGCGCGCCGCACGAGCCGCCGCCACACCCTCAGCAGCGGCCGCGCCGAAGGACCCGGAGCGGGCGGCCAAGAATGCGGCCCAGCGCGCCGAACGCGTCACCACCGGTCTCGACGAACTGCGGATGTGGCTCGGTGACCAGGTCGGACACGGACTCGCGGGGCTCGAGGCCGATGCCTACGCCCGATTCGACGCCGTCGCCGCCCGCCTGGTGGACGCGCAGGTCCCCGGGATGGCCAATCGCGTCCGCCGGCTGCCCGCGGTGCTCTACGCACCCGACGACGCCACCGACTCCCGTGCCGACTGGCCGTCTCGGCTGCTGCAGGAGTTCGGCGCCCTGTGGTCGCTGGCCGCCGCCCACGACCGACTGCCCGGCCTCCCCGACGAACTCGCCGCCACGGTGCGTCGCCATATCGGCTACCCGGTGGCCAAGGCCGACGTGCTGGCCCGGCCCGCCGTCGTCGACGACTGGCTGGTGCTCGGCCGCCGGGACACCGAGGAAGACCACCTGCAGGCCCGGCGCACCTGGTTGCGCGGTGCCCACACCGGGCGCTTCGGTCTGATCCTCGACTACGCCCCGGCCGGCGGCACCCTCCCGGCCCGGCCACCCGTCGGCCAGGTGGGCCACGCCGCGCTGCACTTCTATCCGGGGGCGCCCGGCCATCGGTGCCTCCCGGCCGACACCGACCCGGCACCCGCACCCGACACCCCCGAATCGGCAGCGCAGGATGCGGAGATCGCGGAACCGGCCACCCCGGAGATCACCGGCACCGACCTCGCCACCGCCCGTCGTGTCCGGGCTGCGGCGGTGGCCGGTGATCCCTGGATGTCGGGGTTCCCGGTGATCATCACCGGACGGCTCGGCACCACCGCCGACGGGCTCCCCGCACTGATCGACCGCACCGGCGACGCCGTCGGGCTGCGCGACGGTGAAGGACTCTGGCCCCTGTTGCTCGCGGTGACCGAGGGGGACGAGGTGCAGGTCTTCGGGGAGCTCGGTGCGCGGGGACTCGATCCGCTCACGGTGCATCGCGCCGGGGTGGTGACCGGGCTGTGACGTACTGGGAGAACGTGGTGGCCGCGGCATTGGTCGGCGTCCACAACCGCAGCGTCGGCACCGATGACGCCGATCCGCTGATCGGGGAGCGGATCGCCGAGCACACCGCCGACCCGGTCCGCCGCACCCTCGACACCGCCGCACTCACCGCCGTGGCCCGGCTCGCATCGGGGCCCGCCGGTGTGCAGGCGCAACCGATCCCGGCGGCACCCACCGATCCGCGGCCGCCGGTCTCCCCGACGGCCTCGACCTACGTCCTGCATGCTTTCTCGTTGTCGCGGTGGATGATCGACTGGTGCCTGGATCTGCTGGCCACCTCCGGCCGACGACCCACGGGCGGGCTGCTCACCAGTCTGCTGGTGAGGACCGCCCGGGACGCCGAGCACCGCGCGGTGATCGCGACCATCGTCGGCCCCCGCGGGCGGTGGCTGGCGGATCTGGCGCCGGAACTCGGTGCGGTGCTTCCTCATCGGGTCGACGGGATCGGCGGGGCCGAGCCCGATCCGGGGGCCTGGCTCCACGGCGACCTGCCCACCCGCGTCGCCCATCTCACCGCACTGCGCCGACGCGACCCCGGCGCGGCACGCGAGTTGCTGGAGCAGAGCTGGCCGGCCGAACCCGGTGCCGAACGCGACGCCTTCATCGAGGTGTTCGCCCTCGCACCCACCGCCGACGACGAGGCATTCCTCGAGCACGCCCTCGACGACCGGCGCCGCGCCGTGCGCGCCGGTGCGGTCCGTGCCCTCGATGCGATCGAGGGATCGGCGCTCCGGCAGCGCATCTTCGCCGCCGCCGCACCGATGCTCACCGTCGAGAAACGGCGACTCGGCCGCCCCCGGCTGACGGTGCACCTGCCCGAACGACCCGATCCGGCACTCGTCCGCGACGGTGTCGACCCCACACCGCCGCGCGGTATCGGTGGGGCGTCGTGGACTCTGCGGCAACTGATCTCACGGATCGACCCCATCGAGTGGGAGACACACTTCGGGCGGGGTGCCGATGAACTCGTCGGCGGTGTCGACCCGGAGGAGAAGGCACTCGTCGCAGGCCTGTGCGCGGCCGCCGTCACCTACCGTGCCGCCGACTGGGCAGACGCCCTGATCGGGCACCCGGCCACCGAGTCCACGGAGGTCTTCGGTGCCGCCCACCCCGAACGGCTCCTCGACCACGTCGGCACACAGCACTACTCGAGGGTGCTCGCCGCCCTGCAGGCGTTGCCCACACCATGGCCGGACAAGCTGTGCCTCAAGGTGTTCGGCGATCTGATCCGCACCCTCGAGACCGAGCTGCGGGTGACCCCACCCAGCGCGGCCGTCGTCGACCTGCTCGCCGTGGCCCTACCCGCCACCGACCGCTGGCAACAGATCGTCGACGACGCCCGTGCCCGCGTCCCCGTCGCACCCCGGCAACTCGCCGTCCTGGGTGAAGCCCTCCGCATCCGTTCGATACTCACCAGGGAGCTGACGTGACCACCGACAACCTGCTGCGCCCGCACGCCGAGCAACTGTTCGCCGCCGAACTCGACGCCCTGGCCGTCGCCGACACCGGCACCCGCCCACCGAGCTGGAACCTCTCACCGTCGGCGGTGGTCACCTATCTGATCGGCGGCACGCTCGACGACGGCACCGAGATCACCCCCAAGTACATCGGGCCGCGCCGGCTCATGGAGATCGCCGTCGCCACCCTGGCCACCGACCGTGCACTCCTCCTGCTCGGCGTGCCCGGAACCGCCAAGACCTGGGTGTCCGAACACCTCGCCGCCGCGATCAGCGGCACCTCCACCCTGCTGGTGCAGGGCACCGCCGGAACCCCGGAGGAGGCCATCCGGTACGGCTGGAACTATGCGCGCCTGATCAGCGAGGGACCCAGCCGCGACGCGCTGGTCCCCTCCCCGGTGATGACCGCGATGGGCGAGGGCCGGATAGCCCGCATCGAAGAGCTCACCCGCATCCCGTCCGATGTCCAGGACGCGCTGATCACCGTGCTGTCGGAGAAGACGCTGCCCATCCCCGAACTGGCCGCCGAGGTGCAGGCCGCCAAGGGATTCAGCGTGATCGCCACCGCCAACGACCGCGACCGCGGCGTCAACGACCTCTCCTCGGCGCTGCGCCGCCGGTTCAACACCGTCGTCCTGCCACTGCCCGCGACCGCCGAGGAGGAGGTGGAGATCGTCACCTCCCGGGTGGCCGCCCTCGGCAAGTCGCTGGAACTGCCCGAACTGCCCACCGCCGCCGAGGAGATCCGCCGCGTGGTGACCGTGTTCCGCGAGCTGCGGTCGGGGGTCACCGAGGACGGCCGCGCCAAGGTCAAACAGCCCAGCGGCACGCTGTCCACCGCCGAGGCGATCTCGGTGATCACCCACGGGATCGTCATGGCGGCACATTTCGGGGACGGCACCCTGCGGCCCGCCGACGTCGCCGCCGGTATCCACGGCGCCGTCGTCAAGGACCCGTCGTCGGACTCAGTGGTGTGGACCGAATACCTCGAGGGCGTGGTGCGCGACCGCACCGACTGGGCCGACTTCTACCGCGCGGCACGCGGGGCGCTGCGCTGAGGTGGTGGCGATGACACCCCGCGTCCTCGGCATCCGCCACCACGGGCCCGGATCGGCGCGTGCGGTGATGGCCGAGCTCGACCGCCTGCGCCCGGACGCCGTGCTGATCGAGGGCCCCGCCGACGCCGACGCGCTGATCGCGACGGTCGCCGATCCCGATCTGCGTCCACCGGTGGCATTGCTCGCCTACGCCGCCGACGACCCCGGCACCGCGGCGTTCTGGCCGTTCGCCGAGTTCTCCCCGGAATGGCAGGCGCTGCGCTGGTCCGTGAGAGCCGGTGTGCCGGTACATTTCTGCGACCTGCCCGCCGCGCAGACGCTCGCCCATCGTGCCACGCCGCAACGCGACCCGGCCGAACCCGAACCCGCCGAACAGACCGACCTGTTCGACGAGCCCGCCGACGAGTCCGCCCGTATCGCCCGCGCCGACCCGATCGCCCTGCTCGCGTCGGCGGCCGGCTACGACGACCCGGAACGCTGGTGGGACGACGTCGTCGAAACACGCGGTGACAGCGGCGGTTTCGATGCGATCACCGAGGCGATGGGGGCGCTGCGCCAGGAGATCGGGGAGCTCGGTGAGGACGGCCACGACCTGCGCCGCGAAGCCCACATGCGCCAGATCCTGCGCAAGACGCTCAAACTGCCCGGGGTGGAACGGGTCGCGATCGTCTGTGGCGCCTGGCATGCGCCGGCGCTGGCCGGGAAACTGCCACCGGCCGCCCACGACGCGAAGCTGCTCAAGGGCATGCCCAAGCTGCGGACCAAGCTCGCCTGGGTGCCGTGGACCCATTCGCGGCTGGCCGGCGCGAGCGGATACGGCGCCGGGGTGATCTCGCCCGGCTGGTATCACCACCTGTTCACCACGTCCGACGACGTCGTCGTGCGCTGGCTGATCCACCAGGCCGATCTGTTGCGGGAGAAGGACATCGACGTCTCCTCGGCGCACATCATCGAGACCGTGCGCCTCGCCGAGACGCTCGCGGTGATGCGCCGCCGGCCACTCGCCGGACTCGCCGAGATCTCCGAGGCCACCCTTGCGGTGATGTGTCAGGGCGATTCGGGGCTCGCCGATCTCATGTACCGCGAGGCGGTGATCGGCGAACGGCTGGGTGAGGTGCCCGCCGACGCGCCGGTGGTGCCGCTGCAGGCCGATCTCACCGCGAGCGCCAGATCGGCCCGGCTCAAACAGGATCCGCGGGCCAAGGAGATCGACGTCGACCTCCGGCGGCCGGTCGATCGTGCGAAATCGGTGCTGCTGCACCGGCTGGGCATCATCGGCATCCCATGGGGTGTGGCCCGCGACGTCACCGGCAGCGGCACGTTCAAAGAGGGCTGGACCCTCACCTGGAAGCCCGAGTTCGTCGTCGAGGTGGTCATGGCGTCGGTGTGGGGGACCACCGTGACGGCGGCGGCCACCGCACGGATCACCGACCGGGCGGCGTCGGGTGCGTCCCTGGCGGAGATCACCGGGGCGCTCGAGGCGGCTCTGCTCGCCGATCTCGCCGAGGCGCTCCCCGCCGTGCTCACCGCGCTCGCCGACCGCGCCGCGATCGACCACGACGTCGAACACCTGATGGCGGCGCTGCCCGCACTGGGACGCGCCCGCCGTTACGGCGACGTCCGCGGCACCGACGTCACCGCACTCGGCACCGTCGCCTCGGCATTGCTGGTGCGGATCTGCGCGGGACTGCCCGCCGCGGTCACCGGCCTCGGCGACGACGCCGCCGCCGAACTGAGGACCCGCCTCGACGCCGTCCATGAGACCGTCGCCCTGCTCGATCCGGACGACCGCACCCGCTGGGTCATTGCGCTGACCGCACTCGCCGCACGCCACGATGTGAACGGCCTGCTGCTCGGCCGCGTCACCCGACTCCTGCTCGACGGCGGGCAGATCGCTGCCACCGAGGCCGCCGACCGGCTCACCTATGCCCTCTCCGGCGGCGCCACCCCGATCGCGAAAGCCCGGTGGATCGAAGGATTCCTCGGTGACGGCGGCCTGCTGCTGGTGCACGATCGTGAACTGCTCGGCATCCTCGACAACTGGCTCATCACCCTCGCCGAACGCGACTTCGTCGACGTCCTGCCGCTGCTGCGACGCACCTTCGGGGTGTTCGATCCGTCGGTGCGCCGCAACATCGGCGACCGGGTCGCCAACCTCGACGGCCGGGCCGCCCCGGCCACTCCGACCACCGCCTTCGACCGGGAACTGGCCGCCCCCGCGGTCGCCGTCGTCGCCGACCTGCTGGGACTGTCATGACCCGACCCGAGAACCCCGACACCCCCGTCGGCAGCACCAGCCGGGACACCGCCACTGACCGGGACACCACCGACCGGGACCGGCGCTGGCGGCTGGTCCTCGGTGCCGCCGCCGAGGACTCGCTGACGACCCTGTCCGGCGCCGACACCGCGATGGACGGCGCCCTCGGCAAGCTCTACGACCAGTCCGGTGATCGCCGTGGCGGACTGGGGAGATCGGCACCCGGTGTGGCCCGCTGGCTCGGCGACATCCGCGAGTACTTCCCGACCACCGTCGTGCAGGTGATGCAGCGTGACGCCGTCGAGCGGCTCAACCTGCATGCCCTGCTCGCCGAACCCGAGATGATCGACGCCGTCGAACCCGACATCGACATGGTCACCATGCTGATCGGTCTGGGCCGCGCGATCCCGGCCAAGTCCAAGGCGTCGGCGCGGGCGCTGGTCCGCAAGGTCGTCGACGAGGTGGAACGCCGCATCGCCGACCGCACCCGCAGCACCCTCGGGGCCGCCCTCGACCGGTCGGCGCGCACCCTCCGCCCGCGGCTGCACGACATCGACTGGAATGCCACGATCGCCCGCAACCTGCGCCACTACCTGCCCGAACAGAAGACCATCGTGCCCGAACGGCTCGTCGGCCGCGGGCGGCGCTCGCAGCGTGTCAGCAAGGACATCGTCATCGCCATCGACCAGTCCGGGTCGATGGCGGCGTCGATCGTCTACGCGTCGATCTTCGGGGCGGTGATCGCCACGATGCGCGCCATCCGCACATCGCTGGTGGTCTTCGACACCAGCGTCGTCGATCTCACCGACAAACTCGACGACCCGGTGGACGTGCTGTTCGGCACCACCCTCGGCGGCGGCACCGACATCAACCGTGCGATCGCCTACTGCCAGGGGCTCATCGACCGTCCCGACGATTCCATCTTCGTGCTCATCTCCGATCTGTACGAGGGCGGTGTGCGCGACGAGATGCTCAAACGGATCCACCAGATGCGCGACGACGGCGTGCAGGTGATCGTACTGCTCGCGCTGTCGGACGAGGGTGCGCCCGCCTTCGACCGGGAGATCGCCGGCGACCTCGCCGCGATGGGTGTCCCGGTGTTCGCCTGCACCCCGGATGCCTTCCCCGACCTGCTCGCCGTCGCGATCAGCCGGGGCGACATCGTCGGCTGGGCCGATGCCAACGAACTGTCCCGCCGCGGCATGGACGACTGACCGGCAGGGCCGATCGGCGTCACCTACCAGCCGGTTCGGGCCCCGGCGGCGCATGTCTCGCGCGACAATGAAGCCGCCGCATCGTCGCACCGGAAGGACCCGCAGATGTCCGAGTTGCCCGAGATCACCGACGAAGAGATGGATACCATGATCCCCATGGCCCGTCACTATTCGGTGGTCATCCTCCGTGAGGGCCCCGAGTACGGTTCGCCCGAGGCGAAGCCGATCATCTGGGAGCACGGCCGACGGAACTTCGCGCTGCGCGCCGCCGGTGCACTCGCGGTGGTGATGCCGGTCGAGGACGCCACCGATGTCTGCGGGGTGGGGATCTTCGACCGCTCCGTCGAGGAGACCACCGCACTGATGTCCGACGACCCGGGCGTCCAGGCCGGGGTGTTCACCTTCGACGTCCATCCTGCACGCGGCTTCCCGGGCGACTCGCTGCCCACCTGACCTGCGCTTTCGTCCCCGCCGACCCCCGCCCGTAGACTGGGCGGGCGTACCGAGCGGAGGAGAACGCGGATGACCGAGGACCTCGTGGTGCTCGTCGACCCCGCCGGACACCCCGTCGGAACCGCCGATCGCACCACCGTGCACACCACCGACACCCCACTTCACCTGGCCTTTTCATGCCATCTGGTGGACGGTGAGGGTCGTTTGCTGATGACCCGGCGGGCACTGGTCAAACGCACCTGGCCGGGGGTGTGGACCAACTCGTTCTGCGGACATCCGCGCCCTGGGGAGTCCTTCGACGACGCCGTGCACCGGTATGCGGTCCGCGAACTGGGCGTCGAGATCGCCGATCTCTGCTGCGTGCTGCCGGACTTCCGCTACCGCGCCGTCGATGCGAGCGGCGTGGTGGAGAACGAGGTGTGCCCGGTCTATCTGGCCCGGCCGGTCGGCACGGTGCGCCCCGACCCCGACGAGGTGATGGAGTTCGCGTGGACGCCGATCGCCGACATCTGGGCGGTGGCCGAGCACAGTCCGTGGTTGCTCAGCCCGTGGTTCGTCGATCAGGTCGACGCACTCGGTTCCGCCGAGGACCCGTACCGGGCGGCCACGCGGGAGAACTGATGGGACTGCGCAGGACCCGCGTCGATCACGCGCGGCCGGCCGACCGCTACGACGCGGTCGCCGATGCCAGTGCGGCGCTGGTCATCCGCTCCTACTCGTCGTCGTTCGGGCTGGCCAGCGGACTGCTCGCCCCGCAGATCCGCGGCGACGTCCGCAACATCTATGCACTCGTCCGCGTCGCCGACGAGATCGTCGACGCACCGCGGCCCGACCAGGACGCCGCCCAGCGTCGCCTGGCGCTCGACCATCTCGAGGCGCAGACCCTCGACGCCATCGGGTCCGGTGCCAGCACCAACCTGATCGTGCATGCCTTCGCCCGCACCGCACGTCGAACCGGGATCGACGGCTCCCTGATCACACCGTTCTTCGCGTCCATGCGCGCCGATCTCGACCCGCAACCGCATGACACCGCGAGCTTGCAGAGCTACATCCACGGGTCGGCCGAGGTGATCGGTCTGATGTGTCTGCGGGTGTTCGTCGCCGAACTGCCCGAGCCGGAGACCGTCTACCGTGAGCTGTCCGAGGGCGCCCGGCGGCTCGGGGCCGGATTCCAGAAGGTCAACTTCCTGCGTGATCTGGGTGTCGACGGAACCGACCTCGGGCGCGGCTATCTGGTGGATCTCGACCCGGCCGATCCCGACGAGGCGGTGTGGCGGGCCTGGCTCGACGACGTCGACGCCGACCTCGCCGCGGCCGCGACGATCATCCCGCGGCTGCCCGCCGACAGCCGGATCGCCGTGTGCGTGGCCCACGATCTGTTCGCCGAGCTGTCGGCGAGACTGCGGGCCACGCCGGCCCGGGTGGCCGCGCGCCGCCGGGTGCGGGTGTCGGGGCCGGTCAAACTGCGGATCGCAGCCCGTGTGGTGTTCCGTGGGGGGATGCCGGTCGAGAGTGTCGGTGGAGTCGGAAAACGATGAGTGACAACGGTTCTCGGGTAGCGATCATCGGTGGTGGGGTCGCGGGTCTGGCGACCGCGGCGCTGCTGGCCGAGGACGGTCACGACGTCGAGGTGTTCGAGAAGAACCCCGACCTCGGTGGTCGTACGGGCTCGTGGGAGCACGATGGATTCCGGTTCGACACCGGACCGTCGTGGTGGCTGATGCCCGAGGTGTTCGAGCACTTCTTCGCCTTGCTCGGCACCTCCGTCGCCGAGCAACTCGACCTGGTCACCCTCGACCCCGGATACCGGGTGTTCTTCGACGACGCCCCGCCGCTGACCGTGGCGGCCGGCGCCGAGGCCAACATTGCGATCTTCGATGGTCGGGAAGCCGGTGCAGGCCAAGCACTCTCGGACTATCTGGCATCGGCGCGGGACACCTACCGGATCGCCGTCGACCGCTTCCTCTACACCAACTTCGACACCCTCCGGTCATTCACCGCACCGGAGGTACTCGCCCACCTGCCGAAGCTGGCCGTACTGCTCGGCCGGAGCCTCGGTGCCTTCATCGCCGATCGTTTCGGCGACCCCGGCCTGCGGCAGGTACTCGGCTATCCCGCGGTCTTCCTCGGCTCCTCACCGGGGCGTGCCCCGGCGATGTACCACCTGATGAGCCACCTCGATCTCGAGGACGGAGTACGTTATCCCGCAGGTGGTTTCATCACCTTCACCGATGCACTGGAACGGCTTGCCCGCCGTCGTGGGGTCCGGATACACACCTCGGCGACGGTCCTGTCGATCGGCACACGGCGTCAGGAACGCCGGGGCCGGGTGCGATGGGGACGGGGGCCTTGGGGACGGGTGCCATGGGGACGGGGCGAGACGGTCAGCGGTGTGGACGTCCGGTTTGCCGACGGCACCTACCGTCGGGTCGACGCCGACATCGTGGTGGGTGCCGCCGACCTGCACCACCTCGAGACCCGCCTGCTGCCCAGGCATCTGCAGACCTACCCGCAGACATGGTGGGACCGGCACACCTCCGGGCCCGGTGCGGTGCTGGTGTTCCTCGGCGTCCGGGGCGAGCTACCGCAACTGGCCCACCATTCGCTGTTCTTCACCGACGACTGGGACACCAACTTCGACGCCATCTTCGGGTCGCCGACCCGCATCCCGGACCCGGCGTCGCTGTATGTGTGCCGGCCGTCGGCGACCGATGCGACCGTCGCCCCGGACGGCCACGAGAACCTGTTCGTGCTGATCCCGATGCCGGCGGATCCCTCCCTCGGGCACGGCGGGACGGACGGGACCGGGGCCGCGGCCGTCGAGCGGATCGCCGACGCCGCGATCGCCCGGATCGCCGACCGCGCAGGCATTCCCGACCTCGCCGAGCGAATCGTGGTGCGCCGCACCACCGGGCCGGCGGACTTCGTCGACGACGTCCACTCGTGGTCCGGCGGTGCCCTCGGTCCCGCACACACCCTGCGGCAGTCGGCGTTCTTCCGTGCCGACAACATCTCCCGCAAGGTCGACGGCCTGTTCTACGCCGGCAGCAGCACCCGTCCCGGCATCGGACTGCCGATGTGCCTGATCTCGGCGCAGCTGGTCCGGAAGCGGTTGCGCGGAGACACTTCTCCCGGCCCCGAGGTCATCTGATCCGGTCCAGGGTGAGCACCGCCAGGCGGGCGGTGGCTCGGGTCATCGCGACATAGCGGTCGACGGCGGCGGTGATCCCGGCGTTCTCGGCCGGACCGACCAGCACCACCAGGTCGAACTCGAGTCCCTTGGTCTGCTCCGGTGTCAGCGACCGCACCCGATCCGGTAGGGCGGTGGTGGGCACCGCATCGGCCGCCTCGGGTTCGACGATCACGCAGGCGGTTCCCTCCGGGTTGTCGGCGAGCCATCCGGTGAGGGTCGAATCCAGTTCGGCGACATGACCATAGGTCACCGGTATGTGTGAGCGCCGGATCGATGTGGGGATGTTGGCGTCCGGCAGCACCGCCCGGATCACCGGTGCGGCGACCTCCATGATCTCCTCCGGCGTGCGGTAGTTGACGTTCAGGCCGGCCAGGGTGATGTCGGACAGGCCGATCCGGGTGAGTCGCTGTGACCACGATTCGGTGAAGCCGTGGCGTGCCTGTGCCCGGTCCCCGACGATGGTCAGGCTGCGGGTGGGGCATCGGGAGACGAGCATCGCCCACTGCGCATCGGTGAGCTCCTGGGCCTCGTCGACGACGATGTGGGCGAAAGTCGCGTCGAGCGGATCCCGATGGGGCTCATCGATTCCCGACTCGTCCATCAGCACCTCCCGGAGATCCTCGCTGCGGAGCATCGACGCGAGACCCTCGCCGTCGTCGTAGGTGTGGGCGGCGAGCAGATCGTCGACCACCTGATCCATCTGGGCGCGTTGCGCGGCGAGCGCGGTCTCGCGTCGCCGGCGCTTGCGGGAGAAGTCCGGATCGCCGAGTCCGCGGCGTGCGAGGTCGAGGAACGGCAGGTCGGCGTCGGTCCACGGCGAACCCTCGGGACGCTCGAGGATGCGACGCCGGTCGGCAGGCAGTGCCGGCGCGCAGTACGCGAGAAAGGCGGGCACCGCCCACAGATCGGCGACGAGGGTCGGTCCGTCGAGGACCGGCCAGGACCGGGCGAAGGCCTTCCGCAGATCGGTGTTGCCGCTCACCGCCGCTGCCAGTTGCCCGACCCCCGAATCGATGTCGGCGTGCTTGTCGAGGACCGTCTGTACCAGGGCATCCCACACGTCCTCGCGGGTTTCGTTGTGGGGCACCGAGGGATCGGCGGCGTCGAAGGCCGCGGCCCACTCCGCCGGGGTGATGGTGACCTCGTCCCACGGGGTGTCGATGGTCGTCGGCGAGGCCGGTGGCTGCTGATAGAACCGGATCGCTGCGTCGATCGTCGTCAGCGGATCGAGGTGTGCCTTGAGACCGGCCACCGCGGAATCGGATTCGTCGACGGCATCGGCGCCCTCGGGAACCATGTCGCGCAGGGTGCACGTGCGGACGCCCTCCTCGCCGAGCGCCGGCAGAACGTCGGAGATGTAGGCGAGATACGGTTCGTGTGGTCCGACGACGAGCATCTGCCCCCGGTTCCCGCCGAGCCGGGGGTCGGCATAGAGAAGAGAGGCCGCACGGTGCAGGGCGACAACGGTTTTACCGGTTCCCGGGCCGCCGTCGACGATCAGCGCGCCGTGGCTGCCGGCCCGGATGATGGCATCCTGGTCGGCTGCGATGGTGCCGAGCACGTCCCGCATCCGGGGTGAGCGGGCCGCCTCGAGGCTTGCGATGAGAGCCGAATCGTCGTCAAGGGCCAGCCCGTCGGTGCGCTCGCCGAAGGCCTCGTCCCAGTAGTCGACGATCCGGCCGTGCGCCCACCGATACCGGCGGCGGCTGCCCAGACCCATCGATCGGGCGGCGGTGGCCGCGAAGAACGGTTCGGCCATCGGGGTGCGCCAGTCGACGAGCAACTGCCGACCGCCGGTGTCGGTCAGTCCGATTCGCCCGATGTAGACCGGCTCGGTGCCGTCGGCGGGGACGATCCGGCCCAGGCACAGATCCTGGCGGTGACGACGCAGCGACTGCAGCCGATCGGTGGTCTGGTGGATCTCCAGGTCGCGGTCGACGGCGCGCCGTCCGCCGCCACCGGCCTGCCTACGTAGCGCGGCGAGACGGTCCTCGAGTGAACGGATCGACGTGGCAAGGCAATCGGCGACGGCGGTGAGGTGACGGTCGTCGTCGGCGACGAGCTCGGGTGCGGTCTTGTGACCCAGGGAGTCGGGGAGGTCGAAGGTGCTGGTGGAACCGGGAGCGCCGGTGGCGCGCGAGATCATGGCGCCCATTGTGCGACGCCGACGGGCCCTTGCCGCAAGCCCCGGTCCTCGCGTTACAGTGAAAGGGGAAGATCAGTGGGAGTATTCGTCCATCTTCACGTCCCGCGCCGCCCACCACGCCGACAATGCTTGGACGACAACCGGAATCCCGAGCATCCCGAGTGCGATCGTCCACGACCCGGTGAGATCGTGGAGCGCGCCGGTGACGAACGGCCCGAGTGCGGCCAGGACATAGCCGATCGACTGCGACATCCCCGACACCTGCCCGGTCTGCTGGGGTGAGGAACTGCGCAGCACCATGAACAAGAGGACCAGGCTGATCGAGGATCCCGGGCCGACCAGCGTCAGGATGGTCCACAGCACCGGGACGTGACCGATGGTGAGCAGCCCGGTGAGTCCGACGGCGGTGAACGCCACCGCGACCAGGGTGATCACCCGCTGATCGGCGAACCGGCCGGCGATGATCGGCGCGATCAGCGAGGCGAACAGGGCCACCGTCTGCCCGATCGCGAGCACGGTGCCGGCGGCGGCCGCGGTGTGGCCCTCACTGATCAAATACGTGGGCAGCCAGGCGCTGAAGGTGTAGAAGATCAGCGACTGGGCGGCCATGAAGATGGTGATGGCCCAGGCGATCGGGTTGCGGTACAACGATCCTCGTCGCGCCACCGTCTCCGGTCGGTGCCGCGTCAGCTGCGGGAGCCAGCAGCATGCGGTGATCACGGCGAGGATCGCCCACGACGCGAGACTCATCCGCCAGTTGCCGTCGAATGCGTGGTTGATCGGCACGATCACCCCCACGGCCACCGCGGCACCACCCGACAGCGTCATCGAGTACAGGCCCGTCATCAGGCCGGAGCGGTGCGCGAAGTCGCGTTTGATCAGGGCGGGCAGCACGACATTGCAGATGCCGATCGCGATGCCGACCACCGCGGAGCCCAGGAACAGGCAGGCGGTGTCGGGGATCAGGCGCAGCAGGGAGCCGACGATCAGGAGCAGCAACGAGCCGAACACGGTCCGTTCGATCCCGAACCGGGCGGCCAGTGGTGGGGCGAGCGGTGAGACCAGGCCGAAGAACAACACCGGCAGGGTGGTCAGCATCCCGGCCATGGCGCTGCTGTAGCCCTCGTCGCGGGTGATCTCGTCGAGCAACGGCGACACCGCGACCACCGCGGGGCGCAGGTTGGCGGCGACGAGCATGATCGCCACCGCGGTGAAGACGGTGAACAGGCTGCTGCGACCCCCGGGGCCGGTGCCGGCGGTGATACCGGCGGCGGTGATGTCGGGCTCGGTGATGTCGGGGTGAGCGCGACCGGTGTCGGGGGAGTTGCCGGTGGCCGTCACCGGGCAGCGTCCCGCGCGGTGACGTCCAGGGCCGTCTCGAGGTAGCGGTGTACCGCGTCGCGGGCGCGGGCGGGGTCGGCGTCGGCGATGGCCTCGACCACGTCGTGGTGTCCGCGGGGGTGTCCGGTCCCGCTGGTCGCGTCGGCCAGATCGCGGTGGTTGCGCCGCATCACCTCGCCGATGCCGTCGTAGAGCTCGATCAGCAGAGGGTTGCGGGACGCCGTGACCACCGCACTGTGGAACTCGAGGTCGAGGAGCGCATACCGCTCGACGTCCCCGGCGTCGAGGGCCGCGACGGTGTCGGCGAGCAGGGCCTTCAGCCCGGTGACGGTGTCGGCGTCGGCGTGCTGTGCGGCCAGTGCCGCGGCTTCTGATTCGAGTGCGCGCCGGGTGGTGATCAGGTCGGTGATCTCGGGATCCGGGGTGCAGCGCGAGATGGCTCCGGCCAGTGGATTGCGTCCGCACACGTAGGTGCCGTCACCGCGGCGCGGGGCGAGCAGCCCGGCGTGTTCGAGGGCACGCACGGCCTCGCGGATGGTGTTGCGGCCGACGCCGAACAGCTCGACGAGTTCGGGTTCGGACGGGATGCGGGTCCCCATCGGCCACTGGCCGTCGCGGATCAGTTGACTCATCCGGTCGACGACGAGCGAGCTGGTCCGCGCGGGAGGGGTGATCAACGGCACCGAAAGAGCCTAACATCCCATGTTTACGCTCGCGGGTTCACGACCCGTCCTTGCGGTACTGCCGCAGGGTGGCCAGCTCGGCAGCGATCCGGTCGGCGTCCGGACCGTCGTGCCAGGTGGGGCGGTGATCGTGGGGTCGGTGGGCACGGGTGGCGATCCCCGCGAGATGGCCCAGCGGGATCGGGTGGGGGTCGCCGACCTTTCGGTGCGTGCGGTAGACGACGGCGGCGATGGGGACGACGACGAGAACGGTCAGGGCGATGGTCAGGGTGGCGGTGAATGCGGTGCTCATGACAGAAATCATCCGGGCGATAACTTTCTGCCACCAGTGGCAGTCACGCCAATATCCACAAAGTTTCTGCCATACTGGGTGGGTGTTGAAATCCATCGGTGTGCTCCTCCACGGCAACGTCGCACTCTTCGAGTTCGGCGTGCTCAGCGAGGTCTTCGGACTCGATCGCACCGACGACGGGGTACCGGCGTTCGATTTCCGCGTCGCGTCCCCGACTCCCGGGAACGCGCTGAACGTCGGCAACGGCGTGACCGTCGCCGCCCCCTACGCCCTCGAGGATTGTCGCGACGTCGACCTCGTGGCGATTCCGGGCGGAAGCATCGCGAACGACTATCCCGAGGAGATCCTCGAGACGATGCGGGCGGTCGTCGACAACGGTGGCCGAGTGCTCACCGTCTGCTCGGGTGCCTTCGTCGCCGGCGCCGCCGGACTCCTCGACGGTCGACGCTGCACGACGCACTGGCGTTACGGGGCGAGGCTGGCGCGGATGTATCCCCGCGCCGAGGTCGACACCGACGTCTTGTTCGTCGACGACGGGCCGGTCACCACCAGCGCGGGCACCGCGGCCGGGATCGACGCCTCGTTGCACCTGGTGCGCGAGGCGTGGGGACCGACTTTCGCCAACCGGATCGCCCGTCGTATGGTGGTGCCACCGCATCGTGACGGTGGCCAACGGCAATACGTCGACGCGCCGGTGCCCACCTGCACCGACGAGGGCTTCGGCGAACTGCTCGACTGGATGGTCGGCCATCTCGACGAGGACATCTCGGTGGACGATCTCGCCGTACGGATGCACATGTCGGGGCGGACCTTCGCCCGGCGCTTCGTCGACGAGGTGGGGCTGTCGCCGCGTCGCTGGCTCACCGAGCAGCGGGTGATGCAGTCGAAGAGTCTTCTCGAATCCACCGACATTCCGGTGGAAGAGGTGGCGCGTAAGGTGGGTTTCGCGTCGGCGACGCTGTTGCGTCATCACTTCCAGGCGTCGGTGGGTGTGGCGCCGCTGGTCTACCGGAAGCGGTTTGCGTCCGGGGCGGCCCGCGCCTGAGTGCGCTCTCCATGCAAAGGGGCATGAGATGTTCGAACTGTCCGATCTCGAGATCCCGGTCGTCGCCGCGCCGATGGCCGGTGGGCCCAGCACCACCGCTCTCGCCATCGCAGTGAATCATGCTGGCGGACTGGGCTTTCTGGCCGCAGGATATGCCGACCCCGGTGTGCTGGCGGGGCAGATCGCGGACGTCAGGATCGCCACCGGTGCGCCGTTCGGCGTCAACATCTTCGTCCCCGGACTCCCGGTCCGCGACCGTGTCGCAGTCCAGGAGTATCGGGAGTCGCTGCGGCCGTTGGCCGACCGGTACGGAATCGACCTGCCCGACATCGTCGAGGTGGACGACGACGGCTACCGCACGAAACTCGATCTGGTGATCGAGCATCGGGTGCCGGTGGTGTCGTTCACCTTCGGTCTGCCGTCCGCGGAGGATGTGGCTCGATTGCACGATGCCGGGATCTTCGTGGTGAGCACCGTCGCCGATCCCGACGACGCCGATCGGGCGGTGGCCCTGGGTGTCGACGCGCTGTGCGTACAGGGTGTGGAGGCCGGTGGCCACCGCGGGACGCTCGACCTCGATGCGGTGCCGAATACGACACCCACCGTGAGGTTGGTGCGAGAGGTGGTGGACCGCAGCGATGTTCCGGTGATCGCTGCCGGGGGGATCGGCGACGGTACGGCGATCATCGCCGCCTTGGCCGCGGGTGCGAGTGCGGTGCAATTGGGTACGGCTTTGCTCGACACCGACGAGGCGGGTACCAAGCCCACCCATCGCGCCGCCCTACGCGATCCGCGGTTCACCGAAACCGTTGTCACCCGCTGCTTCTCGGGGCGGTATGCCCAGGCGTTACGGAATCGGTTCACCGATACGTACTCGCCGTCGGCTCCCGCCGAGTATCCGGCGCTGCACCACCTGACCAGTCCGCTCCGCAAGGCCGCCGCCGCGGCAGACGACGCCGACGACCTGAATCTCTGGGCAGGGCACGCCTTCCGATCGGCGCCCACCGGACCGGCAGCCGAGGTGATCACGACCCTGTGGGCCGACGCCCGTAGGGGCTGACTGCTCGGGCGTCTCGGCGTCGCGGTGGTGGTTGCGCTGGCGAGTTCGGCCGGCGGAGGTTTCGACTCGACTCGTCGCTTCGCTCCTTGTCGGCTCAACCATCGTGGGGTGCCTGTTTTTTGGGGACCAATTGCCCTTGGCTGCAACATTATTCGATGGTTGAGCCGGGACCGAGCCGATAGGGGGCTGTTGCAAAATGGGGTGGCCA
>NZ_BCNF01000095.1 GCF_001485495.1 Gordonia desulfuricans NBRC 100010 | reverse complement strand
TTACGGTCGTTCGGATCCCGACTCAACTACCGAATCATGCTGCAGGCGCCAGCGGAGCCAGGCCCAGCACGGCCCGGGCCAACGGCACGGCCACCAGGACGGCGGCGGTGGATTCGGCGATCACCATCGCCCAGCCGGCCGACACGAGGCCGTACTCACCGATCCAGAGTGTGGTGAGGGTCAGCATGATGGTCGCGCTGATGATCTGGACGGCCAGCGCCGGAGCCAGATTGCATCGCACCCGACACACGCCCACGAAGCACAGGGCGACCGCAGCGGGCGGCAGCGCCAGGGCACCCACCCGCAGCAGCGGTGTGCCGAACTCGGCGTAGTCGGGTCCCGCGATCCGCAGGATGATCGGACCGAGGAACGCCAGACACAGCGCTGCGGCGCTCGCTCCACCGATCAGCGTCGCGACGAAGGTGCGGGTGTGTCTCAGCGACGAGCCATCCGAGGTGTCGGCGGTCGCCGAGTCCGTACTCGTCGCCGCCACATACGGTCCGATCAGCATGGTCAACAACACGAGTACGGCGCTCACCAGCGACCACACGATGGAGAAATAGGCGTTCTGCGCCGCGCCCACCCTGCCGATCACGATCGGCGGGAGGATCAACGGCGTGATGGCACCGGCCACGTAGACGCCGTAGTTGCCGAGCAGGAACCGCCCCTGAACACCCTTCGACGGCAACAGATGTCCGGCGGGTACAGAACGGGCGCGCTCTGCGAGTTCACGTGCGGCCCACCACCACACCACCCCGCCGGTGATGGCGGCGAGCAGAATCCAGGAACCGACCAGTCCCATCCGGTCGGCGCCCACGGCGAAGACGACGACCGCGGCGAGCTTCGCCACCGCATGCACCACGTTCTTGCCCGCGGCCCAGTGGGCGCGCTCCATGGCGATGCTCAGATGGTCGAGCAGGGCGAACATCGACAGCACGACGACGATCAGTGGGAACAGCGCCATCTCGCCCATGCCGTCGAACATCTCGCCGGTGGGACCCACCAGGAGGAAACCGACGCCGAGCAGTGCGCCGCACCCGGCGCCGACAGCGAGCCCGATACCCGGCAGCCATCGCGCACGGTCACCCGCGAGCGGCAGGAACCGTTCGAGATAGGCACCGATACCGAGGTTCCCGAATGCGGAGAGCATCGTCGCGGTGGTGATCACCGCCGCAGCGGCACCCACCTCACGCGCCGGGTACAGCCGGCCGGCCAGCACCCAGTACACCAGCCCCAGCGCGGCGGTCAGCAGCCCGGAGACCGCCAGCGCCAGGGAACTACGTGCGAGTGACGAACGCTCGCGAACACTCAACCCGCGAGCTCGTCGGCGGCCTTCTCCACCGCGGCACCGGCGCGCACACCGCTACGCACCTTGGACCGGTGATCCTTCCAGTGCGCGAATTCCTGGTTGATGGTGCGCAGCACACGCATTCCGTCGCTGTAGGCGTTGAGATTGCTGCGCCCGTGCAGTCGCGGACCCTCGAAGCTCCCGACCTCGCTGATCTTCAGCCCGGCAGTGGCCAGACGGACGTTGATCACGGTCTCGATCTCGAATCCGTCGCCCCACTGGGCGCGGGTGTAGTGGGTCGGGGGCAGCTCGATCTGCTCGGCATGACGCGCCCAGAAAGCGTTGTAGCCGTAGCACAGGTCGGTGAACTTCGTATGGAAGTAGGTGTTCACGATCTGGTTCAGGGCCTTGTTGCCCCAGCGGCGCAGCGTGGTGATGTCGGTGCTGCCGCCGGCGCCGACGAACCGGCTTCCCTTGGCGAGGTCGGCACCGTCGAGCAGGGCCTGGACGAACAGCGGGATCTCGGCGGGGTCGGTGGACCCGTCGGCATCGATCATCACGATGATGTCGCCGGTGCAGGCCTCGATACCGCAGGCCAGGGCGTTACCCTTGCCGGAACGGGTCTGCGTGACAAACGTGGCGTCGGGCCAGAGCTTGCGGGCGACGGCGACCGTGTCATCGGCGGAATGCCCGTCGACGAAGACGATCTGATCGATCCCGAGGGGCATGCGGTACGCAACGTAGGGGAGGTTCTTCGCCTCGTTCATGGCCGGGATGATGACCGACACACTCGGCCGGGGCTTACCCGAGTCGGCCGACGGTACCGCCGAGATCCCGTGCAGCCCGGTCACCGTGGAACTGGCATGGTCGTACATGAAATGCTCCGCTCGTTGCGGTCGGACAGTGGGAGTTGGGTCTCGGCAGCTTGCGCCAAACCTGAACCGAAGGTAAGCCTAACCAAAAGAAAGAGCAAACCTCAATATCGGACACCGTGGTCCAACTCACACGGTACCCCGAATTGCGTCCATCCTACAGGGTAGCCTACCCTAATGCTTTGTCGCCAGAGTCGTTTGCCGACATATCCGACATTCCCTGCTGAGTCCCATGGAGCCAGGAGCATCAGATGAGCAACATCCCGGACGGTCTTCGCCGCCCACCTGCGTACGGGGGCAAGGCAATCCGACTGTCCCGGATCACCGACCCGGCAACCCGGCGAGCGCAGATCGTGCCGCTCGACCACTCGGTGACCGTCGGGCCGCTCGGACCACGCAACCATACCGAGAACATCGTGCGGATGCTGTCCCGCACCGCCTGCGACGCAGTGGTGCTCCACCGAGGACGCGTGGCGCAGATCGCTCCGGAGGCCTTCACCGGCATGGGGCTGATCGTCCACCTGTCCGCGAGCACGTCCCTCGCACTGGACTCCGATGCCAAGGTGATCGTCGGCGGCGTCGACGCAGCACTGCGATCGGGCGCCGACGCGGTGAGCATCCACGTCAATGTCGGGTCGGAGACCGAGACCCAGCAGCTCACCGACTTCGCCGCGGTGTCGCGGGAGTGCGAGGTCCTCGGAGTTCCGCTGCTGGCCATGATGTACGCGCGGGGTCCCCGGCAGGCTCCCCGTCCCGACGCCGCGACCGTCGCCCACCTCGCGGCGATCGCCACCGACCTCGGTGCCGACATGGTCAAGCTCGACTACACCGGTTCCCCCGAGTCGATGGCACGGGTCGTCGACACCACCCCCCTGCCGATCTACGTCGCCGGCGGTGCGACCCGCAGCGACGACGACGCGATCGCCTTCGGTGCCGAGGTCCTGCAAGGCGGCGTCGCCGGACTCAGCTTCGGCCGCAACATCTTCGACGCCGACGACCCGGCCCGAGTGGTCAACACCCTGGCCGACCTCGTCCACCGGCGCGTCGTCCCGACCGACATCCTGCCCGCCCTCGAATCGGCCTGACCAGCCCGTCCCGCCCGATCCGCAGCGGCCGATCCATTCACTTTCACAGGAGACCACCATGGCACCGAGTACCCCCACCACCATCGTCACCGACCACATCGTCCCGGAAGCCGACGCCGGCAACCGCGTCCGCACCGCCGGGCACTTCGGTTGGGTCGATGTCCGCGGGCTGACCGGACCGGTGCGTGACGCGGTCATCGCCGCCGCGCTCAACCAGGGCCTCGACGGCATCGTCGCCGACGACCCGGCGGTCCTGTCCGACCTTCCCCCGACCATCCGTCGCATCCTGGCCGCCGACCACGGCGATCTCGACGATGCGCTCCTGCTGTCGGAGGCCACCGATCCCGAGACGACCGCGCCGAACCCGGCCGCCGTGCACGTCATCGTCTCCGATGCCCCGACCCTTACCCGCGCCTGCGATCTGGTGCGGGTGACCCCGTGGACGGTGCTGACCTTCACCGATCCCACCAAGATCCCGCTCGAGATCGTGATCGCCGCAGCCGAGAACTCCGGCGGCAAGACCATCACCGTCGTCAACGACATCGAGGACGCCGAGATCGTGAAGCTGGTCCTCGAGCACGGCTCCGACGGCCTGCTGCTGGCCCCGCGTCACGCCGACGACGTGGTCGCACTCGCCCAGATCCTCACCCCGTCGGCCGACCGCGTCGAGCTGTCGCACCTGACCGTCACCACCGTCGAGCACATCGGGATGGGCGAGCGCGCCTGCATCGACACCTGCTCGCTGCTCGAACTCGACGAGGGCTGCCTGATCGGTTCGTTCGCATCCGGAATGTTCTTGTCGTGCAGCGAGACCCACCCGTTGCCGTACATGCCGACCCGGCCCTTCCGCTGGAATGCCGGCGCCGTGCACTCCTACGTAATGACCCCCGACAACCGCACCCGTTACGTGAGCGAGCTGCGCGCCGGTCAGCCGATCCTGGCCGTGCGTTCCGACGGCACCGCCCGTGAGGTGCGTATCGGGCGCGTCAAGATCGAGCGACGCCCCCTGATCTCCATCACCGCCACCAGCCCGGACGGCAAGACGATCAACGTGATCGCCCAGGACGACTGGCATGTGCGCCTGCTGGGCCCCGGCGGCAGCGTCAACAACGTCACCGAGCTCAAGGCCGGCGACGTGCTGCTCGGATACGTCCCCACCGAGGCGCGGCACGTGGGTTTGCCCATCACCGAGTTCTGTGACGAACGCTGAGACACTCACCGGCCGTTTCGCCGCGACGGTCGGCGCCCACGCCGACCGGACGGCGCTGCGCGTCGGTGAGCGGGTCCTGACCTACGCACAGCTCGCCCGGGAGATCGCCGACCGCACGCCGGTGCTCACCCGGGACCTGCCGGCAGATCGTCCGGTACCGGTGGTCGCCGACGGCTCCCCGGACGCGGTGCTCGATCTGCTGACGATCCTGTTCTCCACGCACCCGTTGGTGGCGATCGATGCGTCGTCGCCGCGGTCCCGGGTCGCGGTGATCCGGGAGCAGGCCGAGGCGCTCACGCTGCCCGGATGTGCGCTGCTGGCCTTCACGTCGGGTTCCACCGGTGCCCCCAAGGCCGTCCGCCAGGGCCATGCCCTGTGGCTCAACCAGGCCGACGAACTGGCCGCGGAACTCGGGATCGGCCCCGGAACCGCTGTGGCACAGGCACTGCCGATCGCCTTCGGTGGCGGCCTCGACATCACCGTGACCACCCTGCTGGCCGGTGGCGAGCTCCACCTGATCGACGCACGTCTCGACGGCGTCGCCGACACCGTCGCGACCCTCACCCGGTGGCATGCCGATTCGGTGCATCTGTCACCGGCGCTGCTGCGTCCCCTGCTGGCCGAGTCCGGTGCCGAGGCGGCCCTCGCCGCGGTGCGTTTGGTCGCGACCTGCGGAGAGGCGCTCGACGCCGCCGACCTCGCACGACTGCGCGCCGTGGCACCGCACGTCACCTTTGTCAACCGGTCCGGCTCGTCGGAGACCGGCAACCTCGCCTTCGGCGTCTACCCGCCGCAGCGACCGCTGCCCGAGGGAACGGTTCCCGCCGGGAAACTCGCCGCAGGCAAGCAGTTCCGCATCCTCGACGACGACGGATCGGAGCTGGGGCCCGGCGCGACCGGCATCATCGAACTCACCTCCCCGTATCTGTCGCTCGGCTACGTCGTCGACGGTCGGTGCACCGACTTCCCGGAGGTCTCCCCGGGCGTGCGACGCCACCGGCTCGGCGATCGCGGTCGCATCGTCGACGGCGAGCTGCACCTCGCGGGCCGGGTGGACGACACCGTGAAGATCCGCGGCTACCGCGTCGACATCGGTGAGGTCACCGCCGCCGCACGCGCCGTCCCCGGGATCGGCGAGGCCGTGGTGGTCGCGCGCACCGATCTGGACCGCACCGCCCAGGACGGCACGCCCGGCGGCACCGCACTCGTCGCCTACCTCGCTCCCCCGGCCGGCGACTCGCCGCCGTCACTGGCCACCGTGCGCACCACGATGGCCACCGCGCTCCCGGCGTTCATGGTGCCCACGCACACCGTGTTGCTGTCGGCGTTGCCGCGCAACGCGCGCGGCAAGATCGACCGCGCCGCACTGCCGCTGCCCCCGCGACGCCCCCACCACGTGCCGCCGCGCACCACCACCGAACGACTGCTGGCACCGATGTGGGCGGATCTGCTCGGTGTCGACGAGGTGGGCACCGACGACGATCTCGTCGCACTCGGCGCCGACTCGCTGACCATGGTCACCCTGCTGCGCCGGGTCGAGGACGCCTTCGGTGTCACCCTCCCGGCCTCCGCGCCGGTCACCCACCCGACCCTCGCCGCGATGGCCACCGCGATCGACGCAGCCGGACCAGAACGCACCGGCGGCGACATCGTCGAACTCGGCGAGGGCCACACCGACACCCGGCCGATCGTGTTCGCCTTCGGCGGCGCAGGCGAATCGGCGCTGGCATTCGCACCGCTGGCCCGCCGGTTGTCGGGGTTCCGGGTGATCGGGCTGCACGCGCACGGACTCGAGACACGCGGCATCCCCGACTGGACGGTCACCGCCGCCGCCCGGCGCGCTGTGCGCCACCTCCGGGCGATCGCACCACACGGTCCCTACCGCCTCATCGGACATTCCCTGGGTGGGGTGATCGCCACCGAGGCCGCCCGGATGCTCACCGCCGACGGGGAGACCGTCGAGCATGTCGTCTACCTGGACACGGTGCTCTCCGGGCCGCTGCAGCGTCGTTCCGGACACCTCTTCACATCTGTCGACCCCGCCGAACAAGCACCGGCACAACCGGATTCGGTGGCGGACCCGGACGCAGCCGGGGCGGACGCCGGTGATCTGTGGCGCACGCGTCTGCACCTGCTCACCGCGGGCTGGTGGCCGCGACCGGCACAGCAGCAGTGGTCGCTGTTCCACGAACTGGGGCGGCGCACCGCGATGCTGCACCGCCTACGCCCCTGGGCGGGTCCGGCCACCGTCGTTCTCGCACAGGACAATCCCGACCCGCACGAGTGGTGGGACACCGTCGCCCCGGCCCACCACGGCATCCACACGGTCCCCGGCGACCACAACGGCATGCTGCGTGCACCGCATGTCGACCACACGGCGGCCGTGGTCACCGACGCGCTCACCGGCGTGCGCACGTGACCGACCGCCACGCGGTGTACGTCATCGCGCACGACGAACCCCGACTGTTCGCCGATCTGGTCGCATCGCTGCGACATCGGCAGATCGACGTGTACGCGCACATCGACGCCCGGGTCGCACCCGAACCGTTCGCCGCGGCACTCGCCACCGACGATCGGGTGCACTTCGTCGCCGATGCCGACCGGGTTCCCGTGCGCTGGGGCGGCTTCAGCGTCGTCTCGGCGGTGCTCTCCCTGATCGAGACGGCTGCGGCGACCGATGTCCCGTATCGGCGGCACACCCTGGTGTCCGGGCGTGACGTGCTGCTGCGATCGGTTCCGGACCTGCTCGCGAGCTGGGCCACCGACACCGAGTACGTCCGGATCGACCACGCCCTGCGTCCCGGTGCGCCGCACGCACACAAGGTGACGCACGTCCACTTCCCGGATCGTCCGGTCCTGCGCCGGATGTCGGGGCGCATCCGGCGGCGCCCGCCCACCCATCCCCTCTATCAGGGGTCGATGTGGTGGTCGTTGACCGACGACGCGATGCAGATCGTTCGCTCCGCGATCGCCGACGACCCGAGTTGGTGCGCGGACCTGCGGTTCGCATTGTGCCCGGACGAGATCCTCGTCCCGTCGATCCTCAAGGCATCCCCGCTCGCCGACCGCATCGGTCAGGACTACTCCGAGAGTCCCGCCGCCGACCACATCCTGCACGCCCAGCGCTTCATCGACTGGCGCGACGACGACGCCAGCTCTCCGCCGGAACTCGACGACACACTGCTGGCCGAGGCACTCGCCGGCCCCGCACTGTTCGCCCGCAAGGTCGGACCCGGGTGGACCTGGCGGGTGCCGTCATGAGCCGCAGGCCCTCCGGACGAGATCTTCTGGTGCGCAATGCGTCGGCGCTGATGCTGTCGTCGGTCGGCACCGGCGCCCTCGGACTGGTCTACTGGATCATCGCCGAGCATCACTTCCCCACCTCGGAGGTGGGTCGTGCGTCGGCGATCATCAGTTCGGCCACGGTGCTCTCGTCGCTGGCCTGCCTGTCGCTCGGTGGCGCCTACCAACGCTTCCTGCCGGTGTCGGGCGATCGCACGGTGCGGCTGCTGCTCGGCGGGCACCTGCTGATCACCGCGACCGCAACCCTGCTCGGCACGGGATTCGTGCTGCTCGGATTCGGTGACCGGCTGCTGTTCTCCACCGGTGAACGGTGGGGCTTCGTCGCGATGGTGATCGTCTTCGCGCAGTACGCGATCTGCGACCCCATCCTCACCGGCCTACGGCAGGCGCCGGCGGTGGCGGCCAAGAACATCGGGTTGTCGGCGATCAAGATCGTTCCGCTCGTCGTCATCACCGCGACCCCGACCGCCTTCGTCATCACCGGTTCCTGGGCGGTGGCGGCGGCGGTGATCACCGCGATCGCCATCTTCCACGGCTTCCGGGTGGCGCTGCGCCGTCGCGACGAGTCCCACGCGCTGCTGCCCGGGGGACGGGAACTGTTGTCGTTCCAGAGCGCGTTCTTCGCGATGATGCTGGTCTCGTCGGTCACCCCACTGGTGCTGCCGCTGCTGGTGGTCCACCAGGCCGGTACCACCCAGAACGCCTACTTCAACCTGGCCTGGACGATGTGCTCGGCGGTCGGGTTGCTGCGCGCGGCAGTCGGGTCGGCGTTCGTGGTCGAGGCGGCCCTGCCCGACGCCGACCGCCCGGCACTGCTTCGTCGCTTCGGCCGGATGCTCGCCGCCGTCACCGCACTCGGTGCCGGCGGACTCGCCATCGGCGGACCCTTGGTCCTGTGGTTCACCGGCCCCGACTATCTGCATGCCGCTGCCCCGCTGATGATGGTGATGGCCGTCGACTCGATCGTGCAGACCTGCGTGACCACCTACTATCTCGTCGCCCAGCTGCAACGGCGTCTGCGCCTGATGGTGGCGGCACAGATCGTCGTCATGGTGCTCACCGTGGGTGGCAGTGCAGTGCTGCTGGCACCGCTGGGACTCGTCGGTGTCGCCGTCGGCTCGCTGAGCGCGTCGGTGGTGGCACTGCTGATCGTCGCCCGGCCGCTCGTCCGCGGCATCCGTGAGATGGCGACCGTGGAACGGCCGGTCGAGCCGGTCGGCTGACGCCTCGGTGGTGTTTGCTGATCGAGCCGGGACTCGTCCGTGGTGGTTGCGTCGACGAGCTCGGCCGTCTGAGGTTTCGACACGCCTCGTCGCTCCGCTCCTCATCGGCTCAACCACCGTGCACAACCCGATGATCGAGCCGGGACTACGTCAGAAGTGGTCACGTC
>NZ_BCNF01000094.1 GCF_001485495.1 Gordonia desulfuricans NBRC 100010 | reverse complement strand
TCCGCTCCTCATCGGCTCAACCACCGTGCACCACTCGATGATTGAGCCGGGACCGAGCGAAGCGAGGACCCGAGTCGAAATCTCCGCAGTATTCGTCTTGTAGCGACCACCTCCGAAGTGGTCACGCCGACGAACTCGGCCGTCTGAGGTTTCGACCACGCCTCGTCATTCGCCTCGGCGCGCGGCGAGGGTCGCCTCCAGGACCCGGCGGGCACCGAACCGTGCGGTCTCGACGCCCGGGTCGCGGAGCAGTGCCCGGGCGGCGGCGACCGTCGAGACACCGGCGGTGGGGAGGACACCGCCCCGATCGGGCCACAGCAGATCCGACAACACCGCATCGGGCAGCGGGCGCGCCCCCACCCGAACCGCGTGCGCGGCCGCGATCCGCAGGTGCGCGGCGCGCTGTGCGTCGGCGTGGCGGTCACTGACCTGACCGGGGTGAATCCGGTACAGATAGCCGACCATCGGGATGTTGCCGATCTCCCCGTACTCCGAGAGCCGGGCATAGAACTCGTAGTCCTCGGCGTGGGTGAACTCGGGGTCGAAGCGGATTCCGGTGCGCCGGAGGACCTCGGTGCGCATCATCGCCGACGCCCCGCACAGGCAGCCGGCGAGCAGTAGCCGATGCCGGCAGGCAGCGTCGGACCTCGGCATCCGGACGCGGCCGGACATCGCGCCGAACAGTTCGTAGTCGGTGCCACACACGACCGCATCGGGATGCTGTGCGAACCAGTCCAGTTGGGCCTGCAGCCGACCGGGTGCACACAGGTCGTCGGCGTCCATCCGGGCCAGGAACACCCCGCGGACCTCGTCGAGTCCCCGGTTGAGTGCCGACACCAGTCCCCCGTTGGGCTGCGACACCACACGCACCCGAGGGTCGTCGATCTCGGCGAGGGCGTCCACGGACCCGTCGGTCGAGCCGTCGTCGACGATCAGCACCTCGAGATCGTCGACGCCCTGCGAGAGCACCGAGCGCACCGCGGCCACGATGTAGGGGGCGGCGTTGTAGACCGGGATCAGCACGGTCAGCAACGGTGAATCGGTCAACGCCATTGCAGCACCGTCGAATACAGCCTGGGGGTGAACTTCACCATCACCGCGAACACCATCTGCCGGTAACGCCGCCCCGCCCACAGGGCGGTCAGATCCCGCAGCGCGATGTCACCGCGCACCCGGTCCACGGCACGACGCGACAACGGTGTCTGCCCACCCGCGTGTGCGGCCCGCATGGCGACATGGGCCACCGAGGTGAGCACCTCGCGGTACCGGAAGCCGACGTACTCGCGGTTCCAGCGGCGGTCCCCCAGCCTCGACCGCAGGAGGTCGTGTACCTGGTCCTCGACGGTGAACAGATCGAAGGTGGACTCGCTCAGCGCGGTCGACAGCGACCCCTCGCGGTACAGGTACCGGTAGAGCGGGTCGGCGACGGTGGCCACCCGTGGGACCGAAAGGGCCAGCGCCAGGGTGCTCGCGAAGTCCTCATAGGCCTGGTCCTGCGCCCACGGACGCTCGCCGAGGATCTCGCGGCGGAACAGTTTGGTGCAGGCATACGCCTTGGCGCGGCCGCACAGGATCTCGCGGGCGTAGCGTTCCCCGCTCAGCACGGCATGGCGCGGCTCGGCCTCGTCGATACCCAGCGTGTACCCGTCGATGTCGACCCGCCGGGTGCGCGCCACCGCGATCTGGGCGTCGGCCTCGACGAGTACCGACACCAACCGGTCGACGAAGTCCGGCTCCGCCTCGTCGTCGCTGTCGAGGAACCACACCAGGTCGGTGGTCAGCGCCGCCAGTCCGGTGTTCCTCGCCCGCCCGAGCCCCCCATTGCTCGGCTGGGTGATCAGAATGTGCTCGCGGCCGTACTCGGCCAGCACCCGCTGCGCGATCTCGATCGAGTCGTCGTCGCCACGATCGTCGACGAGGACGATCTGGTCGACCGGATATGTCTGCGTCAGAACAGATTCCACAGATCCCCGAATGTACGGAGCGCTGTGGTACACCGGGATCACCACCCCCACTGTCGGCCGCACTCGGCCACTCCTCCCCGGTTCCGCCACCGCGAAATCCACTACCACGAACGCACCGGCCGAGTCTCGACCATAAGGTTAGGCTAAGTATATTGACAGGTTCTGCGCGTGGATCCGCGACCCACCCCGAGGCGGCCGGATAGGGTGACGACGTGACCGAGACCACCGGATTCCCGACCCCTGACCTGACCGGCCGATCGGCTGTCGTCACCGGCGCCAGCCGGGGCATCGGCCTGGCCATCGCCACCGAACTCGCCCGCCGCGGCGCCGCCGTGGTGATCACCGGACGCAAACCCGAACCGCTCGAGGCCGCCGTCCAGGAGATCCGCGACGCCGTTCCCGGAGCCCGGGCGCTCGCCGTCGCAGGCAACACCGGCGACGCCGGGCACCGGGCCGAAGCGGTGGCCGCGGCCGTATCCCACGGCGGCATCGACATCCTGATCAACAACACCGGGATCGCCCCGACCGCCGGCCCCCTGATCGACGCCGACCTCGGTGCGGTCCGCAAGACCTTCGACACCAACGTCGTCGCAGCCCTCGGCTACGTCCAGGAAGCCTACCGGGCGGGTATGGCCGAGACCGGCGGTGCGGTGGTCAACGTCGCATCGGTGGCCGGGCTGCGCTCGACCGGCTCGATCGCCGCCTACGGCGCATCCAAGGCGGCGCTGATCCGACTCACCGAGGAACTCTCCTGGGAACTGGGACCGCGGCGCATCCGGGTCAACGCGATCGCACCCGCCATCGTGCGGACGAAGTTCGCCGATGTGCTGATCAGCGGCGACAAAGAGGCCGAGGCCATCGCCCGCTATCCGCTCGGCCGGCTCGGCGTCCCCGCCGACATCGCCGCCGCCGCAGCCTTCCTCGTCAGCGAGCAGGCATCGTGGATCACCGGGGAGACCCTGCGCGTCGACGGCGGCCTGCTCGCCACCGGCGCACTCTGACGGTGCCCGGCCACCCACGGTTCACCGACGATCCGACGGTCGTCGTGGTGGGTGCCGGACCCGCCGGTCGCAGCCTGACGCACCGGCTGATCCGCCACGGCGTCGCGACCACCCTCGTCGACCCGCATCCCACGCGGTCCTGGACACCGACCTACGCCGCGTGGACCGACGAACTGCCCGGCTGGGTGCACCCCGAGGCGATCGCCGCGACCACCGCGGCGATCGCCGCCCACGCGCACCGCCCGATCCGGATCGATCGCTCCTACACCGTGTTCCACACCGACGGCCTGCAACGATCCCTGGCCGTCGACGACGCGACCGTGATCACCGCCCGGGCACGGGAGGTCGCCGAACACCATGTGGTGCTCGACGACGGACGAGTGCTGGGTGCGACACATGTGATCGACTGCCGCGGACCGACCGGGCGCCCCCGCCCACGCCAGACGGCCTTCGGCGTCGTGGTGCCCACGGCGGCGGCACGAACGGCGATCGGGGACGCCGAGGCGGTGCTGATGGATTGGCGCGCACCGCAATCGGAGGATTCGTGGGATGCCGACGGTCCGGCACCGTCGTTCCTCTACGCGGTCCCGGTGGCCGATGATCGCACACTGCTCGAGGAGACATGTCTGGTCGGCGATCCGGCCGTGACGATCGCCGAACTGGCCCAACGGCTCTCGCGTCGTCTGGCGGGTACCGGCATCGATTCGCGACACGCCGGGCACACCGAACGGGTGTCGTTCCCCATGCTCGGGGCGACCCTGCGTCCGTGGCGATGCCGGCCGCTGCGGCACGGTGCCGCCGGTGGACTGCTGAACCCGACCACCGGTTACGGGGTGGCCGCGATGCTCACCGCCGCCGACGACGTCGCCGCTGCGATCGTCGCCGGTTCCGATGCGGTGTCGGTGATGTGGCCGGCGCGGGCGCGGGCGGTGTGGCGGCTGCGGGTCGCCGGACTCGGGGTGCTGCTCGACCTCGATCCGGCCCAGACCGTCGACTTCTTCGACGCATTCCTGTCACTACCACCGCCCGCGCAGCGCGCCTACCTCAGCGACCGTGCCGACCTGGCCGGCACCCTCACCACGATGGCGCGGGTGTTCGGCACCCTCGACGCCAGCGGTCGCCGGACGGTGCTGCGTTCGGTCAGCCGCGTAGATCACGCCATCGGGCGAGCATCTCGCCGACGTCGATCGTCCGCGCGATGACATGCGATTGCGGCCCCATCGACGGCCGCAGCCGGTCCTGACGGACCCGGCGGTTGAAGTCCTCGAGGATCGTGCGCACCGCCTGCTCGTCGGCGATACCGCGCAACGACTCCGGGAACGCGTCGCGCTCCTTGCGTAGTTGCAGGGTGGGCGGCAGCAGGACCGACGAGTCGAGTTCTTCCTCGCGGATCTTCTGCTTGGCCCACCAGTCCGGGTCGTCGAGACCGGCCAGGTTCAACGGTTTCCCGAGTCCCGGCAGATCGTCGAAGTCGCCGCGTTCGGTGGCCTCCCGGATCATCCGTTCGACCCGGGACTCGCCGACCGGGGGTTCAGACGGTGAACCCGAGGGCACGCAACTGCTCGCGGCCGTCGTCGGTGATCTTGTCCGGACCCCACGGCGGCAGCCACACCCAGTTGATCTCCATGTCCGTGCACAGTCCGCTGCTGACCAGGGCGCCGCGCGACTGGTCCTCGATCACATCGGTCAGCGGGCAGGCAGCCGAGGTGAGCGTCATGTCGATCTTGGCGACGGCGTCGTCGGTGATCTCGATGCCGTACACCAGACCCAGGTCCACCACGTTGATGCCGAGTTCGGGGTCGACGACGTCACGCATCGCCTCCTCCACGTCCTCGAGCAGCGGCAACGAGGTGCTGACCGGCGCCGGGGTGGCGGCAGGGGTGCTCGCCGGATCCGTGGTTGCCTGATCCGTGGTTGCTGTGTCTGTTGTCGGTGTGTCGGTGGCGACCCCGGCCTCGGTGGTCGGGGTCTCAGAAGTGGTGGTGTTCTCGCTCATGCCGTCTCCGCTCGTTCCGCTCCGGCCGCATCGACCGTCTGTGCCAACGCGTCCTTGAACGCCATCCATCCCAGCAGGGCGCATTTGACCCGTGCCGGATACTTGCTGACCCCGGCGAAGGCGATGCCGTCACCGATGATCTCCTCGTCGCCCTCGTCCTCGCCGCGCGAGGTCATCATCGCGGTGAACGAGTCGAGGGTGGCCATCGCCGTCTCGAGGTGCTCACCGACCACCTGGTCGTAGAGCACCGAGGTGGAGGCCTGTGAGATGGAGCAGCCCTGGCCGTCGTAGGAGATGTCGGTGACCGTGCGTCCGTCGTCGGACAGCGCTACCCGCAGGGTGACCTCGTCACCGCACGTCGGGTTGACGTGATGGACCTCGGCACCGAACGGCGCACGCAGTCCACGACCGTGCGGATGCTTGTAGTGATCCAGGATGACGTCCTGGTACATCTGTTCCATCCGCATCAGCGCGACACCCCGAAGAACTCCTGGGCCCGCACGATCGCGGCGGCCAGCGCATCCACCTCGGCGACGGTGTTGTACGCCGCGAAGGAGGCCCTCGCGGTCGCGGCGACACCGAACCGGCGATGCAGCGGCCACGCGCAGTGATGCCCGACGCGGATGGCGACGCCCTCGTCGTCGAGGATCTGCCCGAGATCGTGGGCGTGGATCCCGTCGACCACGAACGACACGGCACCGCCACGGTTCTCGGTGGTCGTCGGGCCGATGATCCGCAGTCCACCGATCCCCCCGAGGGTGTCGAGAGCGTGGGCGACCAGGGTGTGCTCGTGCTCGGCGACCGCATTCATCCCGAGCACCGACAGATAGTCGACGGCGGCACCGAGCCCGACGACCTGCGAGGTCATCGGCACGCCCGCCTCGAACCGCTGCGGCGGCGGGGCGTAGGTGGAGACCTCCATCGAGACCGTCTCGATCATCGATCCGCCGGTCAGGAACGGCGGCAGTGCCTCGAGCAGCTCGCTCTTCCCGTACAGCACGCCGACCCCGGAGGGACCGAACATCTTGTGTCCGGAGAACGCCGCGAAGTCGACGTCGAGTGCGGTGAAGTCGACCGCCATGTGCGGCACCGACTGGCAGGCGTCGAGCACCACCAGCGCGCCGACCGCACGTGCTCGACGCACCAGCTCCGCAACATCGGCGACGGCACCGGTCACATTGGACTGGTGGGTGAACGCGACCACCTTGACGGTGTCGTCGAGTTCCAGCGAGTCCAGGTCGATCCGGCCGTCGTCGGTGACCCCGTACCACCGCAGAGTGGCACCCGTCCGGCGGCAGAGTTCCTGCCACGGAACGAGATTCGCATGATGCTCGAGTTCGGTGATGACCACGGTGTCGCCGGCACCGAGCGGCTTGCCGCCCAGCACCGACCCCGACCGGTCGTCGCCGAGGGTGTAGGTGACCAGGTTCAGCGATTCGGTGGCGTTCTTGGTGAACACCAGCTGATCGGCGGTGGCACCGACGAAGCGGGCGATCTTCTCGCGCGCCTGCTCATAGGCGTCGGTGGCCTCCTCGGCCAGCTGATGCGCACCACGGTGCACCGCCGCATTGCGGGTGACCAGGAAATCCCGTTCGGCGTCGAGTACCTGCAACGGACGCTGCGAGGTGGCCCCGGAGTCGAGGTACACCAGCGGTTTGTCGTCGCGGACGGTGCGCGCGAGGATCGGGAAATCCGCGCGCACCGCGTCGACGTCGAACGTGGTGGCCGGGTGCGTACCAACCGTGTCGGCCGAAAGGGTCACGGTTCCTCCTGCTTGAGAGTGGGCTGGGTGCTGCAGGGCGGTGAGGTCAGCCGGCAGCGGCAGCCGAGGTGAACCGCACGTAGCCGTTCTCCTCCAGCTCGTCGGCCAGCTCGGGGCCGGCCGACTCCACGACGCGGCCGT
This sequence comes from Gordonia desulfuricans NBRC 100010, assembly GCF_001485495.1. Taxonomy (GTDB): domain Bacteria; phylum Actinomycetota; class Actinomycetes; order Mycobacteriales; family Mycobacteriaceae; genus Gordonia; species Gordonia desulfuricans. The sequence goes on along the minus strand of NZ_BCNF01000094.1, from coordinate 19,700 downwards.
TGACGAAGACGTGCACGTAGTCGGGCTTGATGTAGCGCAGGATGCGGGTGTAGTGCGTGATCAGCAGGAGGCCGCCGTTCTCGCGCTCCTTGTACCGGTTGACGCCCTCGCTGACCACGCGCAGCGCGTCGACGTCGAGGCCGGAGTCGGTCTCGTCGAGGATCGCGATCTTCGGCTTGAGCAGGTCCAGCTGCAGGATCTCGTGGCGCTTCTTCTCTCCACCGGAGAATCCCTCGTTGACGCTGCGCTCGGCGAACGACGGGTCGATCTCCAGCGCGGTCATCGCCTCCTTGGTCTCCTTGACCCAGTGGCGCAGCTTGGGGGCCTCGCCGCGCACGGCGGTGGCGGCGGTCCGCAGGAAGTTCGACATCGAGACGCCAGGAACCTCCACCGGGTACTGCATCGCGAGGAACAGTCCGGCGCGGGCACGCTCGTCGACGCTCATCTCCAGCACGTCCTCACCGTCGAGGGTGATCGACCCGGAGGTGACCTCGTACTTGGGATGACCGGCGATCGCATACGACAGGGTGGACTTGCCGGAGCCGTTGGGGCCCATGATCGCGTGGGTCTCGCCGGACTTCACGGTCAGGTCGACACCCTTGAGGATGTTGATGGGTTCGGCGTCGGCGTCGGTCTGGGCGACGTTGACGTGGAGGTCACGGATCTCGAGTGTGCTCACGGATGTTTCCTTGCTGATCTCTGGGCTGTGTGTGGTGGTGTGGGTGGCGTCAGGCGCCGGCGTGCTCGAGCTCTGCCTCGACGGCGGCCTCGAGACGCTCACGCAGGGCCGGCACCGCGATCTTGGCGATGATCTCGCCGAAGAAGCCGCGGATCACCAGGCGGCGGGCCTGCTCCTCGGGGATACCGCGGGCCTGCAGGTAGAACAACTGCTCGTCGTCGAACCGGCCGGTGGCACTGGCATGTCCGGCACCGACGATCTCACCGGTCTCGATCTCCAGGTTGGGTACCGAGTCGGCGCGGGCGCCGTCGGTGAGCACCAGGTTGCGGTTGAGTTCGAAGGTGTCGGTGCCCTCGGCCTCGGGCCGGATCAGGACGTCACCGATCCACACCGTGTGGGCCTCGCGCGACCGGTCGGTGCCGTCGCCCTGCAGCGCTCCCTTGTAGATCACGTTGGAGCGGCAGTGCGGCTGGCTGTGGTCGACGAGCAGACGCTGCTCGAGATGCTGTCCGGCGTCGGCGAAGTACAGGCCCCACATCTCCACGTCACCGCCGGGGGCGTCGTAGTGGATGATCGGCGAGAGCCGGACCAGGTTGCCACCGAGGCTGATCGCGAAGTGGCGGACCACCGCGTCGCGACCGACCTTGATGTGGTGGGCGGCCACGTGCACGGCATCGTCTTCCCAGTCGTGCACGTTGACCACGGTCAGCGACGCCTGATCGGCGACGACGAACTCGATGTTCTCCGCGTAGGTGCCGCTGCCCTTCTGGTCGATCACGACGACGGCGCGGGCGAACGGTTCGAGGCGGATCTGCAGGTGCCCGTAGGACACCTCGTCGACCCCGGCCCCGGTGATCGTGACGGTCACCGGCTCGCTGAGTTCGGTCTCCTTGGCGACGGTCACGATGGTGGCGTCGTCGAACGACGAGTACGCCTGGGCGGCGACCCGGTCGAACGGGACGCCGGCCTGGCCCAGGCGCGCGTCGGTGCGCTCGACGGTCTCCACGATCACGCCGTCGGAGACGCCCTCGACGGTGACGCCGGCCTGTGCGGTGGCCTTGGCGGTGCCGTCGTGCAGGCCGCGCAACCGGCGGAACGGGGTGAACCGCCACGCCTCCTCACGCGGGCTGGGGATCTCGAAGGCGTCGACGTCGAACGAGGTGAACAGCTCACCCTTGTTCAGTGCGACGGCCGCGTTGTCGGTGACAGGTGCCCCACCGGAGACGGTCTCGGCCTGGGTGTTCACGGGGTCCGCCATCAGCCGACCGCTCCTTCCATCTGCAGTTCGATCAGCCGGTTGAGTTCGAGTGCGTACTCCATCGGCAGTTCCTTGGCGATCGGCTCCACGAAGCCGCGCACCACCATCGCCATCGCCTCGTCCTCGGTGAGGCCGCGGCTCATCAGGTAGAACAACTGGTCGTCACTGACCTTCGAGACGGTCGCCTCGTGGCCCATCGTGACGTCGTCCTCACGGATGTCGACATACGGGTAGGTGTCGCTGCGCGAGATGGTGTCGACCAGCAGCGCATCACACTTCACCGTCGAGCGGCTGCCGTGCGCACCGTGGTTGATCTTGATCAGACCGCGGTACGAGGCGCGGCCGCCGCCCCGGGCCACCGACTTGGAGACGATGTTGCTCGAGGTGTTCGGCGCGAGGTGCACCATCTTGGAACCGGTGTCCTGGTGCTGTCCCTCGCCGGCGAACGCCACCGAGAGCACCTCGCCCTTGGCGTATTCACCGGTCAGCCACACGGCCGGGTACTTCATCGTGACCTTGGAACCGATGTTGCCGTCGATCCACTCCATGGTGGCGCCGGCCTCGGCCTTGGCGCGCTTGGTGACCAGGTTGTAGACGTTGTTCGACCAGTTCTGGATGGTGGTGTACCGGCAGCGGCCACCCTTCTTCACGATGATCTCGACGACCGCCGAGTGCAGCGAGTCGGTCTTGTAGATCGGCGCGGTGCAGCCCTCGACGTAGTGCACGTAGGCGCCCTCGTCGACGATGATCAGGGTGCGCTCGAACTGGCCCATGTTCTCGGTGTTGATCCGGAAGTAGGCCTGCAGCGGGATGTCGACGTGCACGCCCGGCGGGACGTAGATGAACGATCCGCCCGACCAGACGGCGGTGTTCAGCGCGGAGAACTTGTTGTCGCCGGCCGGGATGACCGAACCGAAGTACTCGCGGAACAGCTCCGGGTGCTCACGCAGACCGCTGTCGGTGTCGAGGAAGATGACGCCCTTGGCCTCGAGGTCCTCACGGATCTGGTGGTAGACCACCTCGGACTCGTACTGCGCGGCGACACCGGCGACCAGACGCTGCTTCTCCGCTTCCGGGATACCCAGCCGGTCGTAGGTGTTCTTGATGTCCTCGGGCAGTTCCTCCCAGGACGTGGCCTGCTTCTCGGTGGACCGCACGAAGTACTTGATGTTGTCGAAGTCGATGCCGTCGAGCTCGGCGCCCCAGTGCGGCATGGGCTTGCGATCGAAGATCTTCAGCGCCTTGAGCCGCTGCTCGAGCATCCACTCCGGCTCGTTCTTCTTGCCGGAGATGTCGGTGACCACGGCGTCCGACAGTCCGCGCTGCGCGCTGGCACCCGCGGCGTCGGAGTCGGCCCAGCCGTAGCCGTAGTGGCCGAGGGAGGCAATGGTCTCCTCCTGCGACAGCGGTGCCGCCTTGCCGGGTGTCACGGTGGGATCGGTGACTGTCATCGCGAGGCCTTTCGACTCGTGGCGGTCCGGGCGGATGCGGGCTGTGCATCGCTCGGTTCTTCTGGGGTGTTCGTGGGGTTGGTGCGGGTGGTGGACGTGGCACCGTCGGGCGGTGGATCCGGAGCCGACAGCGGTACCGGATGCGGCAGCGGTACGTGGGTGGTACAGGCGCAGTCGCCGTTGGCGATGGTCGCCAGGCGCTGGACGTGCGTGCCGAGCAGTTCGGTGAACACCGCGGTCTCGGCCTCGCAGAGTTCGGGGAACTCCGCGGCCACGTGCGCGACCGGGCAGTGGTGCTGGCAGATCTGGATACCCGATCCGACGACCCGCGTGTTGGCCGAGTACCCGGCACCGGTCAGCGCGTCGGCGATGCCCTGCACCGTGGTCGGTACCGCGTCGGGACCGTCGGCCGGGGTGACCTCGGCGACGATCCCCTCGATCCGTTCCCGGGCGAACGACTCGACGGCATCCGATCCGGCGACATCACGGAGTTTGCGCATCGCGGCACCGGCGAGGTCGTCGTAGGCGTGCCGCAACTTGCCCCGCCCGGACGGCGTCAGCTGGAACCACTTGGCCGGACGTCCCCGGCCACCGCGCTGTCCGAAACTGCCCTGGGCGGTCTGCACGTCGCCGGCCGCGGTCAGCGCGTCGAGGTGCCGGCGCACCCCCGCCGCAGAGATCCCGAGACGCTCGCCGATCTCGCCCGCGGTGAGCGGTCCGTCCTCGACGAGGAGGGCCACGACCGCGGCGCGGGTCTGCCCATCGGGGTGGTTGACACCATGATGGGCAGCGTCGACTGTGGGCTCGACATCGCTCGGCATGGTTTTCACAACGCAAGTGTGACGTAATTGATTCCCCGGTTCCAGGAAGGGTGCCCTTAGCCCACCTGCCGGATCGGCGCGGACCCTCGGCGGGAGCGGGCTCGAACCGACCATCGATCCACGTCATCGGGCCACCCACTACAGTCGTCGTGTGCCAGAAACCACAGTGATGCGTCGTGCCCCGAGGCTGCGCCGCGTGCTCGACCACGTGGGACTGACGAAGCCGGCCAAGTCGGATGCCCCGGGCGTCGACCGACGTGGCGACTACGGCGTCAGCGTCGCCAAGCTGCACGATCGGGAACGCGACGCCGGGCCGCTGACCGCCGACGAGAACCGCCGGTTGCTGCGGATCAAACTGTTCGGCGCCACCGGATCGGTGCTGCTGCTGATCGGGTCGCTGGCCACCGGACAGATCCCGGTCCTGCAGAACCCGGTCGCCGGGATGCGGGTGCTCTCCCTGCCGTCCCGGATGTGGAGCACCGCGCTCACGCTGTCCATCGGCGGCACGATCATGCTCGTGGTCGCGTGGCTGCTGCTCGGGCGGTTCGCGGTCGGCCGCTTCGGTGTCGAGGTGCTGCACGGCCGGAGCCCGGAACGCCGCATGACGCGTGCGCAGGCCGATCGCACGCTGCTGGTGTGGATCGCGCCGATCATCGTCGCCCCACCCCTGCTCAGCAAGGACGTCTACTCCTATCTCGCGCAGAGCGCCATCGCCTACCACGGCATGGATCCGTACAAGGTGAGTCCGCTGCGGGGGCTCGGCGTGGAGAACGTCCTGACCCGGTCGGTGCCGAATCTGTGGCGCGACACCCCCGCGCCCTACGGTCCGTTCTTCCTCTGGATCGGCAAGGGCATCACCGCGGTCACCGGCGACAGCATCACCGCGGCGATCTTCCTGCACCGCGTCGTGGCCCTGATCGGTCTGGCACTGATCGTGTGGGCACTACCCCGCCTGGCCCGCAGGTGCGGTGTCTCGCCCGTCGCCGCACTCTGGCTGGGTGCGATGAATCCGCTGGTGATCTTGCATCTCGTCGGCGGGATCCACAACGAGTCCCTGATGCTCGGCATGATGCTCGTCGGCCTGGAGCTGGCGTTCCGGGCGGTGTACGGCACCGAATCGTTACGCCTTGAGGGCCGGCCGCTGCCGTCGCGGGCGGGTTGGCTGCTGCTCGCGGGCACCGCCGTCGTCGCACTCAGTGCACTGGTCAAGGTCACCTCGATCCTCGCGCTCGGCTTCCTCGGCATCGCCCTGGCCAGACGCTGGGGCGCCACCCTGCCCTCGCTGCGCGGGGCACCGGTGCGGCAGTGGTGGTCGCGCTCGCGGACCACGGTGTACACCCTGACCGCGTCGGCGGCCCTGATGGCGGTGGTGCTGCTGGTGGTGATGCTGCTCGTGGCCCTGGCCTCCGGTCTGGGCTTCGGCTGGCTGTCGACCACGTCGACCGGTGCGATCGTGCGGTCGTGGATGTCGTTGCCCACCCTGGCCTCGGTGACGACCGGCCGGCTCGGGATCTATCTGGGGCTCGGTGACCAGACCCAGGCCCTGCTCGACGTCGTCCGCCCGCTCGGCGAGCTGGTCGCCGCGATCTTCGTGATCCGGTGGATGCTCGCGGCACTGGCCGGACGCCTGCACCCGCTCGGCGCGCTCGGCGTGTCCATGGCGACCGTGGTGGTCTTCTTCCCGTTCGTCCAGGCCTGGTACCTGCTGTGGGCGGTCATCCCGCTCGCCGCGTGGGCCACCCGGCCGTGGTTCCGCATCTCCACCATCGCCGTCACCGCCATCATCGCCATCGTGGTGATGCCGACCAGCTCCAACACCAGCGGCGTGGTCCTCGCGCAGGGACTGCTCGCCGGTGTGATCATGGTCGCGGTGATGACCGCGCTGTTCTTCGAGGACTGGCCGTGGCGTCGCCTACGACGCCGCAGGTCGGCCGACGCCGACGGCGACCGAACCGTCTCCGGGACCTGAGGGGTGACATCGCCCACCGGCGGGCGGCGTTTTCGCTTGTGCGAGCGCAGGGAATACTCTGACGGGTGTGCGTAGCGCGACCTCCCCGCCGTCCAGCGACGGTCCGATGACCGATCGTCACCCAGACGGCTCCCCGGCCGCACGCACCTCCGCCGGAGTCACCTCCGGTGCGTCGCGGCGGGCCGCAGAGCCCGCGCTACGGGTGGAAGGCCTGGTCAAGAGCTTCGGTGACCGCACCGCGGTCGACGGCCTGGACCTCGAGCTCGCCCCCGGATCCCTGCTGGCCCTGCTGGGCCCCAACGGTGCGGGCAAGACCACCACCGTCGAGATCTGTGAGGGATTCCAGTCCGCCGACGCCGGCACCGTCCGCGTCCTCGGACTCGACCCGCGCCGCGAGAACGACGAGCTACGCCGCCGGATCGGTGTGATGCTGCAGGGCGGCGGCGCCTACCCCGGCGCCCGCGCCGAGGAGATGCTGCGGTTGTGTGCCGCCTACTCCGCCGACCCGCTCGACCCGGACTGGCTGCTCGACGCACTCGGCCTGGTCGACGCCGCGCGCACTCCCTTCCGACGCCTCTCCGGCGGCCAGCAGCAACGCCTGTCGCTGGCGTGTGCGATCGTCGGACGCCCCGAGATGGTGTTCCTCGACGAACCGACCGCCGGCCTCGACGCCCACGCACGCCTGGTGGTGTGGGAGATCATCGACCGCTTGCGCGGCGACGGGGTGTCGGTACTGCTGACCACCCATCTGATGGACGAGGCCGAGGAACTCGCCGACCACGTCGTGATCATCGACCGCGGCCGGGTGGTGGCCGACGGCACACCCGCCGACCTGACCAGCCGCGGCGCGGAGAACGAACTGCGCTTCACCGCCCCCCGCGGCCTCGACCTGTCTCTGCTGCGGCTGGCCCTTCCCGAGGGCTATCTGTGCTCCGAACCCACCCCCGGCAACTATCTGGTGGCGGGGGCGATCGTGCCGCAGATCCCGGCGACCGTCACCGCATGGTGCGCCCGGATCAATGTGCTGGCCACCGACCTGCGGGTCGAGACCCGCAGCCTCGAGGACGTGTTCCTCGACCTGACCGGAAGGGCGTTGCGATGACCGCCGTCACCGACCGCGGCGCACCCGAACCGACCACCCCCCGGTTCCCGCCCGGCACGTTCACCCCACGCCCGGCCCCGGCCCCGCTGCCGGCCATGCTGGCCGCACAGACCCGCCTCGAACTGCGGTTGCTGCTGCGCAACGGCGAACAGCTGCTGCTCACCATGTTCATCCCGATCACCCTGCTGATCGGTCTGTGTCTGCTCCCGCTGGACACCAGCCTCGGCTCCACCACCGCCGAGCGCGCCGCGACCTTCGTCCCGGCGATCATGACCGTCGCGGTGATGTCCACCGCGTTCACCGGTCAGGCCATCGCGGTGGGCTTCGACCGCCGCTACGGCGCCCTCAAACGACTCGGTGCCACCCCCATCCCCCGCTGGGGCATCATCGCGGGCAAATCCCTCGCCGTGGTGATCGTGGTGATCCTGCAGTCCCTGATCATCGGCGGGATCGGCGCATGCTTCGGCTGGCGGCCCGGATTGCTCGGACTGGTCCTCGGTGCGGTCGCCATCGCGATCGGCACCGTGACCTTCGCCACGCTCGGACTGCTGCTCGGCGGCACCCTCAAGGCCGAGGTGGTCCTGGCCCTGGCGAATCTGCTCTGGTTCGCCATGGTCGGCGTCGGCAGCATCACGGTCATGCAGGACCGGGTGCCCGCCGCGGTGTGGTGGGTCGCCCGGTGCATCCCGTCGGGGGCGCTGACCGAAACTCTCGAACAGGCGACCCACGGCGGCTTCGACGTCGTCGGCGTGGTCGTGTTGCTGATCTGGGCGGCCATCGGTGGTTCGCTCGCTGTGAGGTGGTTCCGATTCCAATGACGACTTCCGAGAAGACCGGTGCCGAGCACCCGGTGTCCGACTCCCCGCCGCCCGCCCCCGGCCGGTTCGACCGGATCCCCGGGTTCGGCCGGCCCACCGCACGGTTCGTGCACCGCTGGACGATCGCCAACCTGGTCGCCAACGTCGGCATCGTCGTCACCGGTGGTGCGGTCCGCCTGACCGGCTCCGGTCTGGGCTGCCCCACCTGGCCGCAGTGCACCGACTCCTCGTTCGTGCCGCATCAGGCACTCGGCTATCACGGCGCGATCGAGTTCGGCAATCGCATGCTCACATGGGTGCTGATCGTCGTCGCGATCGCGACCTGGGCCGCCGTGTGGCGACGCACCGAGTCGACCCGCCGCGACCGCACCCTGATCACCCTGATCGCGCTCGGCATCCCGTTCCAGGGCGTGATCGGCGGCATCACGGTGCTCACCGACCTCAACCCGTGGGTCGTCTCGCTGCACTTCGTGCTGTCGATGGTGCTGGTCTCCGGTGCCACCGTGCTGGTCTTCCGGACCAGTCCGTATCCCCGTGAACTCGGCCCGACCGGCGCGCTTCCGCGCCTGGGCCGGGCGTTGTCGTGGATCGCCTACCTGCTCACCTGGGTGTCGATCTACCTGGGCACCGTGGTGACCGGTTCCGGGCCGCACGCCGGCGACACCGAGGCGCCGCGCAACGGGCTCACCCCGTCGCAGACCACCCAGCTGCATGCCGACGCGGTGTTCGTGCTGATCGGTGTGGCGATCGCCATCCTGGTGCTCACGCGGGTGTTGCAGATGCCGCAGTCGCGGGCCGCACTGACCTTCTTCGGGCTGCTGGTGCTGCAGGGCATCATCGGCATGGTCCAGTACTTCACCGACCTGCCGATCCTGCTGGTCCTGCTGCACATGCTCGGCAGCGGCCTGCTGCTCATCGGCGCGACCTGGCTGGTGTTGTGGTTCGGGCTCAGCGAACGCGCGCCACACGATGCGGGCACCCTGGCCCCCGCCGGAGCCTGAGCTCCAGGCCCCATAGCGACGAGAAGGGCGCCCACTCGGATCGAGTGGGCGCCCTTCTCGTCGCAATGGACTCGTTGATGCGGACCGGGCACGATCGAGGACCGGCGCGGTTCAGATCCGGGGTCGCTCGGGCCCGGCGGCGCCGGGCCATCACGTCGGAACGTCAGAGGATCGCGCGGTTGCGCGGCTTCGGGAAACGCTTCTGGCCGGCAACCCATCCCGCCATCTGCTTGTAGTGGCCCGGCTTGACGTCCACCGACGACACGAGGTCGCGGTCCCACTCGCCCACCTCGACCCCGGCGACGGCGTCGACGACGGCCTTGGCGGTCGCCTCGTCGGCCACCACGCGGTCACCCAGGATTCCGCCCTTCTCACCCACCAGGGTGATCCGGACACCGGCGGCACCGATCGCCTGCAGCACCGCGGTGGCCGATCCGCCCTCGCGGCTCACGAACTTCTCGATCGAGGCGACCACTTCACGCGGCACGGCAACCGGTGCGGGCTCGGCCTCGGTGGTCTGGGTGTCGGGCTGGCTGCTCATGGTCCCAGAGCATACCGGCGGCGATCCTCGACACCGCAGGCAGAGCGCCGATCGCCGACGTCATCGGGACCCAGGTCACAGCGACGCCGTGCCCGCAGGGACGGATACGTCACTCGATTCGGTGTGTGGGCACCGGACTTGGCACAGTGGTCGCATGGAAGCACCCCCTCTTTCCGAACGTGAGATCCTCACCTGGGAGATGAACGGCCAGGCGTGCCGCGAACTGGCCCAGCAGGTCGCCGACGACGGCTTCGTCCCCGACATCATCCTCGGCATCGCCCGCGGCGGCCTGATCCCGGCCGGCGCCATCGCCTATGCCCTCGACTGCAAGCTGATGATCTCGCTCAACGTCGCCTTCTACACCGGCGTCGGAGAGACCCTCGCCGAGCCGGTGATGCTGCCGTCCCTGCTGGAGAGCAGCGGCCTGCACGACCAGAAGGTACTCGTCGTCGACGACGTCGCCGACTCCGGCAAGACCCTCGCGCTGGTCGACGAGTTCTGCGAGCAGCAGGGCCGCGTCGCCGAGGTCCGCAATGCGGTGATCTACCGCAAGCCGCACACCATCACCGTGCCCGACTACTGCTGGCGCAGCACCGACAAGTGGATCAACTTCCCCTGGTCGGTCGAACCGCCGGTCACACCCGCGATCCCGACCGCCTAGTCCCGGCGGGCTGGGCACCCCGACCCCCGGGGTGCCCACCCACCACGCCGTATCCACCCACCCCCGGTCCCGCCGTGTGATCACCCACCCACCGCGGTCCCGCCGGGCAGGGTCGGCCGTGTAGAACAGGGACATGCACGCTGTCCAGGTAACCCGACACGGCGGACCCGACGTCCTCGGCTACGGCACCATCGACGACCCCATCCCCGGTCCCGGTGAACTGCTGGTCCGGACGGGCGCGGTCGGCGTCAACTTCATCGACACCTATCTGCGGCGGGGTCTCTACCCGTCACAGCCCCCGTATGTCCCCGGTACCGAGGGCGCCGGTGAGGTGATCTCGGTGGGCGCCGAGGTCACCGCGTTCGCGCCCGGCGACCGGGTCTGCTGGTGCGACACCAACGGGTCCTATGCCGAACTCGTCGCGGTGTCCGCCGACCGGGCGGTGGCCATCCCCGACGGCGTCCCCGACGAGGTCGCGGGCAGCTCGTTGCTGCGCGGCCTGACCGCCCACTATCTCCTGGACGGCAGTGCCCATCCCGTCGCCGGCGACACCGTCCTGATGCACGCGGGCGCCGGCGGGGTGGGCCTGATCCTGACCCAGCTGGCCAAGCGTAAGGGCATCCGGGTGATCACCACGGTGTCCACCGACGCCAAGGCCGAGTTGTCGGCGTCGGCCGGCGCCGACCACGTACTGCGCTACGGCGACGACCTGGTGGCCCAGGTGCGCGAGCTCACCGACGGCAAGGGCGTACAGGTCACCTACGACGGGGTCGGGGCCAGCACCTTCGACCAGTCCCTGGCGGCCACCCGCCTGCGCGGAACGGTGGTGCTCTTCGGTGCGGCCAGCGGCCCGGTCCCGCCCTTCGACCTGCAGCGCCTCAACACCGAGGGGTCGTTGTCGGTGACCCGGCCGACCCTCGCGCACTTCATCGCCGACCCCGACGAGCTCGCGTGGCGGGCATCGGAGTACCTCGGCGCGGTGGCCGACGGCCTCGACGTGCGGGTGGGCCAGCGCTACCGCCTCGCCGACGCCGGCCAGGCGCACGCCGATCTGGAATCACGCGCCACCACCGGGTCGACGGTGCTCGTACCCAACTAGAACCCTCACGACGACGAGCGGCCGCCGGCTTCTGCCGGCGGCCGCTCGTCGTCGAAGTCGTTCCGGAGAACGCGCGTCGGATCGGACGCGTCTCGGATCAGAACAGGGACGCGATGGTCGGGAGGTTGACGACCGCATCGATCGCGAGGCCGCAGAACAGCAGGGCGAGGTACTCGTTGGACTGCAGGAAGATCTTCAGCGGGGCCACCTCGGCACCGTTGCGGGTGTCGCGGTAGAGCTTGGTGACCCGCTCGACGAACCATCCGCCGGCCAGCACCGCGACCGCGGCGTAGATCCAGCTCGCGGCCGGTACCAGCACCAGCGACGCGATCACCGTCGCCCAGGTGTAGAAGAGCATCTGACGGGTGACGCGCTCGTCGGAGGCGATCACCGGCAGCATCGGCACGCCGGCCGCCCGGTAGTCCTCGCGGTAGCGCATGGCCAGTGCCCACGTGTGCGGCGGCGTCCAGAAGAAGATGACGAGGAACAGCACGATCGGCTGCCAGCTCAGCGAACCGGTCACCGCGGCCCAGCCGACCAGGGTCGGCATACAGCCGGCTGCGCCACCCCAGACCACGTTCTGCCAGGTCCGGCGCTTGAGGATCATGGTGTAGACGCCGACGTAGAAACCGATCGTGACGGTCACCAATAGGGCGCTGAGCAGGTTCGCGGCAAAGAACAACACCAGGAACGACGCGACCCACAGCACCAGGCCGAAGACCAGTGCGTGACCGGTCCTCACGGCCTGACGTGCAAGTGGCCGGCGAGCGGTCCGCCGCATCTTCTTGTCGATGTCGGCGTCGACGACCATGTTCAGCGTGTTGGCGCTACCGGCACCGAGCCACCCGCCGAGCAGGGTGAACAGGATGACCCCGATGTCGACGTGGCCGCGATCGGCCTGCAACATCACCGGGATCGTCGCCACCAGCAGCAGCTCGATCACCCGCGGCTTGGTCAACGCGATGTAGGCCAGCACGGTCCCCCGGATGCGAGCACCCAGTGACTGCGGACCCGGATCGGTCGCCACGCTCTCGGGGCTGGGGGTGTGCTGGGACGCTGCGGCGCCCTCTCCACTCACACGTTCCCCAATCCTCACGTCGACTCCTCGCCTGCCCGGCCGTTGCGACCCGCGTGCCTTGGCTGTGCCGATCGGCGGACAACCGACGGCCGTAGACCCGGGGCCGGCGACACGTCCAGGCAGTTGACAGAACCGATAGAACAGCGTGCCGCGGCTACTACAGAGCATGGTAGACCGTGGCCCTCGCGATCCGAGAATCGCGGGGCACCCCGGCCGCCGAGACGACGATTGCGGCAGCACTGGAACCGCCCGCGTGACCGGCGGGGACCCGGGCCATTACTCTGGGACCCGTGAGGTCTCTCCGACGTCCACCGGAGTCCCGGGTCGATGCACCCGGAACTTCGTCAACGTCGATCCACCATCCGCACGGACACCGGCGGTCGGCATCGACCGAACCGCTCCGCCCCGACGTGCGATCACATCACCAGCAACCCGCATCCGAATAGGCACAGGAGACTGCAGGACAGTGGCCGACACAGATCAGATCCGCGAACTCACCACGGCGGTTCACCCCGACGACTGGAGCGAGGTCGACACCCGTGCGGTGGACACCGCACGCATCCTCGCCGCCGACGCCGTGCAGCGATGCGGCAGCGGCCACCCGGGCACGGCGATGAGCCTCGCTCCCCTGGCCTACACCCTGTACCAGCGGGTGATGCGCCACGATCCGTCCGATCCCGAGTGGGTCGGACGCGACCGCTTCGTCCTGTCGTGCGGCCATTCGAGCCTCACCCAGTACATCCAGCTCTACCTCGGCGGGTTCGGCCTGGAGCTCGGTGACCTCGAGGCACTGCGCACCTGGGGCTCGCTGACCCCCGGTCACCCCGAGTACCGCCACACCAAGGGTGTCGAGATCACCACCGGCCCGCTCGGCCAGGGACTCGCCTCGGCGGTCGGCATGGCCTATGCCGCCCGCTACGAGCGCGGCCTGTTCGATCCGGACGCCGCCCCCGGCACCAGCCCGTTCGACCACACCATCTATGTCATCGCCTCCGACGGTGACATCGAGGAGGGCGTCACCTCCGAGGCGTCGTCGCTGGCCGGCACCCAGGAACTGGGCAACCTGATCGTCTTCTACGACAAGAACCACATCTCGATCGAGGACGACACCAAGATCGCCCTCAGCGAGGACACCGCCAAGCGTTACGAGGCCTACGGCTGGCACGTCGTGCACGTCGACGGCGGCGAGAACGTCACCGCCATCGAGGCCGCGGTCGCCGAGGCCCGTGCGGTCACCGACCGCCCGTCGCTGATCGTGCTGCGCACCATCATCGGTTACCCGGCGCCCAAGAAGATGAACACCGGCGGCATCCACGGCTCGGCGCTCGGCGCCGACGAGGTCGCCGCCACCAAGAAGGTGCTCGGCTTCGACCCGGAGAAGGAGTTCGAGGTCTCCGACGCGGTGATCGGCCACACCCGCAAGCTCGTCGAGCGCGGCGCCGAGGCCCATCAGCAGTGGCAGACCGGCTTCGACGCCTGGGCCGCGGCCAACCCCGAGCGCAAGGCCCTCTTCGACCGGCTGACCGCCCACGAGCTGCCCGCCGGCTGGACCGACGCGCTGCCGACCTGGGAGCCCGGCAGCAAGGCGACCGCCACCCGCGCCGCATCGGGCAAGGTGCTCTCGGCACTGGCCCCGGTCCTGCCCGAGCTGTGGGGCGGTTCGGCCGACCTCGCCGGCTCCAACAACACCACCATGGACGGTGCCGAGTCGTTCGGTCCGGCGTCGATCTCCACCGACACCTGGACCGCGAACCCCTACGGCCGCACCCTGCACTTCGGTATCCGCGAGCACGCGATGGGTTCGATCCTGTCCGGTATCGCCCTTCACGGACCGACCCGCGCCTACGGCGGCACCTTCCTGCAGTTCGCCGACTACATGCGTCCGGCGGTGCGTCTGGCCGCGCTGATGGAGATCGACCCGATCTACGTCTGGACCCACGACTCGATCGGCCTGGGCGAGGATGGCCCGACCCATCAGCCGGTGGAGCATCTCGCCGCCCTGCGCACCATCCCGAACCTCGACGTGGTGCGGCCGGCCGACGCCAACGAGACCGCCCACGCCTGGCGTCACCTGCTGACCCGCCGCGATCATCCGGTGGGCCTGTGCCTGACCCGTCAGGGTGTGCCGGTGCTCGAGGGCACCTCCTACGAGGGTGTCGCCGCCGGCGCCTACGTCCTGAGCGAGCCCGAGGGTGACGCCCAGGTCGTGCTGATCGGCACCGGCTCCGAGGTCCAGATCGCCGTCGAGGCGCAGGCCGCACTCGCCGACAAGGGCATCGCCGCCCGCGTCGTGTCGATGCCGTGCTTCGAGTGGTTCTTCGAGCAGCCGCAGTCCTACCGCGACTCGGTGCTGCCGCCGTCGTTGCCGAAGGTCTCCGTCGAGGCCGGCGTCGCGATGCCGTGGTACCGGATCGTCGGCGACACCGGCGCGATCATCTCGCTCGAGCACTTCGGCGCATCCGCCGACTACAAGGTGCTGTTCGAGAAGTTCGGCCTGACCGCCGAGGCCGTCGTCGCCGCCGCCGAGCGAGTCACCGGAGCCTAGCCGGCCCCGCAGGTCCCGGGCCGGCGACGAGATCCGTCCGCCGGCCCGGGACCGCACCACAACTTCACACACACGTCCGTCCCCATATCGTCGTCGCCGCCCAACCCGGTGCGGTGGCGAGAACATCAGGAGAGAACCGTGACCCAGAACGAGAAACTCGCCGAATTGTCCGCCGCCGGAGTCTCGGTGTGGTTGGACGACCTGTCGCGTGACCTGATCACCTCCGGTGGTCTCCAGGAAGTGATCGACACCAAGTCGGTGGTCGGTGTGACCACCAACCCGTCGATCTTCCAGGCGTCGATCTCCAAGACCCGCACCTACGATGCGCAGATCAACGAGCTCGCCGCCCGCGACGCCGACGTCGACAGCACCATCCGGACCATCACCACCGACGACGTGCGCTCGGCATGCGACGTCCTCGCACCCGTGTACGCCGCCAGCAACGGCGTCGACGGCCGCGTGTCGATCGAGGTCGATCCGCGGCTGGCACACGAGACCGACAAGACCGTCGAGCAGGCGATCGAACTGTGGAAGATCGTCGACCGCCCCAACCTGCTCATCAAGATCCCGGCCACCAAGGCCGGTCTGCCCGCGATCACCCGCGTCCTCGCCGAGGGCATCAGCGTCAACGTCACCCTGATCTTCTCGGTGGAGCGCTACCGCGGTGTGATGGACGCCTACCTCGCCGGGATCGAGGCCGCCGCCGCGGCCGGTCACGACGTCTCCGCGATCCACTCGGTGGCCTCGTTCTTCGTCTCCCGCGTCGACACCGAGATCGACAAGCGCCTCGAGGCCATCGGCTCCGACGCCGCCCTCGCCCTGCGCGGCAAGGCCGCCCTGGCCAACGCCCGCCTCGCCTACGCCGCATACCAGGAGATCTTCGAGAGCGGTGAGCGGTTCGCGAAGCTGAACGCCAACCCGCAGCGCGCGCTGTGGGCGTCGACCGGCACCAAGAACCCCGAGTTCCCCGACACCCTGTACGTCAGCGAGCTGGTCGCACCGAACACGGTCAACACCATGCCCGGCAAGACCATGGATGCCTTCGCCGACCACGGCTGGGTGAACACCGAGTCGATCATCGGTCAGGATCTGTCCTCGCACGAGGTGTTCCTCGCGGTCGCCGCGGCCGGCGTCGACTTCGACGACGTGTTCACCGTCCTCGAGGACGAGGGCGTCAGCAAGTTCGAGGACGCCTGGAACGAGCTCCTCGACGCCACCACCGCCCAGCTCGACGCGGCGAAGCAGGGCTGATCGCGTGGGCGGCAGCACCTCCGAGACCTGGAAGAATCCGCTCCGCGACCGCCGCGACAAGCGGCTCCCCCGGATCGCAGGTCCGTGCAGTCTGGTCATCTTCGGGGTCACCGGCGACCTCGCCCGCAAGAAGCTCATGCCTGCGGTCTACGATCTCGCCAACCGGGGGCTGCTGCCGCCGTCGTTCGCCCTCGTCGGGTTCGCCCGACGCGATTGGGAGGACGAGGATTTCGCCTCCATCGTCCACGACGCGGTCCGTCAGCACGCCCGCACCGGCTTCCGCGAGGAGGTCTGGGAGCGACTGTCCGAGGGATTCCGCTTCGTCCAGGGGTCCTTCGACGACGACGACGCATTCGTCCGGCTGAAGAAGACCCTGCTCGACCTCGACGCGGCGCGCGGCACCGACGGCAATCACGCCTTCTACCTGTCGATTCCGCCGAAGGCCTTCCCGACGGTCTGTGAGCAGTTGCAGCGCAGCGGCCTGGCCACCGAGTCCGAAGATCAGTGGCGCCGGGTGGTGATCGAGAAGCCGTTCGGTCACGACCTCGAGTCGGCCAAGGAACTCAACTCGATCGTCAACGCCGTGTTCCCGGAGTCGTCGGTGTTCCGCATCGACCACTATCTGGGCAAGGAGACCGTCCAGAACATCCTGGCGCTGCGGTTCGCGAACCAGCTGTTCGATCCGCTGTGGAGTTCGCACTACGTCGACCACGTGCAGATCACGATGGCCGAGGACATCGGCCTCGGCGGTCGGGCCGGGTACTACGACGGTATCGGTGCCGCCCGCGACGTCATCCAGAACCACCTGCTGCAGCTGATGGCGCTGGTGGCGATGGAGGAGCCGATCTCCTTCGAGCCCAAGCAGTTGCAGGCGGAGAAGATCAAGGTGCTGTCGGCGACCACCAACATCCTGCCGCTCGACGAGAACACCGCCCGCGGCCAGTACGGTCCCGGCTGGCAGGGCAGCGAGCAGGTGTCCGGGCTGCTCGACGAGGAGGGGTTCGCCAAGGACTCCACCACCGAGACCTATGCCGCGATCGCCCTGGAGGTGGACTCACGACGCTGGGCCGGGGTGCCGTTCTATCTGCGCACCGGTAAACGGCTGGGTCGCCGGGTCACCGAGATCGCCTTGGTGTTCAAACGTGCACCGCATCTGCCGTTCGACAAGACGATGACCGAGGAGCTGTCGCAGAACGCACTGGTCATCCGGGTGCAGCCGGACGAGGGCATCACCTTGCGCTTCGGTTCCAAGGTGCCGGCGTCGAGTATGGAGGTCCGTGACGTCAACATGGACTTCAGCTATGGCACCGCGTTCACCGAGGCGTCCCCGGAGGCCTACGAGCGGCTCATCCTGGACGTCCTGCTCGGGGAGCCGTCGCTGTTCCCGGTGAACGCCGAGGTCGAGCTGGCGTGGAAGATCCTCGATCCGGTGCTCGAGCACTGGGCGTCGGAGGGCAAGCCCGACACCTACGAGTCCGGTACGTGGGGTCCCGAGTCGGCCGACGCCATGATGGCCCGCACCGGCCGCACCTGGCGGCGTCCGTGACCGTCCACCCTTCCCTGCGTGACCACCGCATTCCCCGCCCGAGAGGACAGCGATGATCGTCGACCTTCCCGAGACCTCCACCAATGCCGTCGCCAAGAAGATGGTCGAGCTCCGGGAGGCCGGCGGTGCCGTCAGCCTCGGCCGGGTGCTGACCCTCGTTGTCGTCGCCGACCGCGGTGAACCCACCGAGGCCGCGATCGAGGCGGCGATCGGTGCCAGCAGCGAGCATCCGAGCCGGGTGATCGTGTTGGCGTCGGGCAGCCGCAAAGGCGAGTCCCGACTCGACGCCCAGGTGCGTGTCGGCGGCGACGCCGGCGCATCGGAGGTGGTGGTGCTGACGATGCAGGGCCCGCTCGCCGACCAGCCGCACAGTGTGGTCACCCCGTTCCTGCTGCCGGACTGCCCGATCGTGGTGTGGTGGCCCGGCGCCGCGCCGGAGAACCCGTCGGCGGATCCGATGGGCCGCATCGGCAAGCGTCGCATCCTCGATGCCAGCAAGTCCGCACACCCCGACACCGTGCTGGAACGTCGTCTGGCCGGCTACAGCCCCGGCGACACCGACATCGCGTGGACACAGATCACGCACTGGCGTGCCCTGCTCGCATCGGCGATCGACCGTCCGCCGCACAGCGCGATCACCGCGGTCGACGTGACCGGTCCCGCCCACTCCCCTGGTATCGATCTGCTCGCCGGCTGGTTGCGGGGCACCCTCGAGGTGCCGACGACTCGACAGATCGGCAGCTTCGAGGTGCGGATGCACCGTCCAGAGGGAGCGACGGTGCTGTCGATCGACCAGAACGGCAACGCGGTGATCTCGGTGCCCGACAAGCCGGACGGCAAGGTCGCCATGATGCATCGTGACCTGCCGGTGTGCCTGGCCGAGGAGTTGCGGCGCCTGGACACCGACGAGATCTACGAGCTGGCCCTGCGCGGTGCGGTGCAGATGGCTGCAGAAGGAGCGGCATCGTGACCGTCGAGACCCTGGTGTTCGAGGACAAGCAGACCCTCGTCGACACCGCCGCCCGTCGTTTCGTCGACCTGGTGACCACTGCACAACGTGAGCGCGGCAGCGCCTCGGTGGTGCTGACCGGCGGCTCCAACGGCATCGCGATCCTCGCTGCGCTGGCCGCCGACAGCGGCGACATCGACTGGTCGAAGGTCGACATCTATTGGGGCGACGACCGTTTCGTGCCCGCCGCCGATCCCGAGCGCAATCACGGGCAGGCGGTCGACGCCTTGCTGTCGAAGGTGCCGGTGGAACCGGCGCGCGTGCACCCGATGGCGCCGTCGGACGGCGACTTCGGCGACGACATCGGCGCCGCCGCCGACGCCTACGCCGCCGTACTCGCCGAGGCCGGCGACGGCACGTCTCCGGCATTCGATCTGCACCTGCTCGGCATGGGCGGCGAGGGACACATCAATTCGCTGTTCCCACACACCCCGGCGACCGCAGAAACCACGAAGACCGTGGTGGCGGTGGAGGATTCACCGAAACCCCCGCCGCGCCGGATCACCCTGACCCTGCCGGTGGTGAACCGGTCGGCATCGGTGTGGTTCCTCGTGGCGGGTGCCGACAAGGCGCAGGCCGTGGCCGCCGCACATGCCGGCGCGGCCGCCGCCGACTGGCCGTGCGCCGGTGCGCACGGCACCACCGAGACCGTCTGGTTCCTCGATCGCTCCGCGGCATCGGACCTGCCTGACTGAACCGGGTTTCGCACTCAACCACCTACGCCCGGTTGATGATCGAGACGGGCCGCCACTCCGGTTGCCGAGCCGGACCCTCTCCTCCGATGGTCGAGCCGGGACCGAGCCCCCAGGGCGAGGACCCGTGTCGAGACCCCACAACCCGACAACGTTCGCAACCACCAACGCCCAGTGGG
>NZ_BCNF01000093.1 GCF_001485495.1 Gordonia desulfuricans NBRC 100010 | reverse complement strand
ACGTGTCGAAATCTCCGCCGCCCGACCTCGAATCGCAACCGGGTCACCTCCAGCGTGACCCGACGCGAGGTCAGGAGCCGTCGCCGTCTCGGCCGGCTTCCTGCCGTGTGATTGACTCCCACCATGATGAATGCGGTAGCCGACCGTCTCGAACGTCATCAGGTCGTCCTGTACCTGGTGGCCATCGTGGTGGGCCTGCTCGTCGGACTGAGTGCCCCGGGCGCCGGCCCGGGGCTTGCGCGCGGAATCGATCCGGTGCTCGGTGCCTTGCTGTACGTCACGTTCCTCCAGGTTCCGGCGTCGGCATTGCTCCGCGCTGTGAGGGACGTCCGGTTTCTCGGCTCGGTGGTCCTGGTGAACTTCGTCGCAGTACCTGTCGTGGTCGCCGTCCTCTTTCTCTTTGCGCCGGCCGATCAGGCGGTGCAAATCGGGATCTTGCTCGTATTGCTGTGTCCGTGTGTGGATTACGTGATCGTGTTCTCCGGTCTTGCCGGTGGGGACAGTCGCCGCCTGCTCGCGGCGACGCCGGTTCTGCTCCTGCTGCAGTTCCTGACGCTTCCCGTGTTCCTGTTCGTCTTCCTCGGCTCCGATCTTGCCGACGTCGTCGATGTGCAGCCGTTCATCTCGGCCTTCGTCAAGCTCATCGTCATTCCTCTGGCGTTGGCGTGGCTCACCCAGTGGTGGTCGTCGAGACACCGATCTGGTGAACAGTTCTCGGGTGTGGTCTCGGTGGCCATGGTGCCGTTGATGATGGCGGTGTTGGGGCTCGTGGTCGCCTCGCAGGTGCCCGCCATCGACGACGGGTTCGGCTCGGTGTTCCGGGTGGTTCCGATCTACGTGGTGTTCCTCGTCGTGATGCCGATCGTCGGGCTGCTCGTGGGTCGGCTTTTCGCCCTGGATGTGCCTGCCCGGCGGTCGGTGGTGTTCTCCGGGGCGACCCGGAACTCGCTGGTCGTGCTGCCGCTGGCGCTTGCTCTGCCGGCCGGCTTCGAACTCGCCGCGGCGGTCGTGGTCACCCAGACACTCGTGGAGGTGATCGGGATGGTGATCTACGTGCGCGTGGTCCCGATGCTGGTCCCGGCACGGTGATTGCGGACCCTGCCTGTCCGCGATCGGGTGCATCCTGTGGGTACTCGCCGACCACGAAAGGACCTTTGTCATGGCAGCGGAATTCCAGGTGACCATCGACTGTGCCGATCCGGCTGGACTGTCGGAGTTCTGGGCTCAGGTGCTCGGATACCGACTCCTCGATCCGCCCCCGGGGTTCGACACGTGGGAGGCGGCGTTGGTCGCCTTCGGCGTTCCCGAGGCCCGTCGTAACGATGCCTCGGGGATCATCGACCCGGCGGGTCGCGGGCCGAAGTTGTTCTTCCAGAAGGTCCCCGAAGGCAAGTCGGTCAAGAACCGTCTGCATCTCGACGTTCGTGCCGCGCCGGGATTGCAGGGCGATGCGCGGATGAACGCACTCGAGGTCGAGGGCGAGCGGCTCGTGGGGCTCGGCGCCACCCGGCTCACCCGCATCGAACCCGCGCCGCCCCTCGAGGGCGGCCACATCGTGATGGCCGACCCCGAAGGCAACGAGTTCTGCCTGGACTGACCGGCAACCGTGCGTCGCCCGGCGTGGTGACGACGATCGGTCGTGCCTGTCGTACGAGGTCCAGCACAGTGGAGACGGCGGCCTCAACCCCATCCTCGACTGGCTACAGCACTGAGGAGACAGGCTCTAGTCGACGACGAACTGCGTCGTACCGAACCGGGGACCGCCCACGCCGTGCTCACGCTGGCGCCGGATGACATAGCTTCCCGGCGCGATGCCGGTGGCACCGTGCTCGGGGTGGATCAGATACGCCACCGTGGTGGTCTCGACGATCCCGAGTGCGAGTCGGGTGGGATCGATGACAAATCGTCCCCACCTGCATCCGGGGCCCTCGGCGACCAGGGTGTGCGGGTTGCCCCCGCCGGTGCTGCGGAGAAGTTCCAGTCCGGTGGTCGGAACAGGGCGGGTGAAGTACTGGGCATGGCAATGGACATCGGGTGTGAGATCACGGGGGAGGACGATGAGATCGCCCTGTGCCTGTGGTCCGTCGAGGATCGGGATCGACACCGACCGGTCGAGATGGTCGAGCACGGAGAGACCCGAAAGGGTCGTGAGTCGGTCGAGGGTCATCACTGAGGACATGGGATCACCTGTGGTGTCGTAGGGCTGGACGGGATGTGGTGGCAACGGGATCGGCATGGCTCATGTGCGCCGTCCGAGCCGGGCGTAGTCGGCGCCGGTGAGACCATAGGTCCAGCCGGCGGCCTCGAGCGCGGAGTCGAATCCGGGGACACCGATGGCGTACCGCCGGCGAGTGCCATCCCGCTCTGTCGAGCCGTTGGTGGTCAACAGGATTCGCTTGCTGGTACGCCACTGTGACGGGGAGCTGTACAACTCGAGCACACAGCCCGGGTTGCCGGGGTCGTCGGCGCGGTCGACGGGGTCGAGTCCTGCGGCGTCGAGGTACTGGTCCCATCCGAGGCGTTCGATGGCACATCGACGGATCTCCACGTTACGTTCGGCATCGATGCGTGCGACGGTGGGATCATCGATCACCCATTCGGGGACGACAGTGCCGTTTAGTACGAAAGTACTTGTGCCGTCGGCGAATTCTATCGCCGGACGGTGGTCGTGGTGGAGTCGTCGTTCGTGATGGACAGCGCCGGGGATCGGCTCGGTGAACAGTTCAACGGGGCGTTCGGCCAGAACACAGAGACCGTCGAAGGCCCACCACCATCCGGTCGACTGCACCAATCTCGACCGGATGTCGAGGAGGGCGGCGTCGTCGGCTCCGCACCGGGTCAACCCGAGTTGGATGAATGCGTCGTCGGTGCCGACCCGGTAGGCGTCCTGCTGGCCGAACCAGGTGATCACGGTGGGCAGCGGCAGCAGCTGTGCGCGGATCGCGGCCACCACACCGTCGACCATGCTGGTACGTAACGAGTTCCACATCGTCTGCCAGACGAGTTCGGAGAGCTCGACGCCGTCGGCCGCGGCCTCGGGTGGCGGTTGGAAGTGTCTCCAGGTCTGGGCGAACGACGTGGGATGCGGCCGACGACTCCGGCGGTGCAGGCGGTTTCGTGACGTCCGGAACAGGTCGGCGATCCGACCGGACGCCTCGTCGACGAGGTCCGCGGTCGAGTCCGAGTACCGGTGGTTCTCTGCGTCGATGATGGCGTGGGCGGCGGCGGGCGAGTCCGCCCAGAGGAAGGCCGGGGGAGCCTGCCCGATACGCCGATAGAGTTCGGCCACCGCATCTTCGGCGTTTGCCCGGTCGGACGATGCGGTCTGTAACCCGTGCGCGAGCCAGCCGTCACGCAACGTGCAGAGCTGCCATGCCTGATCGACACGATGCTCGGTGGATTCGATGAGGGGTTGGCGACCTGAGGTCGCTCGTGTGCGCACCGCGGTCACCTGATGGTGGCGGAGTGCGCCTTTCCGATGGGGAATGTCATCACGGTTGCCAAGAATGGCATGCGATCGGTGTTCACGCAAGCGTCGGCACTGGGACGGTCACGTCCCGCCCACCGCGAGATGGTCGGTCGTTGTGCGGTGATTGGCTTGAAACGCAGTTGATCTCAGTCGAAGTACGAGGCGAACTGATGGTAGGGAACCTGGCCGGAAGGGCTGGCCTCGATCGCGTTCACCACCGTCTGGGGGATCGGCGCCCAGTAGGCGGGCATCGTGGCGGCGAGCGTCGGCTTCACGATGTAGATGAGGGCGAAGTTCACCACCCACAGCGGTGGTGCCATCGACATCCCGACCGTCGTCGTGATCCCGCCCCGGGTGTTGGTGACCAATTGTGCGGTTCCTGAGATCTGCTGTGAGGCAAAGCCGAAGGGAGCCTGAACGGAATAGGCCGAGCGGTACAGCGCCAGCAGGCTGTGCGTCGCACCGTTGTTGCGCATCCATGTGCCGATGTAGGCGCCCGGTGCGAGCAGCGTGTTGACCTGTCGGGTCGGCGCACTCGCGTTGGCCGGACTCTGCAACATACCGTGGCTGTCGACGTAGAGGCCGTAGCTGCCGAGTACCGAGCCGCCGTACATCGGCCGGCCGACGGTGTTGGTGAGGATGATCAGGCAGGCGTCGATGGTCTTCGCGGCATCGCGATCACCGCCCACGCCGCCCCCGCTGAGCAGTGCCCGATACTGCTGTTCGGACAGGGCATCTTGGGGTGAGAGTCCGATCGCTGCGGCGATCCGCTCGGTCGCAGCCTGGCCGAGTGGCTGGTTCAGCTGTGCTGGGCTTGTCATCTCCGGTGGCGCCACAGCCTCGAAAGCAGGTGCACCCGCGAACGGTTGGGCGAATCCGGTCGCCGATCCGCTGGGGGCGGCCACCGCTGTCGCCGACGTCGACAGCGTCAGCCCCACCAGCGCGACGACCATCACGACCACACCGGCGGAGCGCCGTCGCCGCGGTTCTCGCAGTCGTGGTCGACGAGCCGGTTCCGGGGAGGCCATGTGTCGCATGGGGCGCCTCATCGAGGTCGAGTGGACGAGCACGAGCTTTTTCAGTGAATCCCCGCGGAGTTCGGTGTGTCAAGAGGCGGCGGCGGGCGCCTGTCGGTGCCCGCGTCAGCCGACTCGGATTCCCTTGTAGGCGAGAAACTCCCGGGCGTGTCCGATCTTGCGCTCGTCGGAGAAGGTACGCCATTCGTCGAGCAGCCCTTCGTCGGAGACAAGGTCCCTGAATCTGCGGAATGCGCCGCGGCCCTCGAGTGCATGTTCCATGCGTTGGCGCACGTCCGCGTCACGCTGTTGCTCGGCGAAGGCGGCCATGTCTTTCCAGCCCTCACGCGAGGACACCTTGTCGAACATCAACCAGCGGTCGATGTCCTCGTCGACATCGATCGCGGCATCTTCGCCGACCATTCCCGGGTCGGTGGCACCGCCGTCACGCACCGCGCCGGTATGGAGGTCGATGAATCCGTAAGTCCACTCCCTGCTGTTGCTGTGGAGTGTGTATTCGAGTTCGTCGAGCTGGACCGGCACCACCTTCCCGGGGAGTGGTTCGCCACGCAGGAGTGCTTGCAGATCCTCGGCGAGGATCGCGTCACCGGGGCCCTCGCGGTCAGTCAGCCCGTCGATGACCGCGCGGGCGATCGGTTCGGCCGCGTCTCGTCCCGCCCGCAATGCCAAGACGACCCCCGACCCCACGTGCTGCAGCGCCGGGGTCACGTCGCGGCCGAGCACGGCGGCGAGAAACCGGTCGATGTCTTTCATGTACACCGCTCCCCGGACCTCGCGGTGATCGACCGGATCGGAGGTGTCCACAGCCGGCCAGTCCGGACTGAACATCGGGTGCGTGCCGGCGGGCCGGGGTGGCATCTCGATGGTTTCCTCGTAGTCCAGCCACCTGCGACCGAAGGGGTCGGGGATCGTGCCCCATCCCTGATAGGGGGTCGGAGTATCCGGTTCGCCGCCGAGCACATCGCGAGGATCGATCGGTAGGTCCGCGATGGTGCACGCGTGCGTCCAGCCCCCGGCGGAGTCGACGAAACGAAAGACCGCGCCGCGCGAGAGCAGCTCGGCGACGGCGGAGTCGTCGACATCCTGGGTCCGCCCGTCGGGCAGCGTGAAGCCACCGGGCTGCGGCGTGGACCACCTTCCGAAGCCGACGCTGATGGCGGTCGCCAGTTCTGCGAATGTGTGTGATGGGCTGACGGCGAGCACTCTCGCCGGGCGTGGCCACACATCCTCGCGAGGGCCCCCGAGCAGCTCCACCGTCACCGACAACCAGTCCTGAGCCATGAATCCGATCATGGCATGCATACCGAGTGTTCGAAACCATCTGCGGTGAGTGTGCTGGTCGGCCTCGCCGGAGCAGTCGGTCCAGCCCACGTTGCTCGCCGACGTGTTCTGGCCCCAGCACCAGATCGCGCCGGCGTGACGGTGTGAGGCACCCGGTCGGGTTCCGGGTCGGGGTCAGGCGCGGGCGGCGGTCTGTCCGCGTCGGTCCTGCCGTCGCATGATCGGTCCCAGTGACGCCGCGGCGACGAGCACGAGCCCGGCCAGCAGACCCCAGGGCGCGGCCCGTCCCAGGGCGGTGTCGGGCACGGTGTCGACCACGGCACCCACCGCAGCCGACGCGGGCAGTACGAGGATTCCGCCGATGGACGCGTACACGCCGTAATAGGAGCCGAGATGCTGCTCGCGTGCGAAGCCGGGAATCGCCGCTCGCGCCGTCGGACCGGTGATCATCTGCCCCGTCGCGAGCAGCAGCACGAACAGCAGTGCACCGACGAGTGTGGCCGCCCGGGAGCCGACGGCAGCTGCGGTGCCGATGGCGACCAGCCCCAGGGCGACGGTGCCGAGGCCGAGCGTCATCGCGCGTGTGGGAGATCGTCGACGGGCCCAGGCCGTGACCCGCATCTGCGCGATCACCACGACCAGCGACGAGGCGGCGAGCAGGACACCGAGGGGTTCCTGGTCGCCCCAACCGCGGTCGAGTTCGATGGGCACGAGCAGGTACAGCTGGTTGTAGGCGACCAGCGAGACGCCGACCGCCAGGGAGAAACTCAGGAACACACGGTTTCTCGCGATGTCGCGCCATCCGGACAGGACCGAGCCGCGTGTCGGGGGCGGACGGTGCGCGGGCATCCATCGCCACTGTGCGGCGCCGATCAGCACGAACACCGCGGCGCCGGTGAACGCCACGGTGCGGAAGTCGACGTTGAGCAGCAGGGCGCCGAGAAGCGGTCCGGTGAACGCGCCGATCTGGCCGAACGCGTTGAACAGCGCGAAGGCGTCGATCCGCGCGTGGGAGGCGTCGGCGGTGTCTGAGCTGCGGGCGAGTTCGGCCTCCACGGCGGGGGAGAAGAGTGCGCCGGCGAACCCGGTGAGCACTGCACCGATTGCGGCGCCGAGGACGGAGGTACTGATCCCGAGGCACACGAGTCCGGACACGCGGACCGCGCAGCCCACCAGCACCGTCCGCCGGGTGCCGATCCGGTCGGCGATGGTGCCGCCGACAAAGAACATCCCCTGCTGGGCCACCGTCCGCAGCCCGAGGATCGCACCCACCACCGCGGCCGCCTGCCCCAGGTCGGAGGTGAGATGCACCGACAGGTTCTGATGAAGTGTCATGAAAGGCAACGATGACCGCGAAGGCAGAACCTTCCAGCCGCGGCGACAGGCGAAAGGCGCGCACACGCGCTGCCCTCATCTCCGCAGCAACGGACCTGCTGTCGAGCGGGCGAACGACCGTGAGTATCCAAGAGATCACCGATGCCGCAGACGTCGGCTTCGGCACGTTCTACAACCACTTCTCGACCAAAGAGGAGCTCTTCGCTGCTGCAGTGGCAGAAGCACTGGACGGGTGGTCCGCGCTTCGCGAGCAGGCAACCGCCGGGCTGACCGACCCGGCCGAGATCTTCGGCCGCAGCTTCCGACTTGCAGGCCGTCTCCAGCATGCGCACCCCACGATGGCTCAGCTGGTCCTCAACTCCGGCGCACAGGTTCTCCTGACCGACCGAGGCCTGCGGCCAGGTGCCGTGGAAGACATCGAGCGCGGAATTGCCTCCGGTCGATTCACTGTGACCGATCCCGAAGCGGGCGTGATGATGGTCGGAGGACTACTTCTCGGTCTTCTTCAAATGCTGGAGTCCCGAGATGTATCGGCCGGCCCGACGGCCGACCTCTTCGCAGAACGCGCGCTGATCATGCTCGGTGTCGACGCCGCCGAAGCGCGTGACATCTGCCATCGGGAACTGCCCGAGCTCACCGTTGAGCTCTGACGGCGGCGGAGCTGGAACCTCCGGTTTGGGAAGTGCGTTTCGGGGCATGACGGCCGAGGGTGATCGTCCGGAGACCACTCCGACGCGACGCGCGGGAGACCCATATTGGGGTGGTCTACCGAGAAGGGGACTGGTGGTCTGACGATGGTGATGTGGGCGGTCGGGCGATACGACGTCCACGGAACTCGCTAATGCCGTCCGACAGGGGTTCGGGTGACGTCGTGTCAACGGCCAGTTTGATGTCCCCGCTGGTGGCCAAGTAGAAGTCCCCGCCTTGTGCGGGTTTGGTCAGTGGTGGGGCGCCTCCGTTCGGTGGGTCATGCGGTATGAATCGCCGTCATAGACGGTCGAGGATGCTGACCGCGGTGGTGTGTTCGGGTAGGAACCGTCCCCATTGCTCGAAGGGCCAGTGGGAGGCGATAGCCAGGGAGCGGCGTTCGTAACCGCCGGCGACGAGTCGAAACAGCAGCTGGGTGATCCGCGGCGAACCGTAGGTACGCCGGGAGGCCTTCCAGTGCGCCAGGATCTTCACTTTCAGATCCCGGCGCCGCTGCGTACGCGCCGACAACCTCGGGCTTCGTCGTCCGGCCGCCCGCGCAGAGAACCCTGATCGGGACACCGGCGAGCAGTTCGGTCA
This sequence comes from Gordonia desulfuricans NBRC 100010, assembly GCF_001485495.1. GTDB lineage: Bacteria > Actinomycetota > Actinomycetes > Mycobacteriales > Mycobacteriaceae > Gordonia > Gordonia desulfuricans. The sequence continues at coordinate 27,495 of NZ_BCNF01000093.1, read as the reverse complement.
GCCGTGTGGGGTCGTGGTTGGCGCCCTCCGCGGCGATGAGCTCGAACTTGCTCACCGAAGTTGTTGCGCAGCAAAGTATGCCGATACTCCTGTCAGAGATGTTATGTCCGGCGCCTTTCTCGGCGACCTCGGATCGAAGCCGCACCATCTCCGCCCGTTCTGTTGCCGACACTGCTCAGTTACTGGGTAGCGCAGTGCAGAGCATGTACACAAATACTCTTGAAGGCCGATATGCCCAGGCGTGGAAGATCCGATATTGAACCTCTGCTGGTATCGCTGCATATTCGTCTGCTGCATAATCGATTCGAGCAGAACCGCGTCTAGTGAATCGCACCACCAGCCGGGCATACCGAGCTAAAGTCCGACGGTAGCTCCTGGATATTCGGGGCGATCAGGCACTTAAGATGCGCCAGCCAGGTCCGCGTCGGTTTCCGCGCCGAGCCTCTTCGCCACGACCGTAAGGCGTTCTCGAGAGCGCACCAGCCTTGGACGATGACACCTCGCGGTGACTGATGCTTCAGATCAGCAGAGAGAGTCCTGTCCCGTGATCGCCGCGTAGCGCTTGAAAAGCATCTTCTGGCGGCCTGATTCCGTGGACAGATCGCCTCGGCCAAAAAGCTTGTCGATCGCCTCGTCGACCGCGTCGTGCGCCGCGATGAGGTCATCGGGCATAGCAACCGGGTCGTACAACTTTGCCAAGGACATACCGGGATGAGCCTCACGGGCAGCAATAGTCCCGCCTGCGGCCTGGGTGATGGCCTTCCGCTGCCGGTCGGTTACCTCGGGCATGGGGAACGTGTTGTAGGTGAACGTGTTCGAGAATCGTAGATCTGACTTGATGCGTCCACCGATCGCTCGCATCCAGGCGATGAACATCGACGACGACAGGATGCCGAGCAGGAATCCATCGCTGTCCGGTGCCAGGAAGTTCGCGTCACCGCAGATCACGTCGGTCGAGAAGCGCCGCGCAGTGAAGTAGCGGCGGGACTCTCCGACGTGGCGAGGAATCGCAAGATAGTCGGTATCGGGGTGACGTCGTTCGTCGAACAAGTGAGGCGTTGCGGCCTTCTTTACGGTTGCAGCTTTCGAACTTTCCTCACGCATTGCCTTCACAGCCGCGATCCGATCTCGGAGAACAGAGCTGTTAGACAGGTCCGCTTTACGCGCGCCGTCAAGCCACAGACACCATCTGGGCAAGTCATGGATGAGTTCGCGAGCTCCGACGAATCGACGTATGTACTTGGCAGCGATGGCATCGGCTGCGACTGAGTCAAGTTCGGCTGGAGCAATCAGCAGATTCCCGCCATCCGTAGGCTGATTCCCTTTTGTCACTACCGGCATGACAGGGCTGATCGGCCTCGTCCGGTTGCTGACGAGAATATTTGGTGCATCGACGAGGTAGGGATTGATGTTGGGTACCTGGCGAGGGTTGCCTTCGCCCTTGCCGCCCTCCGGGTACGTCCACAGTATCGGCTTCGGGCTCGTGAGCTTGTCGAAGCCAATGATGGACACATGGACGGCTGCCCCGGCAGGGGCTTCGGTGACCCACTGGAAGGAGCGGTGAGCGAAGCGACATCTCCACCCGGCGTTGAGAATCGGCCGCCACAGAAACTCCACTGGTTCGCCTTGGCAGATCGAGTTGGTGGACACAAAAGCCCACCTGCCAGCGTGCTTGCCGTAGTAGTCGATGGCCTTCGCATACCAACAGGTGACGTAGTCGAGGTAACCGTTGTAGCGGGAACCCCAGATGGTCTTGGTGTCGGTGGTTTGCTGCGCTGTTTTGGTGTACTGGCCGATGAAGGGAGGGTTTCCCAGGATGACTACGTCGTCGGACACCGGAACCAGAGACGCCCAGTCGGTATGGAGGGCGTTGGCGTTCTTGATGGTCGGTGCGATGACAATCGGGAGTCGGTCCGGGGCTATGCCGAACTCGACGGCCATCTGCTGGTTGGCGAGATGGTCGACGAGCAGCAAGGCGGTTTCCGCGATACGCGCTGGCCATTCCTCGATCTCGATTCCGTAGAAGTGGTCGAGCGTCACCTTGATGTCGCCGGTGACATCCAGGCTTAACTGTGCGCGTTCGACCTTCTTCGACGCTGCCTCCACCATGTCGGAGGATGCTGGTCGCAAGCAACATTGACGGTATAGACGGACGTTCGATCCTCAGCCGTTCAATGGCGGATGACTTGTCTGGCCTCGGTTCAGGATCAACTCAATCACTACTCCTTCAGCTTATAGAGGTGGCAGAGCTGTCGAGACGTCGAGTGCTAACGGCGCGAGGCCTGTCCAAGGACGACCCGTGGTACATCGCCTACTTAGGGGTTCTGGGAAGTCTTCCCGAAGCTCCTGATCGAGACCGTAACCGATACAACAACCTGAGGATCGACCTGAAGTTCGAGGACATTCTGACGATCGAGGGTGTCGACGACCCATCGATTCAGGATCTCGTCGCTCGTACAACTGATCCGACAGCTACCTCCGCTGTCTCGTTGACTCGAGAACGCCTTCCATCTGGAATGGTGGCGGGATTCAACAAGGGGCTCCCAGCAAACTCACGGTTCACTTGGGGGGAATCGCCGGAACGTTCATCGTTTGGTCCAAACATAATTGTTGTTTACGAACCAGGAAGTATTTCGGACTTAGCTCTGCTATGGAATCTGCGGGCACGTTTCGCCCACCCCAAAAAGCTCCCACTCGCTATTCCTCTGACAAATAGTGTGCTTGGTGACTTGGTTTACCTAGAGCATGAGTTCAATGTTCATCACCATTTCGGATTTGCCAATGATATCGCACTAACATCGCTGAGTGTTCCAATGGACCGGCTGCAAGACCTCGCTGAGGCCACGACCTTGCGGGTCGTTGATTCGAAAAAGCTGATTGGACCGATATTTGGCTACTGCGTGACATCAACTGATATCGCGCAGTTCGAAGCCGGCGAAGCAGCCATCGCATCCTTCACGCCGACTGATATCGAGGTCCTAGGCCAACATTACTTAGGGTCGAGCAATGCAACGTGGCTCAGAAGTACGACGATCATCTCTAGGCACAGACTGCCTCCGAGTGCCACGATGCGGAGAGGCAGGTACGGGGAAACTGGCTATCTCCACGGCCAGCTCTCTACGGTAGGTCGCCTCAATGGGTTCTCTCAGATCTGCGTTCCGAGCGGGTTGGAGGTTCTGCGAGCTCTCGCAGCAGACCGTTCACTCACAGTCCGACTCAGTGAACCTGGCGTTGCGGGCGAGCATCTAGTTCGAGCGACCTCCGGGGACCTTTCAATGCTGGCATCCCCGGGTGTAATCGAACTGATGTCGAACCTCACGCGGCGAGGTCACTCGAGTTTGGTCAAACGCCGGCTAGATCAATTCCTGGCGGGGTCAGACGAGCTGACCGCGGCGGACAAGTACGATGCCTTGTCTTCTCGACTTGATGAGGCAATTGGGTCACCAGAACTCGACGAGACTACCTATATGAATTTCAACCGAATAAGGGGCTACCTTCGACTCTCGAAGAACGAAACGTCAGCGTGGATTGGCTGGGCGCTGGCGCATAGGGTTCTCTTGCGCGGTATTGAGGCCATTTGCCCTAGCTGCAACCACACGCAGTGGCGAACACTCAAGGACACAGTGCCTGTTCTGATCTGTCACGGCTGTGGGCGGGAAATCGCAGACCCTTTCGATGCGATGAAGATCGACCATCAGTATCGGGCTAGCGAGACACTTCTCCGAGCAAATCAGTCTGACGCACTTCCAGCGCTGCTGGCGATGCGTCAACTTGCTCAGGTGCTCGGGCGGCGCGATGGATCGTTGTTTGGTGTCTACCCTGGCGTCGAATTGTTCGAAGCGGGTTCGCAGAATCCGTCTTCTGAGATTGATGTTCTTGCTGTACTTGGCAACGGTGAATGGATTGTTGGGGAATGCAAAGTCCGTGCGCGCGGTCTGCATATGCAGGACCTTGAGAAGTTGTGGCGTATCGCAGATCGGGTGGGTGCACCTGCAACTTTTGCGGTCACTGCAGACAGAGCAGTCGACTGTACGGCGCCTTGGAAGGTCACGGAAGATCCTAATGGTCGGCCTCACTTCTCGTTAATGACGGCGCTCATCGAAATTCCCCAGTGATGCTCATCTGAATTCCCCACCCGTGTGGCACCGCCAGAGTAGGCGGGCCTCCCGTGATGCTGATGGTCTCTGACCACTCACCAACTATCTCGGGAGGCCCGCTTTCATGTTGACACGGGAGAACGATGTGGAAGTACATGCACTACACAAACGGGGGTGGACGATCTCGGCGATCGCCCGCCACACCGGGCACGACAGGAAAACCATTCGCGCCTACCTCAACGGTGAGCGCAGCCCGGGCGAGCGTAAGAAGTCGGCGGCGGACCCGTTCGAGCCGTTCCTGGCCTACGTCACCGCGCGTCTGGTTGAGGACCCACATCTGTGGTCACGGACGTTGTGCGACGAGCTCGAGGACCTCGGCTACACCCAGTCCTATCCGACATTGACCCGCCAGATCCGGCAACGTGGCCTGCGTCCGACATGTGAGGCGTGCGCCCTGGTGACGGAGCGGGCGAACGCGGTCATCGAGCATCCGCCGGGTGAGGAGACGCAATGGGATTGGGTGGAGTTACCGAACCCGCCGGACGAATGGGGTTGGGGTTCAACAGCATTCCTGCTTGTCGGGTCGTTGGCGCATTCCGGCAAATGGCGGGGCTACCTGGCGCCGGATATGACTCGCCCGCAGGTGATCGCCGGGATCGACCGCATCACCCGCCGACTCGGCGGGGTCACCAAGTCGTGGCGATTTGACCGGATGGCGACGGTTTGCCACCCGTCGACCGGCGCGTTGACCGCCGAGTTCGCTGGCGTGGCCAAGTATTACGGGGTCTCGGTCGATGTGTGCCCACCTCGCAGAGGCAATCGCAAGGGTGTGGTGGAGAAGTCCAATCACACTGCTGCACAACGCTGGTGGCGCACCCTTCCCGACGAGACGACACCCGAACAAGCGCAAACCAGCTGCGACACCTTCTGCCGCACCCGCTCGGATGCACGGATGCGCCCGACCTCTGATGGTCGGGCGAGTGTGATCACGGTGGCCGCTCGCGAACCGCTCAGCGCCCCACCAGCGGCTCCGTATCCGGCCACGCTCACCGAGATGCGCACGGTATCGCGCCAGGCGCTGGTGGCGTGGCGCGGCAACCAGTACTCGGTGCCGCCGGAGGTGGCGATGAGTGAAGTCACCGTGAGCGAGCGGCTCGGGGACGGACACATCGACATCGCCACCGATTCGGGCATCGTGATCGCGCGGCACCGCCTCGCCACGCCCGGGTCGGGCGCCCAAGTGCGTGATCACGGGCATGTCGTCGCGCTGGAGACCCTGGCCAAAGCCGGCGCCTCCAGCAGCCGTCGGCCGCATCGCCGCAAAGAACGTATCCCACCCGGCCAGGCCGCCCGAGACGCCGCAAACACACTGCGCCACAACACAACCAACACCGACGATACCGGCCCGCAGGCATCGATCATCGACATGAGCGTGTACGAACGCGCCGCACAGAACAGGACCCACCTCCCATGACCACCAACACCAACACCGACACCGACACCGACACCGACAATGCTGGGCTGGACTCTTCGAATAGTGTTGGGTCACAGTCACAATCAGCGATCTCGGTCTACCAGCAACTACGCGGACATCTCGCCGTCCTGAAACTCGACGCCGCAGCCGAAGCCCTGCCCCAAGTCTTGGCGGCCGCCAGCGAGCACGAGTGGTCGATGACCCAGACTCTCGAGCACCTGCTGGGCATCGAGGTCGATGCCACCGAAGCCCGACGGCTTGCCGGGCGGTTGCGGTTCGCGTGCCTGCCCACCCCGGCCACGTTGGACGGCTTCGACTACGACGCCGCGCCCGGCGTGGACCGGGCGCTGATCCGCGAACTCGGGACGTGTGCCTACCTCGAATCGTCGACGAACGTGCTGCTCATCGGCCCGCCGGGTACGGGCAAGACGCATCTGGCGGTCGGGCTTGCGAACGCCGCGGTCCACGCCGGCTATCGCACCTATGTGACCACCGCCGCCGACCTGGCCGCACGCTGCCACAAAGCCGCGATCGAAGGACGTTGGGCCACCTGCATGCGATTCTTCGCCGGACCCACCTTGCTCGTCATCGGCGAGCTCGGCTACCTCCCATTGCCGGCCGAAGCCGCTTCAGCCTTGTTTCAGGTTGTGGCGCAACGATATTTGAAAACATCCATCGTCATCACCACCAACAGGTCCGTCGCCGAATGGGGCGAAGTGCTCGGTGACACCACCGTCGCCGCAGCCATGCTCGACCGGCTGCTGCATCGCTCCGTCGTGCTCAAACTCGACGGCGACTCCTACCGGCTTCGTGACCATCACGCCCGCACCCACAGCCAGCGCACCGCCACCGCACCCACCAGAAGGTCGCTACAGTAGAAACCGCCCACGGGTGGGGAATTTCAGTGAGCACACCTGGGGAACTTTCTTGAGCCTCGTCATTAACTGCTGAACACCTTTTCGCCCTCCACGAGATGGGACCCGCCTACGGGGAAGAATTGTTCGCTTGGCGGGATGCGTACAACGCACCGTCCGACGAAGACCCTGAAAAGTGGATCCACAAGAGGTTCGGTGAGTATTTGCTGCAACGAACTGGCGACACCGAGAAGTGGCGTCGGGCGCCGTGGGATGTATCTACCGACTAAGACAGGGGCGATGCAGTCTCGGTGCTCGGGATCAGACTCGTGATCCTGGCGCGGCCGTAGCCTCTTCTCAGTCCCGCTACTCGTCCCACTTCAACACGTCCCGTTACCAGTTTAAGGTGCAGGGAAACGGATTACGTCACCAGTGACGAAACTGCACGTGAATCATGTTCCGGCTCAGCGCACCTTGCACGGCGCCGAAGAGCACCGGTCGGCTGCCATGAGTCACGCGGCTAGCCTCTTCATCAGCCGATAACCACCGATCCACTGATGCAACTACCCGCCTGACCCCCGAAGGATCAGAAACGAGTTACACCACTACTCGGGGCTTGACCCTCGCAGGCCGCAAGGGTCGCGAAAACTCATTCGCCCTATCGGGTTTCAGGCCTGGCGGCCCGAATGACTTTTCGCTGTAAACACCCTTGCCCCCTACTCCCTCCGGCAAAGAGATGGCCAGTGCGAACGAAACCAGCACTCACAACGGGAGGCTCACCAATGGGGATCGCTGCCGCCATCACCTACCAGCTCTGCACACACTGCGCCATCACGACCGCTCGCGGCGGCCCGTGCGACTTCGACGCCGAGAACATCGGTGAGGTCCTGGCGTTCATGCGAACCCACGGCCAGCTCGTTCCCGCCGAGTACGTCCACTCCGACGGTGACTGGACATGCGAGGGATGTGGCCTCGACCAGCTCGCCCCGACCCGCACCTTCACCCACTTCTGAGATCGACCGACAAGGAGCCGAGATGAACACGCCGAACGTCAACGTCAAGCAGGATCGCCGACCGCGCCGGCGACGACCACGACTTCGCCCGATGGTTGCGGCAGGTGAACGCCAACGCCTGCGACTACAGCGGACAACCGCTCGCTGAGCTGCCGGACTGGTCATGGCGCGACGATTACGACCAGGGGCTCTCCCCTGCCGACTCGTTCGTCGACGCGCTCGCGTCCTGGGTCCAATTCGACGACTGAACGGCTCGCCATGACACTCGAACTAGTCCCCCGCTGTGTACTGCCCGGCTGTGCGAATCCTGTTGACATGCAGGGTCACCCTTGTGGCGAGTGCCGCGCCATCACCATCAAAGTCGGCGAGCACACCATCAACGCCGCAGACCCACTACCCGACGACCTGCAACAAGCCCTCACCGCAATCCGTGGTGGACACTAAATTGAGCCAAGTCAGGTTTCAGTAGGGGACGTCGGGCCACACCCAGGTCACGGAACCGGGGCATCCACGCCCCCGATTTTTGTCGGTCATCGTCGTGATTCCTCCTGCCCCACGCCGGGGGCGATCAAAACCACTTACACCGAATCAGCGACAGTCCCCGTTTCGGTTTCGTTGTTCGGCCACCAGCTGGTTTTACCCAGTAGTGTCGCGATGGTCGGCACAACGATGGTGCGCACGATGAAGGTGTCTAGCAGAAGTCCGACACCGATGATCAGTCCGACTTGGGTCATGATCGAGATCGAGCCAGCCATGAGGCCGAACATGCTGGCAGCGAAGATGAGGCCGGCCGAGGTAATGACCGATCCGGTGTAGGTAACGGTTCGTAGAACGCCGATTCGTATGTTTTTCTGGGATTCCTCGCGTAGGCGAGAGATGAGCAGCATGTTGTAGTCGGCGCCGACGGCGACGAGGACTATGAAAGCCAATAGCGGCACAGGCCAGGCGATATTGGTCTTGAGGATGTGTTGGAAGATCAGGACACCGATGCCCAGTGCCGCGGTGTAGTTGAGGACGACGGTTCCTAGGAGATACAGCGGTGCGATGAGCGCGCGGAGGAGAAGGATCAGGATCAGGCCGACGATGAGGAGAGTTGCCAGTGCCAGGAGTCGAAAGTCTTCGGCGAGTAAGCGTTTCAGGTCGGCGTTAATGGCAGGGAATCCGGCGATCGCGATGTGGGAGTCCTCCAGGGCGGTGTTTGGCCTGGCGGCGTTCGCAACATCGGTGATGGTGTTGGTCAGTTGTATGGCTTCGGTGCTATAGGGGTCGAAGCTGGTTTGTATCGCGTAGCGAACGGTATGGCCGTCGGGCGAGACGAACTGGCGAGCGACATCGACAAAGCGGCGGTCTGCGCTGGCTTGAGGTGGCAGGTAGAAGCCGGTCGCGGAGTCTGTTCCGGCGGTTTCGCGGGCGGAGGTTTGCAGTTGCGTGGCTAGGGCGGCCATCCCGGCTAGTTGCTGAAGGTTGCTGTCGATCAGCGCGGACACGCCGCCGGCGAGTTGTCGTGATCCTGCGGCGAGCTGACTCACGCCAGTCTGGAGTTCAGTAAGTTTGTCCGGAAGGTCTTGGTTGTTGATGCTACTCAGGGTGGAGTCGAGGGAGTTGACGGTCGCGGCGAGTTGGTCGGTAACCGTCGTTAGGGGCGTGTCTAATTGTGCGAGTTGTGTTGACAGGGTAGTGATCTGGTCGAGCAGTCCATTCCCTATGGTGGCGTTGAGGTCGCGAATCTGTGCGCGCAGGGTTGCGCACTGGGGGATTTGGGCGCACCAGGGTGCTGCGTCGAGGATGGGCAGGATTGAGGTCACTGTTGCCAGGGCCGCGGATGTTTGGCGGGTCAGGGCGGCAAGTTGTGGGGCGTTCTGTGAAGCGCGGTCGATTGCGGGCGCGGACGCGGCGAGCTGACGCAGGAGTGGTTGATACTGCTGGATTTGTTGACCGGCGGCGCTTGCTTGGGTGAGGATATCGGCGAGTGGCGTCAGGTTGAGGCGTAGCTGGGTGTCGAGTTGGGCCAGCCCGTCGGCGAGCTGGTTGGCACCGGAGCGCAACTGCTCGAGGTCGCCTTTTCGTTGCCGGCCGTCTGCGACGGCGCCCGCCACCTGGTCCCCGATCTGACCGTTCTGCCACGACAGCTCAGCCTGTTCGAGTTTGTCGCCGGTGGGACGGGTGACGCCGATGACACGAGTCACCCCGGGAATTTGGGATACCCGCGAAGCCATCTGTTCAAGGTCAGCAAGTCCGCTGGCGGTACGTAGGTCTATCGGCGCATCCACGACAAGAAACTCAGCAACCGTCACGTCTGCGGGGAAATGGCGGTCAAGCATCGCGTATCCCTGGTTGCTGTCGGTCGTGGCGGGTTGGCCCTGGCGGTCGTCATAGGTGATGTGGATACTCATCGCGATCAGGCTCAGCACAATCAGCCCCACCATCGCTATGGCAAAAAGGGGGACTGGGCGGCGGACGACAAGCACCGCCACGCGATTCCAGTACTTGCGTGTGAGGTCTCGCCGGGGGCTGCCCCAACCGAAGCGGGCTGCCTGCAGCAGCACCGGCGGCAGCAAGGTGACAGTGGCGAGGAACCCGATGAGAATCGCGATCGCGCAGGCCGGGCCCAAGGTGGAAAAGACGCTCAGTTCGCCGAACACCATGGCCAGGAATGCCAGTGCCACCGTCGCCGCCGAGGCCAAGATGACCCGTCCGATCGTCGCTGTAGCGTATACAAGAGCATCCGCGGTAGGCGCGCCTTGGCGCAACCGCTCGTGATAGCGGCTGACGAAAAAGACTGAGTAGTCCACCCCTGCCCCGAGCAGAATGACCGTCATGAACGCGACGGTGAACTGCGACACTGGCATTCCGAGTTCGCCTAGTGCGGACAAGACACCGCGGCCCACCCCAAGGCTGACCCCAATCACCAGCAACGGCACCAGTGCTGTGAACAGCGATCGATACACCACCAGCAAGATCAGGGCGATCAGCGCGACTGTGGCCAAAGTGATCACGACCAGGTCTCTTTCGGCACTCACGATCTGGTCACTGAAGGTGGCTGCCGGTCCGGTGACATGGATAGCGGTTCCAGTATCTTCAAACACCCGGCGTGCGGTCTCGCGGACGGTTTCCACCGCATGAGTCGCCGCCGGACCGCCCAGTGTCCCCGAGACCCCGACGGGCAAATACCAGGCCTTGCCATCCTCACTCAACGCCTGACGGGCAGTAATCGGATCCGACAGCAAGTCACGAACCGACTGCACATCGTCAAAATTTTCACGGAGCTGTACGACCAACGCGTCGTATCGCTCTCGCGTGACCTCGGTAAACCCATTCGGGTTCTCCATGGTCACGAAGACAGTGGTCTTGGCGCCCTTCTCCCCGAAAGCGCCACCCATTTGATCAAGTGCTTGAAAGGACGGAACCCCTGCAGGGATCGGATCTACCGATTGCTGCCGCACCACCGTCTCCAACTGAGGAAACAGCACCGCCAACACCACCCCGACAGCTATCCACACCCCGATGACCAGAGACTTGTGCGTCAAAGTGAACCGCGCGACCCGTCCCAACGTGGAGCTGTACTCGCTGCGCTTGCCATCGGGACTATGGACCACCATTCGCGGGTACCTCTCCTACTCATCTGGCCCACATCGGAACCACCGGTATCGCTACGCTACAAGTTGTAGCGTAGCAATGAAAGGGGGGAGGCTAAGTAGGCAGGCGCCGCCTGTGCGCCGCAAGAAAGTCATCGACGAGGCGCTCGAGATCAGCGACATTCATCGCGCGAATCCCGGTAAGCTTGGCGAATACCAGAGGGCCTACCAGCTGAGTGATCGCCATGGTCAAGTCCGGATCGTCGAGCTCAGCGACGGCCGCGCTACTTGTCAACACTCGATCGAAGGGTTCTCGGTACTGGTCGACAACTCGCATCCGCAACGGCGCCAGTGTGTTTGGTTCTTCGCCATGTTGCTTGGGAACCATTGCCAACCATGCCAGTGTGGTCAACTGCAACGGAGCTTGTTCGATGAGGGCGGCCTGCCGTTGCATCAATTTGACCAGGTCATCGCGAATCGACTGCGAGGTTTCAGGTTTGTCCACCTGAGGTAACAGCCGCTCGAAGGTCGCTGTCACCAGGTCAGTGGTGCTCTCAAAATGTCGATACAGCGTGGTGCGGGCTACGTGAGATAGCCGGGTTACAGCCCCCACGGTGACCGCTTCGACCCCACCGCTGCTGAGCAGGGTCGCGGCAGCATCCAACAGCCGCGCCCGCGAGCGAACCCACCTCGGGTCCAGATCATCACTATCGGCGATCGCCATCCTTTGCCCACTTCCTGCTCCAGACCAACATGAAAAGTACTCCAGGTTTAGTTCCGACTTCTATAGGATGAACCGCCCCGGGTTTGTAGGCTCTTCCTGATTGACGGTGCGTGGAACAGGTTCTTGCGACCACAAGATGTAGGGGTGAGCAAGATCGCGGGGTTGTCCATGGCCATGAGAAAGTCCCCACATGCATCTGATGCAATATGCAGTGTTTTACTTAACATAATGTATCTTATCGGCACGCAACGCACCTAGTGATATCGACTCGAAGCGTGCTGAGGCTGGTTGGCGGTCGTCTCCAGCCAGACCGGCCTGTGATCGACGACGGCCGCAAATGTTCGCCGAGATTGGTGGATCTCCGCAAAGCCGATCGCGACTTCCGTTCTGTAATGGGACATGTTCTGTCCCTGGGCTGGCGGGCATCGTTGTGTGGTTCGGCTGCGAGACTTGCCTAGTTGCGGATGGCTCTCTATCTCGCAAGATCGCTACGCGTCCTCTTGATCGCTTCTCTCGCGTCGGGGTTTCAGTGTGCCAAAACGTCACAGTGACGTATTGCTACCCAGCCGCCCCGGCGGTGGTGTCGAATCCGGTTTAGGCCATTCCAGCGATTGGCTATGTTCCCGGGTACGCAACGGTTGTGTCGAGTCCGGTGATACAGGCGAGCGCCCCGGCGCCTCTATCGCGTCCCGACCCCAGGCTGATGGGTCGCTGCGTTGTGCAGCAACGATCCCCGTCGTCACCTCAACGATGGCTCGGACGTGACGCCGAGTATCGAGTCAAGGAGTGCGATCTGGACTCGATCAGTCGATTCGCCCGCACCGAGTACGGCTGTCACCTGGAGCCCGACCATCATCGTCATCAGCGACCCCACCCCGATGTCGAGATCTGTTTCGGGTAGCTCGCCGGCAGTAATGGCATCCCTCCAGTACGTGGTGAGTCCGGCCTTCCATTCGGCGATAGCGTTGTTGTTGACCGCTGTCATGATCGGATCCGCCGATCGTGCTCGACGGCCTCAGTGCCGGCGGCATGCTCACCTATCACGTGGCAGCCAAGGCGTCCAAGGGCACGCTGCGCGCCATCGTCGGCATGACCTGCCCCCGCCGTCGAGCCTGGGGAATTCGACGCCTGCCCGATCCTGCTCACCCAACCCGCCGAAGATCGGTGGTCCCCGCTGGAGCTGAGCAAGCCTGTGCTGTCGAGGATCTCACGCGGGCCGGTGACCACCGTCATGCTCGACAACGGCGGCCACTACCCCATCGAAGAACCCGGACTACAGCAGATGCAGGACGCGATAGCGGAGTTCGTCACCGAGGTGACCCGGTAGTCCCACCCGCTATAGGTCAGATCGCCACCACACCTGCGTGATTGGCTGTGGACAGGGCCGGGTGAGGTCTGTACCCTCGTCGGCGGTGCATCGGAACCCGACGCCTTCGCGCGCCGGTCTGTCGAACTTCCGATGAGTGAGTTGACCTTCAGTTCTTCCCCGAGCTCCCCGCAAATCGGCGTCTACATCGACGCCTTCGAGTACGGCTGCTGCCGAAAGCCCCCGCGTATCGGTGACACGGTACGCGGACGGCTCACAGCGCATCCGTCGCCGACCGGTCCTGAGAGCGGCACCCGCTGGGATCGCGAATGCGACGTCGTCGGCGTGGGTGAGGCCTTCGCCCGATGGGATCCCGGCCACGGCGATCCATGCGGACAGCCGATGCTACTGACGTTGTCCTGGCATGAGAATGCTCCCGGCGGAGTGGAGGCGACCGGTGTCGTCGCAACGGTCGAACAGCTGTATTACGAGGCCTCCCCCGCTCCCGGGCAATCGCCTCGCGAGCTCCGCCGGTCGGTGGACGCCGCCGACAGGTTCGCCACCGATATCGTGGCCGACGATGGAGCGGAGTTCGGCGCCGGTGGGGTCTACGTCGTCCTCGACGACCTCGAACTGACCGCACCGACGCCCGCGGATGCGGCGAACGCCAGAGCTGCCGCCGACCGCGGACGTCGCACACTCACGATCGTCGGTCCCGCACCATGTTTCGGGCCAACCGTACCGGCGGAGGGCGGACGTGTCCGAGTCGATCTCGATGATCCCCGGCTCAACATCTCAGGGGTCCTGGCCGACGTGGGTGGCGTGGTCGCCGGCACCGCCGGGCAGGTGGGCCGCGTCGAGTCCGCAGGCCTGTTCGGGATCATCGTCCCGGTTCCGATTCGGCCAGGCGATCTTCCCCTCGACGCGACTGCGGAGTTGCTCGTCGTGATGGTCGTCGACCCCGGACACGAGCAGGCCGCTCGGCTCGGGTGACCTGCCGGTCACCGTCCTCGGGAAGGCCTGCCCGACAACGAAACACGACGGGACACCAGCAGTGAGACCATCATGTTGCTTGCCACGATCAGGCCGATACCCACCCATTCGTCGAGGCGAGGGATTGTCCGAGCATCAGCCATCCCGCGAGGGCGGCCCAGACCGGGCTGATGCTCGAGAAGGTCCCGAACATCGCCGCCGGAACACGACGCAGTGCCACCACATCCGAGATGTAGGGGACGAGGGACGACAGTAGTCCGCAAGCGATGGCAAGGACCATCGCGGCCGTCGTCGGCGGGTGGATGACAAACCAGATCGCGGCCACCGGGAGCCAGAGTCCGCCTGTCACCGCACTCGCGACGGCCGTGCCCTGTAGGCCCGGGATCTGTTGGCCGACACTGCGGTTCAACAGGATATAGGCGGCCCATGATGCGGCGGCAGCCAGCGCGAACGCAACGCCGAGGACGTCGGTGGTCGGCCCGGGATCGGTGAGCACGACGACACCGGCGGCGGCGACGATCGCACACCCGATGTCGAGGACGCGGCCGGAGGCGACGATCGCGACGGTCAGCGGCCCCAGGAACTCCAACGTGACCGCCAGGCCCAACCCGATTCGTTCGATGGCCAGGTACAGGCCGAGATTCATGACACTGAACACCACGGTGAGCCCGAGGGCCGGCAGCCACTGCCCGCGGCTCAGGCCCCGGAAGTCCGGACGAACAGCCGGCAACAACACGGCCGCGGTGACGCACTGTCGAACGGCCACCACACCGACCGGACCGATCGTCGGGAAGGCCATGGCGCCCAGCGCTGCACCGACCTGATTCGACGCCGAACTGCCGAGCATCATCGCGATACCCTCGGCCCGCTGCCGCGGGCCGGCGGTCTCCGCCGAGTGCGTCGGCCTCGATGGGTGCGTGGCGGTGTGCTGACTGGTCACGGACTCACGGTAGGTGCTGGTCGGCGATTCGAGTAGTGCATGAATCGGAGGTGCCATACGGTTTGGTTATGGATGTCACCCTGCGGGAATTACGGGTCTTCGTCATGTGCGCCGAGCTGGGTTCGTTCACCGATGCGGCTGCGGAACTGCACATCTCGCAGGCCGCGGTCTCGCGCACGATCGCCTCGGCGGAGCGTGTGATCGGCGATCGGCTGCTCCGTCGCGTACCGCGCGGGTGTGAACTGACCAGCGCCGGACTCGAGGTCCTCCCCCATGCGCGTCGCCTGCTCGCCGAGGCGGAACGGTTCGAGCAGTTCCTGCAGACCCGGCACGGACAACTACGGCTCGGATACGCGTGGGCCGCACTCGGGCGTCACACCGCTCCCCTGCAGCGGCAATGGGCCCGAGACCACGAGGCGATCCAGCTCGAACTCGCGCGACACAACTCCCCCACGGCGGGCCTGGCCGAGGGGCTGTGCGACGTGGCGATCGTGCGCCGCACGGTGGACGTGCGCCGCTTCGATTCGGTGGTCGTCGGTCTCGAACAACGCTTCGTCGCATACGCCTCCGACGACCCCCGATGGGCCAGGCGCCGCCAGGTCACGATGGCCGAGATCGCCGAACGCACCGTGGTGATCGACCCTCGTTCGGGAACCACCGGTGAGGAGCTGTGGCGTGGTTTCGAGCACCCGCCCGAGTTCATCGAGACCACCGACGTCGACAGCTGGCTCGACGCCATCGCGGCAGGACGCGGCGTCGGGAGCACGGCCGCGGCGACCGCCGACCATCATGTCCGCCCCGGAATCGTCTATCGACCCGTCAAGGACGGGCCGCGCATCCCGGTGCACCTGGTCTGGTGGCGGGATGCGCGACCGAACGGGCTCACCGAACTCGTGGATGCCGTCACGCGGCTCTACGCGGTTCGGTGATGGCCCTGGTGATGGTCAGAGAAGCGCGGCGACCTTCTCTGCGGTCTCCTTGGCCGAGCCCGGGTTCTGTCCGGTGACCAGATTGCCGTCGACGACCGTGTAGGAGACGAACGGCAGTCGTGCCTTCTCGTAGAGGGCGCCGCGTTCTTTCGCGAGTTGCTCGGCGTTGTACGGGACGAGTGAGTTCACCCGTGCGAGAACCTCTTCCTGCCAGGCGAACCCGGTCATCTTCTTTCCCGCGATCAGATAGGAACCGTCGGAGAGACGGGTGTTGAGCAACCCGCAGTAGCCGTGGCAGACCGAGGCGACGACACCGCCGCGCTCATAGATCTCGCGTGTGATCCCTTGCAGTCCGGGGTTGTCGAGGAAGTCGTACATCACCGCGTGGCCGCCGGTGAAGAAGATGGCGTCGTAGTCGGCGGGGTCGACGTCGGCTGGAGCCCGGGTGCCTTCCAGCAGCGACATCCTGGCCGGGTCGGCGCGCCACGCCTTGGCGGTCTTGTCGTAGTTGGGGAACTTCAGCGAACGCGGTTCCAGTGGGACGGCGCCGCCGTCCGGGCTAACGAGGGTCTGCTCGAAACCGCTGTCCTCGAAGATCTTCCACGCGTGGGTGAGTTCGGACAGCCACAGTCCGGTGCGGTGTTCGGGGTCGTCGTAGTGTCCGACGTTGGTGACGACGTCGAGGATGCGGGTGGGCATGGTCGGCCTCCTTCTCGATGGACGGTGCGGCCTCGGTGGTATCGCGGTGTCCCGGCACGCGCGGACGAGTCGAGCGCACATCCATGTGAGCACTGCTTACATGGAGGCTAGCGGTGATGGCCGAAGGCGTCAATGATGCTGTTGGCGTCGCGGGCGCGATCAGCTATGGGTCGAGGCCGCCCCGGCTTCGAGGACGGCGATGAACGAGGATCGGACCTGCGCGACGACGCTGCCGATCGAGGGGCTGGTCAGTTTTCGGTCCAGGTAGAGGTAGGCCATGCCGTGCACCAGGCCCCACCCGCCGAGTGCGAGATCCATCGGGTCGGAGTCGGGAAACACCCTGGTGATGGCGGTCGCCAGCAACTCGTGCACCTCGGCGGCGGCACGCACGCGCTCCTCGCTCTCGTGGTCGCACTCGTTACCGAACATCAGGCGGAACAGCGCCGGTCGGCGCAGTGCGAACTCCACGTATGCCCCGCCGAGGTCGGCGAGTTCCTCGACGGTGCCGGGGAGTTCACGTTCCCGGGTCAGGCCGGCCCTGAGGTCGCGGAGTCCCTGGGCGGCCAACGCGGACTCCAGTGCATCACGATCGGGGAAGTGCCGGTACGGCGCGGTCGCGGAGACCCCGGCCTCGCGGGCGACGGCGCGGATGGAGAACGACTCGCCGCGCTCGAGCATGGCCATTGCCGACTCCAGCAGCGCCGCACGGAGATCGCCGTGGTGATAGGTCTTCTTGGTGTCGGCCGCCATTGTCGAACCTCCTTCGTCCGCCCGTCGTGTTCGTCCGCCCATTGTGCTCGATTGTCGACGCGGCTCCGCCGAGGGGCCGGTCATGTGCGGTCCGGATGACTGCCATGGGTCGATGCGTGGCGGTGTTGACGCTACCCACCTTCGGCCGTAACCTGATGTGAGCGATGTAAACATTCATGGGTGCCCGCGCCGCCATGGTCGACGAACGGACCGAATCGCGACGCCGTCGAGCCGATCTCGGTGGCCAATCGATCCTGATCCCGGTTGAGGCGCCCGACGATCCCCGAGTTGAGGAACAGATGCAGACCGTTCTGGGCGCCAATGGGCAGATCGCCGAAGTGCTGACCGACTACCTGTACGAGAACATTACCGACGAGATCCGTCTGGTCAGCCGGAATCCGGTGCGCAGGCATGACACCGATCAGCTCCTTGCTGCCGACCTCACCGACCCGGACGCCGCTTCCCGCGCCGTCCAGGGCAGTGACATCGCCTACCTGACCGTCGGCCTGCCGATGGACTCGACACGGTGGGAACGGCAGTTCCCGGCCATCATGGCCAACACGATCGCCGCATGCCGGGAACACGGCACCAAGCTGGTCTTCTTCGACAACACCTACATGTATCCGCGTACCTCGACCCCGCAGACCGAGGACACCGAGTTCCGGCCGGCCGGCCGCAAGTCGGTTGTCCG
The DNA here is from genome assembly GCF_001485495.1 of Gordonia desulfuricans NBRC 100010. Classification (GTDB taxonomy): domain Bacteria; phylum Actinomycetota; class Actinomycetes; order Mycobacteriales; family Mycobacteriaceae; genus Gordonia; species Gordonia desulfuricans. The sequence goes on along the minus strand of NZ_BCNF01000093.1, from coordinate 9,450 downwards.
CGCCACGATCGCGACCATGCTGCTCGACGAGATGCGCACCGGTGCCGTCGACGCCGTGATCTGTCGCGCGCCAGAGTTCTACGGGCCGGGAAAAACCAAGAGCCTCACCAATTCTGCGGTCTTCGACCGGATTCGGCAGGGTCGGCGGGCCATGATCCCGGTCAGCGCGCACACCCGACGCAGCCTGATCTGGACACCCGATGCCGCCCGCGCGATGGGCCTGATCGGAAACACGCCCGACGCCTACGGCCAGACCTGGCATCTTCCGGTCGACCCCGCGCGGCCGAGCTACGCGGACATGATCTCGGTGGCCCGCGAGATCACCGGCCACCGCATCCGCCATGCGACGATCCCCGCGGTCGCCTTCACCATCGGCAGCCTGTTCGACAAGTCTGCGAAAGAGGTATCCGAACTGATACCGCGATACGGTGTCGACAACATCTTCGACTCCACCAAGTTCGCTGCGCGTTTCCCCGACTTCCCCATCACGCCATACCGGCAGGGAATTGGTGAAATCCTCGGCGGGAGACCATGATCGAGATGGCGCTCCACGGCATCGTGGATGACAGTGGCGGGCAGGGCTGATCCGCCGGGTCCCGCAGTCCCGCAGTCTCGCGCAATGGCTTGGTGCCTTTCACTCATTACCGCGCTCGGCCGCCGCCCTTGCTCGATGACGCTGTACCGCGTCGGTGTTGCCGCAGCGGGTACAGCAATAGGCGCGGCGACCGTTGCGGCTGGTGTCGACGAACACCTGTCGGCATCCCATGCGCGCACATCGTCCGAGTCGCCGGCCGTCGGCCTCGACGGTGAAGATCGCCAGGCCGCCGGCGGTGACCGCCATGATCCGGCTCACCACGTCGTCCTCGTCCGGCGTGAAATGCAGATGCGGCCGTAGCCCATCATGTGTCGTGAGATACATGCTGGCGACGCCGTCGACGAGGAGTGCGTTGATGGCCTCGCATCGGCGCTTCTCGGTCGCCGCGGTGAACACCGTGCGCAGTCGGGTGGTCCATCGGCGCAGTTCGATCAACGTCCGGTCGTCCAGGTCGGGCCACCGGATCGAGTGCTCGGCGAACACCTCGCCGACGGCCACGATCGTCCAGCGATCGTCGGCCAGGAGGTTGACGAGGTCGGCCGCCAGTATCGCGCCCGTCATGTTGTCATGGTTGAACTGCACTGACCCATTGCATCACAGTCGTGGGAATGCAGCTCGTGACCACCGCGATCATCCCGATCGTGCTCATCCTCGCCCTCGGCGCCGTACTCAAACGTCGCTTCGTCACCGACGACCGCTTCTGGCGGGGCACCGAGTGGATGAGCTATCACGTGTTCACCCCGGCGCTGTTCGTCGAATCGATCGCCCAGACCCCGCTCACCGAGATCTCCCTCGTCCCGATGGTCGTGAGCCTCGCGGTCCCGGTCCTCACGTTCGCCGTGCTGTTGGTGGCCCTGCGCCGGCCCATGCGCGCCGACGGTCCGCAACTGACGTCACTGGTCCAGGGCAGCGTCCGGATCAACACCTACATCGGGCTCGTGTTCGCCTCAGCCCTGCACGGCGCCAACGGGATCGCCGCCTTCGCGCTTGCCGCGGCCATCATGGTGCCGCTGGTCAACATCGTCTCGGTGACCACCTTGTCGATCTACGGTCAGGCCCTCGGCGAGGGTGCCGGAGGACCGCGCGCCATCGTGCGCCAGCTGGTGACCAACCCGCTCATCCAGGGATGTGTGGCCGGGCTCGCCCTCAATCTCGGCGGTATCGGTCTGCCCGCCGTCGTCGCGGCGCCGATCGAGATGCTCGCCCAACCCGCACTGGTCACCGGGACCCTGGTCGCCGGCGCGGCCATCACCGTGCGCATCGGCCTGCGCGACAGCATCGACATCGTGCTGACCGCCGCGCTCAAACTGGTCGCACTCCCCCTGGCGGGCGCGGCCATCGCCTCGGCATTCGGGGTGACCGCGACCGCCCTCGCGGCGATCGTGATCATCTGCGCGGTCCCCACCGCGCCATCGGCGTACATCCTGGCCCGACGCATGGGTGGTGATGCCCGCCTGATGGCCTCGATCACCGGAGCCCAGACGGTCCTCTCGGTCGCGACCCTCCCCCTCGTCCTGCACCTGACCGCAGTCAGCTAGGTCCGGAAGTCGGAGGTGGGAACCGGTGAGGACCGCTCCGCCGAGGTGGTCGGTGATCGTCACGAATCCCAGTCGACCCGGGCCGCCATCTCCAGCAAGCGATCCCGGCGGAGCGTTCCCGTCGACCCGATCCAGGCGATCAGACCGTACACATGTGCCCGGAAGTCGGGATGGGCGTCCCGGTTCTGGGCTTGTGCGCCATCGCGGATCGCATTGTGCAACAACGCCCGAAGGTTGTCGTAGTCGGCCCGGGCGACCTGTGGACGGTCGTTGACGACCAGTCCCGCCAGGCGCTGCTGCTGGTGGCGGTGCATGATCCGGACCTTGCCGGGGTGGACGAGGAATCCCTCGTCGCCGACCACCTGGAGCACCACCCACAGCGCGCGGTCGGCGTCGAAGTCGTCCCCCGACAACGCGAGATCGTCGCCATAGCGGGTGTAGCGCAGTCCGTTGTGCCTGGCGTAGCCGTCCAGGCGGCGGTCCAGTGAGCGCATCACCAGGTTCGCCAGATGCGGCGACGTCGGCGCCCCCTGGGGTAGATGCCGGTACCGCAGCAGCGAGGCATGGGTGTGGTCGATGTCGGTCAGCTCGTCGACAGGCGTTGCGGTGGTGCAGATCTCGGCAAGAAGACGTGCGATGGCGGGCGGGTAGCCGACATCTGCGAAGACACGTCGGACGCGTGCGGTGGTCACGGTCTCGAAGCAATGCCGCAGATCCACGCGCAGTACCGACGGCCGATCGGTGTGGGGCCAGGCGAAGGCCGCGGTCGAACCACCCGGGACGAAGCCGCGAGCAGCGGGATGCGCCGGAATGCGTTCCACGAGCCGACGCAGCAGGCGACGCTGGGTCTCTCGCATCCGAGGTTTCGGAGCCTCGATGACGCGCACCCCGTCACGTTTGGCACGCCGCCAGATCCGATAGTGCCGCAGCGGCGGTCGAGCGGTCCGCAGCCATCCCCCACGATCGGCGAACCATTCGAGTTCCGGGACGGTGAAGTCGAGCCAGTACGCGAACTGCTCGACGTCGTGGAGATCCGGCAGGCCCGCCGGGAGGCCGTCTGCTCGGACCGGCTCCGTCAGGTCCCACGTGCGCGTGACGGGCGTCGGCAGCGTCCACGGTTGCAGTGCCGCGACGAAGGCCGCCGCCGGGTGACGGGGTTCGTGCGGGGTCCGCTCGAAGAGCCGGTTGCCGGCCTCGGCCGCCACGTCGTACGGGAGGACCGCGATCACGGCGCGTACGATCTCCGACCTCGTCCACGCGGTGAGGATCCGGGAGAACTCGGCGGCGGCCGCCGCGACCTCGCCGGCCGGAAGGGACGGCTCACTCATCGGCACCACCGGGTACCGGCACGGTCGTGGGGAGGCGATGGGCGACGGGTGCAGTGACCCAGAACGCAGTGCCGCGGCGCCGGGTCGCACGCGGAGCGTGCCGTGTGGCGCCGGACGCAGGAACCAACTGTGACATGTACCCAGGGGTTTCCCCTGAGACGGATCGAACCGATCCCCTCTCACCTCGCCCGCCGCCCATCGGGTCGATCCTGCCAGAATCCGTTGGTGCCACAACACACCCGATGTCACGGTGTGCCGTGACCGGCTTGTTCGGGTTCTTCACGACCTCGCATGAAGCCACGCCGCCACCTGGGTGCGGGAGCCCACACCGAGCTTGTTGAGGATGCGTTCGACGTGCCCGTCGACGGTACGGCGGGAGACCACCAGCTGGTCGGCGATGGCGCGGTTGCTGAGCCCCTGGGCGATCAGATCGGCGACCTCACGTTCCCTTTTGGTGAGGGGGTTGGTGTCATCGGATGCGGTGGTCCGGTGGGCTTCGGCGGCGCGCTCGGCCTCGCGGGCCGAATTCGGTGAGGGATTCCAGAAGTGATCCATGTCCGCGGCACTGATCTCGGGCCCTCGCCATCGCCGCCGGGCTGTTCGGGCCTCTCGCACTGACCCATCTGGCGCCGGGTGTCGCGGCCGCGTCGTACGCCGCGGACATCTCCTCCGGTGGTGGCGACGGTGGCGGAGACGGCTCGGGATTCTCCTGTGGCGGCTGCGGGGGCGGCAGCGGCTGTGGTGGCGGCGGAGGCTGCGGTGGGGGTGGCGGTGGAGGCGGCTGCGGAGGCTGTGGTGGCGGCGGAGGGGGTGGCGGCTGTGGTGGATGAGTACCGCAGTGGATGAGTACCGCGGCGGATGGGCAGGGTCGTTCGACGAGAAGGCACCCGAACGGTCCTGCACCACAACGGCCCTGCACCACAACGGCCCTCTACTGGACCACGACACCGCGCCGACGACAAGTCGGAGAAGCAGACGAGACCCGCGAAGGGGTGAACATCATGAACACGACACCATTGATCACCGGGATCGGCGTGGGATGGCGGCCGGAGATCGCCGCCGTCCATGCCGGCCTCCCCGGACTCGGCTTCGTCGAGGTCATCGCCGAGAGCGTTCCGCACTTCCCCACCGAGGCGATCAGCGATCTGGGGGTTCCGGTGATCCCCCACGGGATCGGATTGTCGCTCGGCGGTGCCGAACCGGTGACACCCGAGCGGATCCGGGTACTCGCCGACGCCGCGGAACAGTTCGGGTCACCAGTGGTGAGCGAGCACATCGCGTTCGTCCGGGCCGGCGGTGTGGAGGCCGGTCACCTACTCCCCGTCCCGCGCACCCGCGAGTCCCTCGACGTACTCACCGAGAACATCCGACGCACTCAGGACGGCATACCGGTTCCGCTGGCGGTGGAGAACATCGCGACCCTCTTCGACTGGCCCGACGACGAGTACTCCGATGCCGAGTTCCTCACCGAACTGGTGGAACGCACCGGCGTGTATCTCCTCGTCGACGTCGCCAATGTGTATGCGTGTGCGCGCAACCGAGGACTCGACCCGGTCGTCGAACTGGATCGCCTGCCGACCGATCGCATCGCGTACAGCCATGTGGCAGGCGGTGAATCGGATGGACACGTCTACCACGACACCCATACCGCGCCGGTTCCGCCGGAGGTCCTCGAACTCGTCGCCCGTCTGTCCGGCACCGGGCGGGTCCCGGCGTTCATGCTCGAACGCGACGGACGCTACCCGCCGGCGCGCGAGTTGCTCACCGAACTCGACAGCATCGCCGATGCGGCGGGGATGGACCGGATCACGACCGGCAGCAGGTGGTGGGAGGACGCATCATGAGCGAACAGCTCGTCGCCGCGCGGATGTCGTTGGCGCAACGTCAAGAAGAGTTGGTCCGGGCGTTGGTCGCCGGTGGCGCCGCCCCTGCGGGTTTCGACGTCGACCGGCTCCGGATCGCCGAAGACGCCTTGTTGCGCAAGCGGGCCGGAGAGGTGGCACGGCACATGCCCCTGGCGCGAGCCCAGCTCGGCGATGCGTTCGTCGAAGCCTTCATGGCCTGGGCCCGGGGACGTCAACGGGGTGGGTCGGTGGCTGACGCCGAGGCGTTCACCGTCCATCTCGTCTCATCCGGGGTGTGGTCGCCGCCCGCCGATCGTCGACGATGGTGGAACCGGAGGCGATCTCGTTCACGCGGTTGAGGTTTCGTATCCCTGCTCGGTACGACCGGACGCACCGTCGCCATCCGGGTGTGTCGGCCGATCGGACGATTCTGGACGCGGGCGACCGCTGAGACGCGAGTCGACGACTCACCCGATGGGACGTTCGAATAGCATTCGGCGACATGCCGAGTCCACGATCCCGCCGCACCGTCCACGCCCACACCGGTTGGGGCCGTACGGCCGTGATCGTGGCCATCCTGGTCACCGCGGTCGGCGCGCTGGTCGGCTGTACGGTGAGCACCGGCGGCACCCCGACCGTCCAGTCCCGGGCCGGAGTATCCGCCGCGGTGCCCGGTGATTCGTCCTCTGCGTCCCACGATTCGGCCTCGACCTCCGGGCCCGCACTGGTGAACGTGGTGGCCGCCGACCGCTCCGGGAACCCGATCAACGGTTTCGTCGTCGGGCAGACCGGAGCGTCGTGGAGTTCGAGCACCATCGAGTACTGCACCAATGCGCTCGGCGCCGCCACCACAGGGGTGTACCGATGCGGCACCGCCGCCGACGGCGCGAATGCCTGCTGGCCGGGAACCGGCAGGCTGCTGTGCACCTTCGCCCCGTGGGCCACACAGCTCGCCGAATACCGATACTCCGGATCCCTGCCGGTGCTGGATGCGCCGCGACCGGATTCCTTCCCGTGGGCACTGGAACTCGCCAACGGCAGGCGCTGCGTGGCACGCAGCGGTGGTGCATGGCCCATGCCGCCCGCCGGTTTCGAGTTCGGCTACAGCTGTCAGGCCGGGTCGTCCACCAGCGGCTTCGTGTTCTATCGGGCTGGCTCATCCGAGCTATACGAGAAGTCGGACACCCGGTGGACGGTGTACTTCGGTGACGGCGAATCGATGCCGGCACCCGTGGAGGTCACCACCGCCTACCGTCCGGCCGCGCAGTGACGTCGCCGGTGTCTGCGACGGTCAGCGCATCGATCCGGTCTCGAGATAGCGCTGGTGGAAGCCGAACGCCTCGCCGAGAAGGTGCGGTGTCTGGCCGGCACCGGGCTGTGCCTCGGCCCGCTTGAAGTAGTCGTGCAGCATCGGCCGGTACTCGGGGTGCGCGCAGTTCTCGATGATCAGATGCGCCCGTCGACGGGGTGACAGACCGCGCAGATCCGCCAGACCGTGTTCGGTGACGATGACCTGGGTGTCGTGTTCGGTGTGGTCGACGTGCGGCACCATCGGCACGATCGCCGAGATCGTGCCGCCTCGCGCGGTGGACGGGCTCAAGAACATCGACACATATCCGTTGCGCGCGAAGTCACCCGAACCGCCGATGCCGTTCATGATCTTGGTGCCCATGACGTGCGTCGAGTTCACGTTTCCGTAGATATCGGCCTCGAGCATGCCGTTCATCGCGATCACGCCCAACCGACGGACGATCTCGGGGTGGTTGCTGATCTCTTGCGGGCGCAGGATGATGTGCTCGCGATAGAAGTCGATGTTCGCCGTCAGCTCTTCGATCCCCTCCTCGCTGAGCGCGAGGGCGGTGGCCGATGCATGTGCCACGGTCCCGTCCTTGACCAGGCGCAGCATGCTGTCCTGGATGACTTCCGAATAGCAGGTCAGACCTTTGTAACCACCGCGGTCGAGTCCGCCGAGCACCGCATTGGCGACATTGCCGATCCCCGCCTGCAGCGGTAGCAGACTGTCGGCAGGCAGCCGCCCGGCACGCACCTCATGGGCGAAGAAGTCCAGCACATGGCCGGCGATCGCCTGGCTCACGCCGTCGGAGGGGGTCAGCGGGTTGGCGCCGTCACGACCGTGGGTCTCCACCACCGCGATGACTTTGGCCGGATCGACCCGGAACGTCGGCTGACCGATGCGGTCCTCGACCCGCGTCAGCTGGATCGGTGTGCGGTTGGGTGGCAGTGCGGTGCCGTAGTACACATCGTGCATACCCTCCATCTCCGCGGGCACCCACGAGTTGACCTCGAGGATGACCTTGTCGGCGACGTCCAGCCAGGTCTTGTTGTTGCCGATCGACGACGACGGGATCAGTTCGCCGTCCTCGGTGATCCCGGCGATCTCGACGACGGCGACGTCGACCTTGCCGTAGTAGCCCTCCCACACCTGCTGGGCGACATGCGACAGATGGATGTCGACGTAGTCCATCCGGCCGTCGTTGATCTTCTTCCGGGCCGTCGACTCGGCCTGATACGGCATGCGCAAGGCGATACCGTCGACCTCGGTGAGCAGCTTCTCGGTCTGGGAGGTCACCGAGGCCCCGGTCAGCAGGTTGATCGTGAAGTTCGAGCCCGTCGCCCGGGTCTCCCGGATCCGCTCGGCCAGCGCCGGGACGACCGCCTTGGGCGTGCCCGCACCACCGAAACCGCTGATCGCGACCGTGTCGGCGGGGTGGATGAAGCCCACCGCCTCCTCCGCGGACATCACTTTTGTCGCGAACGCTGCGCTACGAATCCGTCCTGACGCCTGAGACCGGGATGATGAGGAGATCACGCCTCAGGATAGACACACCCGACTTTGCGCACTGTCGGGTGATGGGCGCTTCAGTGCCGATGAGGTGTGGTGTAAAACCGACCGTCCGCTGGTCGTCGGCGGACGTACGGCGACGTGTGAGTGTTGACCACCCAGCGGTGATGCGGAGGTGATCCGGTCAGTGGCCCTCGTCGTTGCCGTCGAGCTGGGCCAGTGCCGCGCGTGCGGTCTCGAGTTCGAGACTGAGTTCGTCGATCCGCTTCTGGGCGGCTTCTCTCGCGGCGGCGATCACACCGTCGACGGCGTCGATGGCGACGTCGTCGCCGAGTTCACGCATCGCCCGTGCCACCCGGTCTGCCGACACCTCGGTGGACTTGTGCTTCTTGCTGCCGGTGGACACCACGACCGTCCACGGCCCCTCCCCGCTCGCCGTCACTGTGACACTGACCGAGGCCTTCGAGGACTTGGCCGATCGGGTGGCTCGCACCGGCGTCGGCTTGGGTGTGGCCGGCTGCGCCCGAAGCTGTCCGATGTGGTCCTCGGCCGGCGATTTCGGCACCGGCGCAGGGGTTTTCGAGGGCGTGACGGCCTTGGGCGCCGCAGCGCCCTTCGGTCGGTTTGCGGTCGCCGTCTGGGGTGCGGGTGCGGCAGTTCGCGGTTGCGACGGGCCCGATGTGACCGGCGCGGCGGCGGGTCGCCGTCGGGTTGCCGCGGGCGTCGTGGCCGAGACGCGGGTGCGCTGCAGCTCGTTGGCCTCGAACGGGAGTTGATCGTCGACGCCCTTGGGGCTCACCGTCACCGTCGAGCCGTCGACGGACACCACCCGCGCCGACGCCCCCGCCTCGAGGCCGAGCGAGGGCACCGGATCGGCGAGATACACCGTCACGCGCTTGCCTGCGGTCACTCCGGCGGCCAGCGTCTCCAGGTCTTCTGGGGTCAGTCCACTGCTCTTGCGTGCGCTCACGATGACCATGTTCGCACACGCGTGCGACATAGAGCGTCAGGACCCGTGGTCGTCGGATCTCGTGGGTTGCACGGCGTACAAAGGGACAGACAAGCACAGGGAATGATGAGCGGGCAACGATGAGCGAACACGACGGGCGGGCGGCCCTGATCGAGCGGTCCCGCGTCCGTCTGGAGGAGATCGACGCCGCCCTCGACCGTGTCGGTGCGGGCTCCTACGGCCGCTGTGAGGCCTGCGGCTCGGCGATCGGCCCCGACCGCCTCGAGGTGCTCCCGGCCGCACGCCAGTGCGTCGACTGTGCGATGCGACGACCCTCGAAGCGGTGGTGATCGCCGCCGAGGTGGTCACGTTGGTGAGGTCGGCCGGCGGAGG
>NZ_BCNF01000092.1 GCF_001485495.1 Gordonia desulfuricans NBRC 100010 | reverse complement strand
GCCGGCCGACAACACAAAGCGACCACCTCAGAGCGATCACCTCCCAACCACCGCTGACAGAGGTTTCGACAACCGGACGGCCTCGCTACGCGAGGACGACCTGCTCAACCACCAACGAGCAGCACGGGAGCGCAAGCGAAGGCCACCTGCTCAACCACCAACGAGCAGCACGAAACCCAAGCGACGACACCCGCTCGATCACCGATCAGACGCGATCACGGTGGCCGTTCGCTATCCCCCGTTGAACGCCGGCGTGTAGACCCGGCACGGCTGACCGCGCAGACCTTCGCAGGGCGCCGACGGGCTACCGGCCCGAAGTCCGGGCACCACCGGCAACACCAGTGACGACCCGCCCGGGCCCAGCGCCAGGGTGTCGACGATGCGGCCGCCGGTGGCCGGGGTGTCGAACCGCCACGACGTGCGGTCCCCACCGGGTGCGGTGACCGTGACCCGAATCCGCGATCCGGCGCGGAAGGTGTAGGCGATCGGTTCCAGGGAGATCCGTGCGGTGCTGAACCCGGAGGGAAGCGGTTGCGGCGAAAGCCAATCGCGCGCGGGGTGCAGCGCGGTGGCGGCATCGTCGGTGGCCCGCAACGACGCCCGCAGATAGCCGGTGGTGACCAGTTGCTCCCGACCGTCGGGCCGCACCTCGGAGACGGTGGCCTGTAGGTCGGTGTCGGGTGCCGACGACGCGAGCCGCAGGTCCAGACTCGCCGGACCGACCACCGTGGTGTCGGTTTGCTGTGGCGCACTGGTGAATCCGACGCCGGCCTGCCCGGGGATCGGCGCCCAGTCATAGGGTGGGCGGGCCTTCCACGGCAGCATCGACGGTCCGGTCACATCCAGCGTGCCGGCCGGTCGCGCCGACGGATCGGGACGGAAGGAGACCTCACCCGATCCGCCGGCGCCGCCCAGGGTTCCGCCGACCCCGAGCGCCAGGCGATGACCGTCACCCACCGAAGCCGGTGGCCACGACGAGAACCCGGCCGACCACGGGGCACTCATGTTGCCGGGCGGTACGGTGCCGGTGCCGTTGCCGTTGCCGAAGAACACCTGGATCCGCGGGTCCTGCGCGAACAGTGTCCGGGCACGGGAAAGCGACCCCGCATCGGGATGACGCGCGGTGACGATCGGCCGGCCCGGGGTGCCACTGGTGGCCTCGTAGAGCACCGGGCCGAGCGCGGTCAGTGCAGGTTTCGGGGTCGGGACACGGTGGGCGACAAAGATGTCGAGGAACTCGTTCCACGGTCCGAGGATCTGCGGATGGGTGGAGTCGAAGTGCGATCCGTTGATCATCTTGACCCACACGTTCGGATTGTGTGCCAGTCGCGGGATGATCGCGGTCCACTGCGGACCGGTCTGCTCGTCCTGCAGGGCGCCGGCGAGGTAGACCGGAACGGTGATCCGCGACGCCCACCAGGACGGTGACCGGTGGTCGTGCACCGACGGTGTGCGCGTGGGGTTGTCGGCGACGAGACGCTCGGCGTCGACCGACTGCAGCCGGAGTCGCTGGTTATCGGCGCAGATCCGGTCGCCGTCTGCGATCGCCACCCGCGGGTAGGGTTGGCCCCCGGCCGGTGCGGGTGCGGCGTCACGTTGCCGTTCGGCCAGCCACGTGTTTGCGAAGCCGGTGTTGAAGATCCCGCCGGGGAACCCGGTGGAGTAGAGATCGTCGGTGATGCTCATCGGGGCGATCGCCGCCAGGCTCGGCGGCCGCGTCCCGGCGACGGCGATCTGCGAGATCCCGGAGAACGAGATCCCCACCATGCCCACCTTGTGGTGGGCCACCCACGGCTGGCGCGCAACGGTCTCGACGACGTCATAGCCGTCGTAGGTGGTGGGCAGGTCGAAGAGGCCGAACGCCCCTCCGGAGCAGCCGCTGCCCCGCATCGCGACGTTCACCGTCGCGAAACCGGCAGTGGGACCGATGATCCCACCCAGCATGGTGCTGATGGCCGGCGAGCGTGGATCGGGTTGCCGCGCCAGTGATCCCAACGCCCCGAGCACGAAGTCACCGGGTGCGGCGATCTGGTAGCCGGAGTACTCGACGAGCGTCGGGAACGGGCCGTCGGCGAGGGTCTTGCCCACCGGCAGTCGCACCATCGCCGCCAGCGTGATGCCGTCACGCACCCGGATGTAGTTCATCCCGGGTCGCAGGGCCTGGCCGAATTGGGCTGTCGGTGGCGGCGCCTCGCCGAGTACCGCGAAGGAGTTGCCACTCCGGCCACCCACCTCGAAGCGGTAGCCGCCACCCGGAGCGAGCTCACGCACCAGGAACGAGCCGAGCCGGTCCACATGGCCGGCCCCGACCCGTGTCCCGGCGGCATCCCGCAGCACCACCGACGCCCCGGGCGTCGCCCCGGTCAGATACGCCTGGGTGACGCTGCCCGCGCCGCGTCCGACGCCGCTCGTCGTCGGCGCGGCGTCGGATACCGCGCTCGTGAGGACCCCGCCGGTGACCACCACGGCCAGGCTGCACAGCAGGATCGTCGCGCGCACGACGAGACGTTTGCCGACCGACCGATGACCCCGAGACATGTGTTCCCCCAGCACCCCGGCGACGTTACGACCATCAGGCCGTCACGGTATCGGTGAACCGGGGTTTTCACCGCGCTGATCGCAAGACCCGCGGTCACCGGGTCCAGCGTCGGGGCCAGGTCCGCGTCGGCGCTGTCGGCAACGTCCAGTGGAATGCCAGGCCCAGCAACCGGAGCCCGGTCGCCAGGATCACCGCCGCGACCACCCACCACGCATGCCATTGCGGTGCCAGTCTCTCCCCCGTCACGAACAGTGCCGAACCGAGCAGAGCGGGGATCGCATACAGGTCGGCCGGTTGCAGCAGCAGCGGGATCTCGTTGGCCAGGACGTCACGCAGGATGCCGCCGCCGATCGCGGTGAGCATGCCCACCAGCACCGCGGCGAAGGCACTGGCCCCGACATCGAGTGCGACCCCGGCACCCGTCGTCGCGAACAGTCCCATGCCGAATGCGTCCAGCACGAGGATCATCCGGCGGAGCTCACTGAACGCCGGATGGAAGAAGAACACCACAAGACTCGAGATGGCGGCGGTGCAGATCGGGGTCCAGTTGTCGATCGACGCCGGTGGTGTGATGCCCAGCAGCACATCCCGCAGGATGCCGCCGCCGACACCGGTCAGCACACCGACGGTGAGGATGCCCCACAGGTCGAAATCCTTGCGAACACCGAGGACGGCGCCCGACGCCGCGAACACCGCGATACCGGCGGTGTTGAGAACCTGCAGCAGCACCCACTCATCGTGTCAGACGAGGGTGCGCGGACCTGCCCCGGACACGACGAACGCCCCGGATGATTCCGGGGCGTTCGGCGTGAGTTCGCGAACCGGTCGTGGACCGGTCGGTCGGGTCAGCGACGATCGAGATCGATGACGCCGGCCTGGACGGCCTTGACGAGGCGACGCGGGATGCGCTGCGCAACGCCGTTGACCTTCACCTCCTGCAATGCCGGGTTGTCCGCCTTCCACTGCGAACGACGGCTGCGGGTGTTCGCCCGCGACATCCGGCGCTTCGGTACAGCCATGATCGTGCCCTTCTCTACGTGATCTTCACCAGAAGTCATCCACTCCGCGAGGGGGATGGTTCCAGCTGGTCGGCGCGCACGCAGCCAACCGGGCGCGTCACGCAACCCGACCAGACTACCTGGCGCGGCGCCGAGGATCCAAAACGGCCCGATCGTCGCCGGTGGACACCGACATCGACTGCTACAGATTGACCAGGTAACTGCCGGTCCCGACGATCAGGTAGACCAGTGCCACCACACCCAGCACCACCGAGATCGCACCGGTGATGATGCCGGCCATGGCCATCCCCGAGCCGCCTTCGCGGCCCTGCGATGCCTCGATCTCGGTGCGCGCCTTGATTCCCGTGACGAGCGCGACGATTCCCAGCGCCATCGGAACGAAGAACACCAGGGCGAAACAGCATCCCGCCACGCTGAAGACCACGCCGGCGATGCCGCAGATCATCGAGGCGGTGGCCTTGCTGTTGTTCGGCGGGCTGACCGGCGCACCGTATCCGGGCGTCCCATAACCGGGGGCGCCAAATCCGGGCGTGCCATAGCCGGGGGCACCATATCCGGGCGTGCCATAGCCGGGAGTCCCGTACTGCGCGTACGGGTCCTGCGCGTACTGACCCTGGGCATACGGGTCGCCCTGCGGCGGGGTCCCATACCCGGGCGGGGTCCCGTAGACGTTCGGGGTCTCCGGCTGGGCGCCGTAGGAGGGTGGCGGCAGCGGCGACTGCGGTGGAACGGGCGGAACCGGCGGCACGACGTTCGGTCCGAGCTGCGTCGGCTGGAACTCCGAGGCGTCACCGTATGCCGGTGGCGCCGGCTTCTTGACCAGATCGGGGGTCCCCGGATCGTTCGGGACCGGGTTGATCCTGGTGGGGTCCTCGGCCGGATCACCGGTCGGACCGTCATGGGGTGCGGACATGAGCCCTCCTGCTCGTCACGGCGTCCGGGACTTCTGTGCCGTCCTGGACCCTGCGGAGTCCTTGATCTCTGCGACGCGAGGCATCTCGCCGCCGACATCCGGGTCGCGGCCAGCCTAGCCAACCGGCCTGTGATCACCCCACACCTCGACGGCGCGGATCATTCGACCGACCGTCACCGCACGGACCCGGCCACGATTCGGACCGTGGTCCACCGGCGTCCTAGACTCTCCCGGGTGTCAGGCGTCATCTCCGGGTTCACCGTCATCTTCATCATGGTGGGCGTCGGGGTGGTCCTGGGCCGCACCGGCGCGCTCGGCGACCATGGACATGAGGTGCTCTCCCGGCTGGTGTTCTTCGTCTGCACCCCGGCACTGCTGATCTACTCGCTGATCACCACCGATCTGTCGGTGATCTTCTCGTCGACCCTGGTCATCGCCGGTGGAAGTGCCCTGGCGGTCGGCGCACTCTACTTCCTGATCGCCAAACTCGTGCTGCATCGCGAGACCCCCGAAGTGGTGATCGGCGCACTGTCGTCGTCGTATGTGAACAGCGTCAATCTCGGTCTGCCGATCGCGATCTTCGTACTCGACGACGCGTCGTTCATCGCCCCGCTGCTGCTGTTCCAGATCCTGATCTACTCACCGCTGGCGCTGGTCACCCTGGACAAGACCGCACTACAGCGCGGCGGCGGCAATCCGCTGCGCGACGCGGTGATCCTGCCGCTGACCAATCCGATCCTCATCGGCGGACTGGTCGGCATCGCGATCTCGGTGATCGGCTGGATGCCGCCGCAGGCCGTCCTCGAACCGCTCAAGATGCTCGGCAACGCCTCGGTGCCGGGAGCACTGCTGGCCTTCGGTATGTCGCTGACCGGTGTCGCGGTGTTCAAGAAGGGACAGAGTCCGCGCCGCGACATCGCCCTGGCGACGGTGCTCAAGATGATCGTGATGCCCGCACTCGTGTACGTGATCGCACGATGGGGTTTCGGCGAGGAAGGCCACAAACTGTTCGCGCAGGTCGTGATCGCGGCCCTGCCGACCGCACAGAACGTCCTGGTCTATGCGACGCGCTATCGGCGCGGCCAGGTCCTGGCCCGCGACACCGCGCTGATCACCACCCTCGCCTCGATCCCGGTGATCATGATCATCGCGTGGCTGCTGGCCTGACGGGCCGGCTCAGCTCCACCCCCACCGCTGCGCCCATCCGCCGACGCCGCGTTCCTTGCGCTTGACCTCCACGCCACCCATCACCGCGAACCCGGTGATGTGCACGGTGGGTGCACCCGGGGTGCCCGGGCCCGCGGCCTTGCCCCCGCCGAATCCGCCCATGATCGCGCCGCCGCCGATCTCCACGGCGACGTCGGGTGGTACGACGATGTCGATGCCGCCCATGATCGCCAGACACTGGATGGTCAGATGGGGTGCGGTGAACTCGACCTCACGCAGGTCGATCTCGACCCCGCCCAGGATCGCCGTCGCCGACAGATGTTCGGCGACGGGGACCGCGCCGGTGAGTTCGCTCCCGGACAGGATGGCCAGCCGACTGCGGATCGGTTCACGTCCGCTGCCCGACGACACCCGGCTCGGGTAGGGATCACCGGGCTGCGGCAGGGCCACCCCGAGCTGGGTGACCGGCAGGTCGTCGGTGAGGGTGTCGAGGTCACCGAAGGTCTTCGCCAGCACCGCTCGCCCCGACCGTTGCTCGTACTCCGCGGCCGTCAGGTGCCCGCCGGTCAGGGCTGCGGCCAGGATCTGTTGCACGAGTTCACGATCGGCGTCGGCGGCCCGCATCCGCGAATGGCCGTCGTCGGAGGCGGGGGGTTCGGGTGCGCTGGTCACGACAGTCAGGGTAGACGCGCGTGCCCGGCCGGGACATGAGTGAACACCCTGAGTCCCACCCTGATACCGGGGCGGGAGTTGTGGGGTGTTCGTCGTGGTTGTGTGCGACCATCGGCACATGGCTGGTGTGGGCAAGGTCCTGACGTGGCTCGGCGCTGCTCTCATGCTGATCTGCGTGGTGGTCGGGGTGATCCTGGCGGTCAACGGATTCGGCAAGGTCGCCGACCAGACCTCCCAGGCGTTCGCGATCAACGGCTCGGTCACCCGGCATCTCGACGCCGACACCGAGCTCACGCTCTACGCTCCCGGCACGGTCAGTGGCCCCTACTCCGATCCGCTGCCGACCTGCGCGGTGACCGGTCCGGGCGTCGAACGCGTGTCGACGATGCAGTCGGGCTCGTTCACCTTCGACAACACCACCGTCCGGTCCTTCGCCCAGTATCGGATCACCGCTGCCGGCGACTACGTGATCGACTGCGGCGACGGGTACGCCGTCGGTGCGCCGCCGTTGTCCCTGAGCGGCGTCTTCTCCGGGGTCGGCGGCGTCCTGCTCGCGGTGTTCGGTGGCGGGCTGGGTCTTCTGGTGACGATCGTCGGCATCATCCTGTGGGTGGTCGGACGCAACCGGCGCAACCGCGACCAGACCCCGCCGGCCGCCCCGCCCGGATATCCGCCGGGCTATCCGCCCACCGGTTACCCACCCACCGGGCAGCCACCCACCGGGCAACCGCCGGCCTGGTGACCGCCTGACCACCCCGACCGATCCGGGTGTTCAGCCGCGCCGGCGACCCCGGCGCGATCGCAGATAGTCCCCCACCACCGCGGCCCCCAGGCCGTCGACGTCGGGGGCGATCACCCGTCCGCCGATACGCCGGGCGATCTGATCCATGAAATGGGCCAGACCCGGGTCGTCGCCCAGCCGGAAGAACGTGACCTGTGCACCCAGCCGGGCGACGTGGTCGAGCTCGCGGACGGTCAGGGCGATGGTCTGCGGATGCGGCGGGTAGAAGAAGAACGGCTCGCCGCTGGGATCGAGGTGCGCGGTGGGTTCGCCGTCGGTGACCACCAGGACGACGGGCTGCGCGTTGGGGAACCGCCGAAGATGACGCTGCGCCAGCAACAGTGCGTGATGCAGGTTGGTGCCCTGCTCCATCCGGGGTTGCAGTCCGGTCAGTTCGGCGATGTCGATCGACCGCGCGTACCGGCCGAATGCGATGAGATGCAGTTCGTCGGTGCGGAATCGGGTGGAGATGAGGTGATTCAGCGCGATCGCGGTGCGCTTCATCGGCGTCCAGCGGCCCTCCATCTCCATCGAGAACGAGGTGTCGACGAGCAGCACCACCGCGGCCTGTGTGCGGGCCTCGGTCTCGGCGATCTCCACGTCCCGGACGTCGATCCGCACGCCGGGATGATCGCGTGAGGTCGGATGCCCTTCCGCCGCGGTCCGCAGCACCGCGTTGGCGACGGTGCGCGAGACATCCCACGGGTCGGTGTCGCCGTAGGCCCACTCCCGGGTCGACCCCGTCGGTTCACCGAGCAGCCCGGTGTTGCGGGTCTGCCGCTCCCCGCGCCCGGACATGTCCTCGGCGATGTCCTTGAAGATCGCCTGCCCGAGTTGCCGCATCGCCTTGGGACTCAACCGGAGTCGGCCGTCTGCGGTGCGGTCGAAGAATCCCTCCTCACGCAGCGCCTTCTCGAGTTCGACGAGGGTGCGGGCGTCCACGCCCGCCTGCTCCCCGAGCTGCCGTTCGAGCGCGTCGATGTCGATGTCGTCCATCTGGGCGCCCGCGTACTGCTGGGAGAGCTGTTCGGAGAGCGCCTCGAGGTCGGAGATGTCGCGCAGCGCCGCGGCACCCTCACCGAGTCCCATCGGCTGATCTCCGGAGAACTGCTGTCCGTCGTCCCATCCGAGGCCTGGACGTGCCTGCCGCAACGCCGAATCCATCTGCGCCAGTTGGTTCATCAGATCCGGTGAACCGAAGGCCTGCTGTGCCAGCTGATCGAGCTCGGCACGCTGCTCCGGGGTCAGCGAGTTGTAGAACTGCTGGGCGGCGGCCGCACGCTGGGCGAGTGAATCGATGAGTTCCTCGGTGCTGCGCGGATTCTCGGGGAAGAACTCGCCGTGGGAATCCATGAACTTCTCGAACTGCTCGGTGGTGTCCTCGCCGCGATTGTGGGCGTCGAGCAGTTCGTTGAGGTCGGCCAGCATCTCCGAGATGCGTTGGCGGTCGGCCTCGGTGGCACCCTCCAGTGCCTCCTTCATCCCGGCGAACCGCTGGTCGAGCAGTTCCCCGCCGAGGAGATCCTTGATCTTGTCGTAGTCGGCGGCGGCCTCCGGGC
Source organism: Gordonia desulfuricans NBRC 100010 (assembly GCF_001485495.1). Lineage (GTDB taxonomy): Bacteria > Actinomycetota > Actinomycetes > Mycobacteriales > Mycobacteriaceae > Gordonia > Gordonia desulfuricans. The sequence goes on along the minus strand of NZ_BCNF01000092.1, from coordinate 28,656 downwards.
TGCGCCACCGGTACTCCGACAGCTCCTCGACGGCCTGCGCGGTGGACGGCGGGAGCGAGCCGATCTGCATCTCGGCGAACCGTGCGTCGTCGTCGAGATCACGCGCGAGTTGCTTGCGCTCGTTGAGGAGCGCACGGTCGAGCAGTTCGCGGATCTCGGCGAAGGTGCCGTCGAGGTTGCGGTTCTTCAGCAGTTCCTGCCGACGTCGGTTGACCTGCTCGCGCAGACGGTCGAGACCGGCGGTGCCGGCACTGCCGCGTCGGAGGAATTCCCGAAGTGCCCGTTGCGGACTCACCCCGGACATCACGTCGTCACCGATCTCGCTCAGCGCCTCCCGCAGATCCACCGGCGGCGCAAGCGGATCCGGTCCGCCGGTGTACCGCTGATAGCGGGATCGGTGAAAGTTCTTCTGCACCATGGGTGATGCCCCCTGGATCTGGATCAGCCGTAGATGGTCTGGCCGGACTCGTCGGCCTCTTTGCCGATCCGCCGGGCCAGGAACAGTCCTTCGAGCGCCAGCTCGACGGCACTGGCGCGTTCACCGTCGGAGGTCGCCTCCAGCCGCTCGGCGATCGCGTCGAGGACACCGGTCACGCCGTCGGGATCGGGCAGCGAGTCGAGGAATTCCGCGGCGGTCACCCGGTCTCCGGTGACCACCGGATCACCTTCCTCCAGCGCATGCACCAGGGCGGCCATGTCGATACCCCCGAGGTGGGCACGGACGGTGTCGGCCACCGACTTCCGCAACAGATGCTCGAGGATCTCCAGTTCGCGGCCCTCTTCGCCGGACTCGAACTCGATCTTGCCGCGCAGCACCTCGATGACCGACTCGAGGTCCACCACGCGGGCCACCGGGACATCCTCGCCGGTCACCGCGGAGCGGTGCAGCGCGGCGGCCGCGACGGTCTCGGCACCGGCGATGGAGAACCGGGCCGACACACCCGAACGCTGGTCGATCGACGGGTGGTCGCGGGCGTGGCGGGTGAACCGGGCGAGAATCTCGGTGATGAAGGTCGGCACCGTTGCGGTGAGGTCGGCCTCCTGCTCGATCACCTCGATCTCGTCGTCGAGTTCCAGCGGGTAGTGGGTGCGGATCTCCGCGCCGAAGCGGTCCTTGAGCGGGGTGATGATGCGGCCGCGGTTGGTGTAGTCCTCCGGGTTGGCGCTCGCCATCACCAGCACGTCCAGGGGCAGCCGCAGGGTGTAACCGCGGACCTGGATGTCGCGCTCCTCCATCACGTTGAGCATGGCGACCTGGATGCGCTCGGCCAGGTCGGGCAGTTCGTTGATGGCGACGATGCCGCGGTGGGCCCGCGGGATCAGACCGAAGTGAATGGTCTCGGGGTCACCGAGGCTACGACCCTCGGCGACCTTCATCGGATCGACGTCGCCGACGAGATCGGCGACCGAGGTGTCGGGGGTGGCCAGCTTCTCGCTGTAGCGCTCACTGCGGTGACGCCATTCGATCGGCAGGTCGTCGAGCAGGTTGGCGGCCTTGCGGATCGACGCGGGCGTGATCGGCTCGTAGGGGTGCTCGCCGAGGTCGGAGCCGGAGATCACCGGAGTCCACTCGTCGAGCAGACCCACCAGCGTGCGCAGGATGCGGGTCTTGCCCTGGCCACGTTCGCCCAGCATGACCACGTCATGCCCGGCGAGCAGCGCGCGTTCGAGCTGCGGGACCACCGTGGCCTCGAAGCCGACGATGCCCGGCCAGGGGTCGCGGCCCTCGCGCAGGGCGGTCAGCAGGTTGTTACGGATCTCGTCGCGCACGCTGCGCTGCACGTGGCCACTGGCACGCAGCTCACCCAACGTTCGCGGGGACGGATGACGGGTTTCGGTGGTTCCGATGGTGAAGTACTCTGCCACCCCGACCACGGTACTCCGTACTGTGGCGCGCGCCATGCCATCACGTCCCGGCCGGCGGTGTCATGCGGCCGGGCCACCCGGACCCCGCCACGACGGATCGCGTCCGATGAAGCCGACCAGGGCGGTGACCGGGTCGGCGTCGTCGGCGACGGGGACCGCGGGCCCGTACTGACCGGAGCTCCGCAGGACCTCGTCGATCGGCCGCATCCCGTCGAGCAGATGCGCGGCGAAGGCCATATCGAGATCGGCCGGGCGACCGGCTGCCGTGGCGAGATCCCATGTGTGCATGAAGACGTCGCTGGTGTAGAACCGGTCGATCGCATCGGCCAGGCGGAGGTCACCGACCATCGGATGGGAAAAGACGGACTGCGCGATCGGCTCGTCGAGCAGTGCCTGGATGTGTTCGGTGTGGGCTCGCCACGCGGCCGGCGGATCATCGAGCGCCGGCGCTGCGGGCACCTCGACACCACCGGCGGCGAGGAATCCGGTCATCCACCCCACCAGGTGTGCCACGACGTCGCGGGCCGCCCAGCCGTCGACCGGTGCCGGTCGATCCCAATCGTCCACCGCGTCGGCGACCGTGCCGAAGCCGGCGGCGATCACACGGTGCCGATCGGCTGCGGACAGGTCGATGAGTGCGGGCACCGGATCAGACCTCGCCGGCCTCGAGGATGCGGTCGAGGTGGGCATATCCCTCGTTCACACCGACCTCCATGCCGGAGGCGAGCCATCCGTCGCGGTCCTCGAAGGACTCACACAGCGACTGGGCGTGCAGACGGGTGGTGCCGTCGCCGAGATCCTCGAACCACAACTTCTCCAGCGACACCGCGTCGGGCATGCCCTCGAAGGTGAAGGTCTGCACGATCGTGTCGTCGGTGACGGTGTGGAAACACCCTCGGAATCCGTACTCGCCGTTGCCGTCGGTGGAGACGTATCGCCAGCTGCCGCCGTTGCGGACATCCCACTCGATCACCTTGCTGCTGATCGAGTCGGGGCCCACCCAGGACATGAACAGGTCGGGGTCGGTGTGGGCGCGCATCAGTTGTGCGGGGGTGGCCCGGAAGTCACGGGTGATGCGGATGATCGGGACCGTCGGATCGGCCTCGATGGCGGCCTGCGGGTAGCGCGTGGTGGGGCTCATGATGCTTCTCCTCGTGAGGTGGGTTCGTCTCGACGATGCGGCGGCGCGTCGTCGTTCATCTCCGCCAGCAGGGCGTCGAGACGCTGGTATCGCTCCTCGGCGCGCTTCTGGTACCGCTCGATCCACTTGGTCATGAGGTCGAACACCTCCGCTTCGAGGTGAACCGGGCGGGTCTGTGCCGAACGGGTGCGGGTCACCAGACCGGCGTCCTCGAGCACCTTGAGGTGCTTGGACACCGCCTGGAGGCTGACGTCGTAGGGGGCGGCGAGCTGACCGACCGTCGCATCGGAGACCGCGAGCCGGGCGACCATGTCGCGTCGCGTCGGGTCGGCGAGTGCGGCGAACACCTTGGACAGTCCGTCGTCCTCCACGTCATCCTCCTCAACCATTCGGTTGAATACGAGTGTGCGCCGGATCACGCATGTTGTCAACCCATTGGTTGAATACGGTCCGTGGGTGGATCGCGGAACGCCGGCAGCCGCAACCGATGACAGTGAAGGCGAAGGCGAAGCGTAAGGCGAAGGCGAAGGCGAAGGAATGCCCGGTCGACGAGATCGAGCGCCCACTCAACGAGAAGAAGCGCCCACTCAACGAGTTTCGGTGCCCACTCGAGTCGAGTGGGCACCGAATTCCGTTGACCGGGCGCCAGTTTCCGTTGACCGGGCACCAGATCCCGTTGACCGGGCGTCACATCCCGTTGACCGGGCGCTAGTTTCCGTTGACCGGGCGCTAGTTTCCGTTGACCGGGCGCCAGATTCCGTTGACCGGGCGTCAGCGAGGTCCGACGGGCGCGTCGCCACGCAGGGTGATGCGGTGCATCACGCGCCGATTGTCGCCGTAGTCGCGGTTGGCGTAGTGCAGGGTGTTGCGGTTGTCCCACAGCACCAGATCCCCCAGCCGCCACCGGTGCCGGACGATGTGCTCGGGCTTGGTGATGTGGGCGTACAGCAGATCCAGGATCGCCCGGCTCTCGGCGTCGGAGACCCCGTCGATGTGCGAGGTGAAACCGGGATTGACGAACAGCGCCTTGCGGCCGGTCTCCGGATGCACCCGCACCACCGGATGACTGACCGGCGCCAGCGCGGTGACTTCCTTTCCGTCCCAAAGATTTCCGTGACCGTCACGACGATGCTTGAGGTAGTAGCCGAACTCGCGGTTGCCGTCGTGGGTCGCGGTCAGCCCGTCGACGAGGTCACGTACCGGCGCCGAGAGCGACTCGTAGGCGAGCTCGGCGTCGGCCCAGTTGGTGTCACCGCCGTTGCGCGGCAAGACCACCGGACGCAGGATCGAGCCGGCCGGAGGTCGCGGCATGAACGTGACGTCGGTGTGCCAGACGTCGGCGAATCCGTTGTCGGCGCTGTCGAGCTCGTACACCTCGTCGGGCACGTCGCCGCTGTTCCACACCGGATGACCAAAGGTGAGATCGCCGAGACGGCGACCGAATTCGATGTGCGAGGCGTCGTCGAGCCGCTGGTCGCGCAGCACGATCACCTTGTGGTCGATCAGTGCCTGACGCAGCGCGCGGACCTCGTCGTCGGACGCCGAGGCGACGTCCACGCCGCGGATCTCGGCGCCGAATCGGGGTCCGAACTCGTCGATGTCGAACTCGACACCGGAGGTCACGGTTCCCCCGGCGGTCTGTGCGTGGGGCGTGCTCCGAACGTGAGTGGTGGTCATGATCTGGCTCCTCCTGCCGAAGTTCCTGCCACCGCAGCTTCTTTCACCGCGGTCGCGATCTGGGTGCGCAGCACGGTGTACTCGGGCGAGTCACGGACCTCGTCGGCGGTGACACCCATCCGCGGGATCGGCGAGGCGAGATCGAGGGCCACCGTTCCGGGCCGTGACGTCAACACGACGATCCGCGAGCCGAGGAAGGCCGCCTCTTCCGCGCTGTGGGTGACGAACACATTGATGCGGCCGAGATCGGCGCTGACCGACCGCACATCCTCCTGCAAGGTCTCTCGGGTGAGCGCATCCAATGCGGCGAACGGTTCGTCGAGCAGCAGCAGCGAGGTCTCGGCGGCGAGCGCCCGGGCGATGGCCACGCGCTGCTGCTGACCACCGGAGATCTCCCAGATGCGACGGTCGGCGGTGTCGGTGAGCCCGACCCGTGCCAGGAGTTCGTCTCGGCGGGCCGGGCGCTCCGACCTGGGCACCCGCGCATACTTCAACGCGAGGTCGATGTTGCCGCCGACGGTGCGCCACGGGAACAGACGTGGCTGCTGGAACACCACACCGGAGGTGACCCCCGGGACCGGGGCCGCTCCCCCGACCAGCACCTCACCGGCGGTCGGCGGCTCGAACCCTGCGATCAGCCGCAACAGCGTCGACTTGCCACAGCCCGACGCCCCGACCAGGACGAGGAACTCGCCCTCGGTGACGTCGAGGTCCACCGGTCCCACAGCGGTCACCGCCGAAGCCCCGGATCCGTACCTCTGCGAGACACCGGACAGTGAGATCGCTTTTCTCGCAGTTGTTTCCGGACGAGTGTCGCTCGCGGCCCCAGGGGTGGGGCCGGTGACCGCCGGGCTAGGACTGTTCGAGGACACCGGGCAATCCCTTCGTGTAGAGCGCGGCCTGGAAGGTCGACAGCGGCGGTGCCGACGGGATCTGCTGCTGGCCGGCGAGGAACACCGCTGCGCTGTGCAGGTTCTCGGCCAGGTTGCCGGGGTTGCCCTCGGTACCGAGCCAGGTGGGCGTGGCCAGTTCGGCCGGCGTCAGATAGGTTCCCTGCTTCAGCTGGTTGGCGGCGTCCTCCGGGGTGGTGCCCAACTGCGCTGCGATGGCCTCGGCGGCGGCCTGCGGATCGTCGTGGATCACAGTGAGCGCCCGCGCCTGCACCTTGCGCCAGGTGTCGACGACGTCGGGATGGGCGTTGGCGAAGTCGGTGGCGACCACACCGAGGTCCAGCGTCGGCTTTCCGTCAGTGGCGAGCTGTCGGCTGGTGATGAGAGTCTTTCCGTCCTTGCGCAATTCGTCCAGCGTGGGCAGCCAGGTGTAGACGGCGTCGACGTCGCCACGCTGCCAGGCGGCCAGCGAGGCCTGCGGCTGCAGGTCGATGATGTCGACGTCGGCGGGCTTGACCCCGGCCTGCTCGAGTGCGGCGAGCAGACTGTAGTGCGCGGTCGAGGCGAAGGCGGTGGCCACCCGCTTGCCCTTGAGGTCGGCGACGGTGTCGATGCCGGTGCCGTTACGGGCGACGAGCGCTTCGTTGTCGCCGGCGACGTCGAGGACGAAGGCCACCTGGTACGGGATGTTCAGCGGCTGTGAGAGGCCACGTGCCACCGGGCTGGATCCGATTGCGCCGAAGTCGATCTGCTTGGCGACGAAGGCGGTGTTGACGTCGGCGCCGGAGTCGAACTTGGTCCACTTGATGTTGTAGTCCGGGAGTGCCTCCTCGAGCCACCGGTTGTTCTTGACGATCAGGTCGCCACTCGGAAAGGACTGGTAGGCAAGGCGGATCGTCGGCTTCCCGGAGTCCGCGCCGGACTTGTCCACCGAGCAGCCCACCAGGGTGAGCAGGACCGCGGTGACGGCGGCGACGAGTGCGGCCACCGTACGCAGCGGGGATCGTCGGAGTTGAGATGTCATGAGAGGTCAGGCCTTTCCGCGCCAGGGCACCGTGCGGTGCTCGATCACCCGGAGTACGGCGTCGATGATCAGACCGGACAGTCCGATCAGGGCGATTCCGACGAGTACCACGGGGGTGTTGTTGTAATTGCTTGCGTCCTTGACGACACCGCCGATACCGGGGATGCCGTTGAAGAGTTCGGCGGCGACCACCGATGAGTATGCGATGCCCACCGACAACCGGATTCCGGTGAAGGTCTCCGGCAGGGCGGCCGGGACGACGACGTCGGTGATCACCTCACGACGGGAGGCGCCCAGTGCGCGTGCCGCCTCGACCAGGGCCACCGGCGCCGCGCCGACCGCTGCCGTCGTCGCCACCGCCGCGGGCGGCAACGCTGCCAGGGCCAGCAGGGTCACCTTGGGTGCCTCGTCGATGCCGAGCCAGATGACCAGGAGGAAGAAGTACGCCAGGGGCGGAAGTGCCCGCAGGAAGGTCAGCCAGGGTTCGAGCAGCCGGCGGACCCACGGGATGGACCCCATGACCAGACCCAGGAGCACACCGGCGGCGACGCCGATCACCACACCGAGCAGTACTCGGCGCAATGTCATGTACAGGTGTTCCCACCAGTAGTAGCCGGCGTAGCCGATCACGCCGTCGTGGGTGGTCGACATGTCCACGAAGGCCTGCCACACGGTGCCGAGGCGCGGGACGAAGGTCTCGGTCCACACTCCGCTGATGGCGATCAGTTGCCACACGACCAGGAACAGCACCAGCGACAGCAGCGGGAGGCCCACCTGAAGTGCGATGGTGCGCCACCGCGACCGGGTGTCGGTCTTCTCCGCACCCGGTTGCCCGCCGCGTTCCTCGTCGGCGGTGATGTCTACGAACAAAGTCACCAGGCATGTCTATTCGCGATGGTGCATCGGCAACAGGGTTTACATCTCGGTGAGGAAATATCGTCCTACGGCTGCGATGATGTCCGAATTCTGGGTGGCCGATTCCGGGTGGCCTGATTCTGGGCGGCAACCGCGGCAGTCGGGTGAGCCGGCGGGTCAGCCCCGGATACCCAGCCAGAGCGCCAGACCCAGTCCCCCGATTCCGACGGCGATCCGCAGCGGCTCGGCGGGAAGACGTTTCACGGCAGGTGGTCCGCACCAGCCGCCGACGAGGCAGCCGATCGCCATCGCGAGGGCGGCCACCCAGTGCACGTGACCGGAGAAGGCGAAGCCGATGGCGGCCACGAGATTCGCCACGCCCAGGAACAGTGATTTCAAGAGGGCTGCGCGCCACAGCGGTTCACTGGTGACGACGAGGGCGAGGGCCAAGAGCACGATTCCGGCGCCGGCGCCGAAGTAGCCGCCGTAGATCGAGATGATGCCCAGGCCGATGTACCAGATCCAGGGCCGGTCAGCATGTTTCGAGGCGATCCGACGCAGCCGGGGTTGGGCGAGCAGCGCCACCGACGCCAGGGCGACGAGGTACGGCACGATGATCCGGAACGAGTCGGGTGGCGCGAGGATCAGCACGAGGGCCCCGATGGTGCCGCCGATCAGGGCGGCGACGACGCCGATTCCGAGCCGACGCCGGTCGCCGTCGAGCAACACACGCCCCGATTGGCTCATACTGCCGACGCCCACCGACACCAGTGCGACGGTGTTGGTGATGTTGGCGGAGATGGGACTCAGCCCGACGGCGAGCAGGGCGGGATAGCTGACCAGGGAGGCCATGCCGGTGACATAGCCGATGAGGCCCGCACCGAAGCCCGCGAGGATGAGCAGTGCGAACTGCAGAATGGTCACCGGCGACGCCCGTCACGCCCAGTCAACGCGGACGAGCGCCCAGTCAACGCGATCGAGGGCCCAGTCAACGCGGACGAGCGCCCGGTCAACGAGATCGAGCGCCCAGTCAACGAGATCGAACGCCCGGTCAACGCGATTAGGCGCCCAGTCAACGAGATTAGGCGCCCGGTCAACGGGATCGGGGGCACGGTGAAGAGAATCGGGCGCCCGATGAACGTGTTCGGGCGCCCGATCAACGGATCAGTGGGCGAAGTGCCGGGCACCGGTGAGGTACAGGGTGATGCCCGCCTCCGACGCCGCCTCGATCACCTCGGTGTCGCGGATCGAACCGCCGGGCTGCACCACCGCGGTGACGCCACCGGCGATGAGCACCTCCAGGCCGTCCGGGAACGGGAAGAAGGCATCCGAGGCCGCGGCACTGCCGGCCGCACGCTCACCGGCGCGGTTGACGGCCAGGTGAGCGGAGTCGACGCGGTTGACCTGCCCCATACCGACGCCCACCGAGGCACCGTCCTTGGCCAGCAGGATCGCATTGGACTTCACCGAACGGCAAGCACGCCAAGCGAACTCGAGATCGGCGAGGACCTCCGGGGTGGCCGGGGCGCCGGAAACCAGCGTCCAGTTGGCCGGGTCGTCGCCGGCGGCGTCGAGCACGTCGCGCTGCTGCATCAGCAGTCCGCCGGAGATGGGTCGGGTCTCGATCCCGGCGCGCTGCGGCGGCACGGCCCGCAGGATGCGGATGTTCTTCTTGCGCTGCAACACCGACAGCGCACCGTCGGCGAAACCGGGGGCGATGATGACCTCGGTGAAGATCTCGGCGACCTGTTCGGCCATCTCGACGGTGATCTCCCGGTTGGCCGCGATCACGCCGCCGTAGGCGCTGACCGGATCGCAGGCATGTGCCTTGCGGTGGGCCTCACCGATGTCGGCGCCCACCGCGATGCCACACGGGTTGGCGTGCTTGATGATCGCGACGGCCGGCTGGTCGAAGTCGTGTGCGCTGCGCCAGGCGGCGTCGGAGTCGGTGTAGTTGTTGTAGCTCATCTCCTTGCCGTGCAGCTGCTCGGCGGAGGCCAGACCGTGGTAGTCGGAGTTGGAGAGGTACAGCGCCGCCGACTGGTGCGGGTTCTCGCCGTAGCGCAGCACCGTCGAGCGCGACCAGGTGGCACCGGCCCACTCCGGGAAACGCGAGTTGTCGGGCTCGTGCTTGCCCTCGGCGTCGGCGACCGGCGGGGCCACCACGCTCGACATCCACGAGGCGACCGCCACGTCGTAGTCGGCGGTGTGCCGGAATGCCTTGGCGGCCAACTGCTGTCGCTCGGCCAGGCTGAACCCGCCGCCGGCGAGGGCCGCGGTCACGGCGTCGTAGTCACCGGGGTTGGTCACCACCGCGACGGACGGGTGGTTCTTGGCGGCACCGCGCACCATCGACGGGCCACCGATGTCGATCTGCTCGATGCACTCGTCCGGGGTGGCGCCCGAGGCGACGGTCTGGGTGAACGGGTACAGGTTGACCACGACGAGATCGAACGGCGCCACACCGAGTTCGGCGAGCTGGGCGACGTGCGAGTCCTTGCGGCTGTCGGCGAGGATGCCGGCGTGCACCTTGGGGTGCAGGGTCTTGACCCGGCCGTCCAGGCATTCGGGGAAGCCGGTCAGCTCCGACACCTCGATCACCGGAACACCTTCGGCGGCAATGGTCTTGGCGGTGGAGCCGGTGGAGACGATCTCCACGCCGGCATCCTTGAGGGCCTTCGCCAGATCCGCGAGCCCACTCTTGTCGTAGACGCTGACCAGCGCGCGGCGGATGGGGCGGCGGGTCGCGTCAGTGCTCGGTGCGTTCACGGAATGTAGGCCTTTCGTCCGTCGATGACAACTCCTCGGGTGACAAGATCGGTCACCACGTCGGCGAGCAGCACGCGCTCCACCGACTTGATGCGTTCGTGCAGCGATTCCTCGGTGTCGTCCACCTCGACCGGTACCGCGGTCTGCGCGAGTACCGGACCGGTGTCGACCCCGGAATCCACCAGATGCACGGTGGTGCCGGTCAGTTTGACGCCATAGGCGAGTGCGTCGGCGACGCCGTGGGCGCCGGGGAACGCCGGCAACAGGGCCGGGTGCGAGTTGACGATCCGGCCGGCGAAACGGCCCAGGAATCGGTCCCCGAGGATCTTCATGAACCCCGCGGTCACCACCCAGTCGGGGGCGAGCGCGGCCACGTGGTCGCGCAGTGCGGTGTCCCAGGCGTCCCGGTCGGCGTGGTCGCGGAGCTTGCACACGACCAGGGGGATGCCGCGTTCGGCGGCGATCTCACCGGCGCGGCAGTCACGGTCGACGACGATCGCGGTGACCGCGAACGGCGACTGCGGTTCGTCCGCCCGCGCCAGCAACGCTTCCAGGAGTGACCCGGTACCCGAGGCCATCACGACGACCGATGCGCGCGCGGCGGCGCTCGATGCGGATGACGGGGGGTTCACGGCATAGAGCCTAGTGGGCGGCGGTGTCCCGGGACGCGTCGGGGCCCGCGCCGCGCCCGGCGGGGTCGTGGTGCCCGTCGATCCGGTCGGCAGACCCTGCCTCGGCATCGCCGGCGAGGCCACCGGCGTCGTCGGCGGCAGACGTCGCGTAGTCGCCGCGGGTGTCGTACCCGTCCCCGGACTCGGCGTCCCCGTATTCGTGATCCTCGTATTCGTGATCCCCGAAACCGTCGACGTCGAGCTGGTCGTCGTCGTAGTCGGTGTCGGTGGAGTCGTGGTCGGTGTCGTCGTAGTCGGTGGACTCGGTGTCGTCGTCATCGAGGATCTCGTCGAAGCCGGCGTCGGTCTCGGTCGACGTGGCCACCGCACCGGACCTGCCCCGTCCCGGCCGGCCGGCCCCTGTGCGGCCGGACCGCAGCCACGGCAACACGTTGTGGACCAGCGCGACGATCACGCCGGCGACGACGATCCACCCGATGGTGAACACCCCGGCGGTGGCGATGGTGATCCCGACACCGCCGACCTCACCGAGCCGGCCACCGGAGAGCTGTCCGAGGACCACGATGATCGTGGCGGCCACCGCGGCGGTCACGGCCAGGCTGCGGGCGTAGACGGCCAGATCGGTCGACCGGCACCGCCAGGCGACGCCGACGGCGATCACGGCGGGAACGGCCAGCCCGATCGGCGCCCAGGCGACGACGTCGGCGGGCAGGATCGCCAGGGCGGGCAGCGGCGGTACCGCCCCGCCGCGGGCCGCGAACAGATCCACCGACACCGCGCCGAGGTGGGCCTCGGAACCGACCAGGACGGCTGCGGCTCCGATCATGAGGTTCGGCAGGTAGAGGATGGACAGCACGGTGAGGCCGAGGTAGCCGTCGAAGTCGTAGCCGTCGCCGATCATCTCCCCCACCGACGTCCAGGCGAGGAGCAGGCGCAGCAGGACGAGGATGCCGCCCGCGGCGAACAGGGCGAGCGCGGCGACCACGCCGTAGCGGATGCCGCGGCGATCGCCATCTGTGAGCCGGGCGTCGACGAGGTCACGATTGGCGAGCAGTACGCCGATCGGGGCGGCGACGACGTGGACGAGCAGGGTCTGCCCGAAGGCGCCGAGCGCGTTGGGACTCTGGATCGGCATCACCGACGATCCGTCCATCACCACGGCGAGGCAGATCGCGGTGGTCAGCAGCGGACCGGCCACGGCTGCGACGATGACGGTGAGCCGTTCGGTGCCGTGCCGGGTGCGGCTCGCCGACCCGGCGATCAGCGCGGTCCCGGCGGCGACGAGCAGGGTGGGCAGGATCGGCAGGACCCCGATGGTGACACCGCCGAAGGTGATCGGGACCTGGTGCACCGCAAGCCAGCACGCGGCGACCGCCGACGGCACCGCCGACAGCGCGCCCCCGGCCATCAGCTGTACGGCCAGGATGATCAGCACCGCCACCGACACGGTGATCAGCGGGACGCCGAAGGCGATGAGGATCAGTTCACGCGCGCCACGTTCGGGTCGGCCACCGTGTTCACGGCGAGCCCGACGCGCCTCACGGAGTCGGGTCGCGAGGCTGTCGGCGGCGGAGACTGATCTGATCGTGGGCATCGGGTCGAGCGTGACACGTGGGACTCCTGAGGTCACACCGACGCGCCGGTCCGAACCCAGAAAGCGACCAATCGCACCGAATGTCCGATATGGTCCCGGTCCGCATCCCGGGGTTCGGCCCATCACATGCCCCGGCCCCGGACCGCACGTGGCGGGTCCGGGGCCGAGGTGATCGATCTGTGGCGCGCGGGGTCAACCGGCGCGCGTGGTCAGCTGCCGGCCTGGGGCGGTTCCGGCTTCTTGAACACCGCGGTGGCACCCTCGGCACCCGGCACGCCCTCGGCACCGGCCTGCGGACTCGCCGCTGCGCCCGGCGTCTCGGGGGTCGACGGGGTGTCCGACGCGGACGTGGATCCGGACGGCGCGGCGTGCTGGGCCTGCCCGTAGCCGGCGTAGGACGACGGGTCATAGGTCGGAGCGGCACCCGGCTGCGAGCCATAGCCCGCGGCCCCGGCGGCCGACGAGCCCGCACCGTAGGTCGAACCGGCCCCATAGGACCCGTAGGACGAGGCCCCATAGGACGACTCACTGCCATAGGACGGGGCCGCACCGTAGGTGGTCGCGGCGTCGGCCGACGGCAGCGCAGCGGTGCCCGGGGTGGAGGTCACACCGGGGGTGGAGGCGACGCCCGCAGCGGCTGCGGTGGCCGGGGTCGCGGCGGCGGATCCGGCGGCGGTCTCGACGCCCGCGGTCTTGAGGACACCCAGGTCGATCAGCAGCCATGCGATCGCGAGCAGGAAGTTCAGGATCGACAGCACGAGCAGGATGATGGCGCCCGCCCCGTGGCTCAGTTCGACTCCGAACTGGCTGGAGGTGTCGGCGCCCGCGTAGGTGAGGATGGTCAGGAGCATGCCCGCGGTGGCACCGGCGGCGACCAGCGGCGCCACCCGGAATCCCTTGATCAGGGCGGTGAAGGCGAGTGCCGCGACGAGCACGACGACGCCGTAGGCGCCGGCGAGGTCGCTCGAGAGCAGCCGGATCGACTCGGACCCGCGCCCGGTGTCGACCGTCCAGCCCGCGGCGAATCCGCAGAACAGCACCACCAGGCCGAGGACACCGATGGTGCCGGCCAGCGCCGGTGCGACGATCGGGGGGACCCCGGCGAACGGCTGCTTGGGTGCGGCTGCGGGCTGGCCGTAGCCGTAGCCCTGCTGGGCCCCGTACCCCTGCTGGCCCGGCGCCTGCTGGCCGTAATCCTGCTGGCCGTAGCCCTGCTGACCGTAGGGCTGCTGACCCGCGGCCTGCTGCCCGTACGATTCCTGCCCGTATCCGGGCTGCGACCCGTACGACTGGTCGCCGTATCCCTGCTGGCCGTACCCCTGCTGGCCGTAGTTCTGCCCCGACTCGGGCTGCTGCCCGTAGCCCGGTCCTCCGGATTGATAGGTCATCTGATTTCTCCAGACTGATCCGATTGTCGGACTCATGCGATGTCTCACGCCCCCGGGCGCACTGCCGACCACGCTAATACATCTGCCGAGTCCGTCACAGGGACCGACCGGCCGGCGAGCGCTCACCTCCGACGACGCCGCAGGTCACCATCGGTGTTCGGCACCTCGCTGCGAGTACCACCCGATCAGGGCCGGGTCGTCGATCGACCGCGGATCGATGTCGACGGGACGTCCGGCCAGGATCGAGGTCACCGGCACCTCCAGCTTCTTGCCGGTGCGCGTGTGCGGGATTCCCGGGGCCGCGATCACCTCGTCGGGTACGTGCCGGGGCGACAGTCGTGTCCGGATCTCGCGGGCGATCCGGGCGGTGAGTTCGTCGTCGACCTCGGCCGTGCCGACGAGTGTGACGAACAGCGGCATCCAGTAGGCACCGTCGGGTCCGTCGACGCCGAGCACGAAGGCCTCGGCGATCTCGTCGATCCCCTCGACGACCTCGTAGATGTCGGCCGAGCCCATCCGGATCCCGTTGCGGTTCAACGTGGCATCGCTGCGGCCATGGATCACCAGGGAGCCCCGGTCGGTCACCGTCACCCAGTCGCCGTGCCGCCACACAGGCGTACGACCGGCCCCGTCCCCGGTCCAATGATGGTCGAAATAGGCTGCGCGATAACGCACTCCGTCGTCGTCCTGCCAGAATCCCACCGGCATGGACGGCATCGGTGCGGTGATCACCATCTCGCCCACCTCCCCGATCAGCGGGGTGGTGTCGGGCGCCCAGCTCTCCAGTGCCACACCGAGATAGCGCACCGAGAGTTCTCCGGCCACCACCGGCACCCCCACCGATCCGCCGGCGAACGCGGTGACGACGTCGGTACCACCGCTGATCGACGAGACCGGCAGTCCCGGTGCCACCGTGGTGTCGATCCAGTCGAACAGGTCACCGGCGAGCGAGGATCCGGTGCTGCCGATGGTGCGCAGTGCCGACAGGTCGTGGTCACGTCCGGGAACCAGGCCCGCCTTGCGGGACGCCTGGAGCTGGCCCGGACTGGTCCCGAACCAGGTGACCTTCTCGTCGGCGACGACGCGCCAGAGCCGGTCGGCGTCGGGGTGGAGCGCAGAACCGCTGTAGCAGACGATGGTCGACCCGCACAGCAGTCCGGCGATCTGATAGTTCCACATCATCCAGCTCAGTGCGGTCTGCCAGAAGAAGACGTCACCGGCGTCGAGGTCGGCGTGCAGTCCGGCCGCCTTGAGGTGTTCGAGTACCACCCCGCCGTGTCCGTGCACGATTCCCTTGGGCCGGCCGGTGGTCCCCGAACTGAACAGCACCCACAGCGGATGGTCGAAGTCCACCGGCACCGGTGCCACCGGCGCACGTCCCGGCGCCACCGCGTCGTGGTAGGAGAGCACCCGGGCGATACCCGCGGGCTGCCGGGTGGGATCGCCGACGACGATGTGTCCGACCAGACCGGGCAGCGACGCGGCGAGTTCGGCGCTGTCGGCGCATTTGTCGATGTCCTTACCGTTGTACCGGTAGCCGTCGGCGGTGACCAGGACCTTGGGCGCCAGTTGCGCGAGCCGGCCGGCCGCCCCGGCCGGTGCATAGTCCTGGCCGCATCCCGACCAGATCGCCCCGAGCGACGCCGCCCCCAGGAATGCGACGACCGCCTCGCCGATGTCGGGCAGGTAGCCGGCGACCACGTCGCCCTCGGTCACCCCCAGTTCGCGGAGGGTGGCGGCGAAGGCGCCGACCAGACCCGGCAGCGCCCGCCAGGTGATCTCGGTGCGCACCCCGTCCTCGTCGACGCCGATGATCGCCGGACGGTCGGCGGTTGCATCGGCACCGGCCGCGTGGCCGTGCCGCAGGATCGCGTCGACGTAGTTGAGGCGGACACCGGGGAACCACCGCGCCCCGGGCATCTGTGCCGACGCCAGCACCGCGTCGTCGCCGTCGGCGAGCGGCCCGGCGATCGCGTCGAGATCGAAGAACTGCCAGACCGCACGCCAGAACCGGGCCGGATGGGTCACCGACCACGTCCACAGCTCGTCGTAGCCGTCGGTGGTGACACCGAAATCCTCTGCCACGCGGTCGCCGAACGCATCCATCTGCGTCCGCCGCGACGGCGTCGTCGAACCGGTCTCACCGCTCATCGCTACAACCCCAGGATCTCGACGGCTTCCTCGCGCATCTGTACCTTGCGTACCTTACCGGTCACCGTCATCGGGAACTCCTTGACGACGTGCACATATCGCGGGATCTTGTGGCGGGCGATCTTGCCGGTGGCGAACGCACGCACGTCCTCGGCAGTCAGTTCGAGTGCGCCGTCACGCATCCGGATCCACGCCATCAGTTCCTCGCCGTAGGTGGTGTCGGGAACACCGATCACCTGTGCGTCGAGGATGTCGGGATGGGTGTAGAGGAACTCCTCGATCTCCCGCGGATAGATGTTCTCGCCACCCCGGATCACCATGTCCTTGATCCGGCCGGTGATCCGCACATAGCCGTTCGGATCCATCACCGCGAGGTCTCCGGTACGCATCCACGGTTGCCCGTCGGCATCGCCCGGCGCATGCCGCAGCGCCTCGGCGGTCTTCTCCGGATCGTTCCAATATCCTTGCATCACACTGTAACCACGAGTGCAGAACTCACCGGTCGTACCGCGCGGCAGGATCTCGCCGGTCATCGGGTCGACCACCGAGATCTCCAGGTGCGGCCCGACCCGGCCGACGGTGGTGACACGCAGTTCCAGTGTGTCGTCGACGCGGGTCTGGGTGGACACCGGGGACGTCTCGGTCATGCCGTAGCAGATCGACACCTCGCTCATGTGCATCCGGTCGACCACCTGCCGCATCACCGACTCCGGGCAGGGGGACCCGGCCATGACACCGGTGCGCAGGGTCGACAGGTCGTGGTCGGCACCCGCATCGAGCAGGGCGAGCTCGGCGATGAACATCGTCGGTACCCCGTACAGGCTGGTGCAGCCGTACTCGGCGACGGCGGCCAGGGTGGCCTCCGGGTCGAAGGTCGGCGCCGGGATCACCATGGCCGCACCATGACTGGTGGCCGCGAGATTTCCCATCACCATCCCGAAGCAGTGGTAGAACGGCACCGGGATGCAGATCGCGTCGGCCTCGGAGTAGTTCAGCAACTCCCCCACCAGATACCCGTTGTTGCCGATGTTGCGGTGCGTGAGCGTGGCACCCTTGGGGAAACCGGTTGTGCCCGAGGTGTACTGGATGTTGATCGCATCGTCGGCGGTCAGCGTTGCGGCGCGGGCGGCCACGGCGTCGAGCTCGTCGGCCGACGCCTCCCGGTTGGCATCGGCCCACTCCGGCGACTCGAACAGCACCACCGTGCCCAGCTCCGGGGCCTGCGGGCGTGCCGCGTCGAGCATGCCGGCGTAGTCGGAGTCCTTGTACCGTTCGGCGGCGAAGACCACACTGCTACCCGACTGGATCAGCGCGTACTCGAGCTCGTGCTGACGATAGGCCGGGTTCAGGTTCACCAGGATCGCGCCGATCTCGGCGGTGGCGTACTGGGTGAGCACCCACTCGGCTCGGTTGGGTGACCAGAGACCCACCCGGTCACCGGCGGCGACGCCGAGTCGCAGCAGACCTGCGGCCAGGGCCAGCACATCGCGCCGGAACTCGGTGTAGGTCCACTGACGCCGGGCGGGCGCGTCGACCAGGGCGAGGCGGTCACCGAAGGCGGCCGTCGTGCGCGCCAGGGTCTGCCCGATGGTCTCACCCAACAGTGCGGGCTCGGATTCCCCACGGGCGTGGGACAGTTCGGTCATTCTGGTTCACTTCCTCTGTGTGCCAGTACGTTCCGGCGGTCGGGTGGGTCAGGGGGTGGCGGCGGCGCGGGAGAGCACCGCCTCGGCCTGGCGCAGTACCGGGCCGTCGATCATCTGTCCGTCGATGCTGAACACACCGCCGTGGAACTCCTCGGAGCCGTCGACGACGCGTCGCGCCCATGCGATCTCGTCGTCGGTCGGCTGATAGCCGGCACGGATGGTCGGCACCTGTGACGGGTGGATGCAGGCGGTGGCGGCGTAGCCGAGTGCGACCGCATCGGTCACCTCGGCGACCAGCCCGGCCTCGTCACGGAAGTCCAGGTGCACGGCGTCCACGGCGAACTTGCCGGTGGCCGCCGCGGCCAGCCGGACCTGGGCACGGGCATAGCGGGCGACGTCGCGATAGGTGCCCGGGTCGGGTTCACCGGGACCGAAGCGGCTGGACTTGCCGCCGAGCCCGGCCACGAGGTCTTCGGCACCCCACATCAATCCGATGCAGTTGACCGCCGCGGCGATCTGGTTGGCGGCCACCACCCCGAGCGGGGTCTCGACGAGCGCGATGGTCTGCAGGCCGTGTGCGGTGATCGTCTCCGGTGTCTCGGCCTTCGCCTGCATCACCACCCGGTAGTGGGTGTCGGTGAGGGCGGCCAGATCACGGGCGTGATCGCGGGTGCCGGCCGGATTGATCCGGACGACGGTGCGATCGGGGTCGAGCGGGTGGGCGATCAGCGCCGCGCGGGCGTCGTCGCGGTTGTCCGGCGACACCGCGTCCTCGAGGTCGAGGATCACCACGTCGGCCCTCTCGGCGGCCTTGATGTACCGCTCGGGCCGGTCGGCCGGACAGAACAGCATGGCCGGTCCCGGTGGCATCCAGGAATGTTCGAGGGATTCGACGGTGTTCGGCGTCGTCATGACGTCAGGACTCCTCGGTGGGGCGTTTGCGGACGAGGGTGGCCCGGGCGGCGCGCGCCACGACCTGCCCGTGCTGGTTACGGCCGACGTGGACCAAGTTCACCACGCCCTCACCGGGACGGGACCGGGATTCGCGTTTTCCGGTGCACTCGGTCTCGGCGTAGATCGTGTCCCCGGCGAACAGCGGTGCGGGAAAGGCGACCTCGCTGAAACCGAGGTTGGCCACCAGCGTGCCCTGGGTGAGCTGCGACACCGACAGCCCGACGATGGTCGACAGGGTGAACATCGAGTTGATCAGCCGCTGACCGTCGAAGCCGGGCTGGGTGGCCGACCATGCGGCGTCGAGGTGCAATGCCTGGGTGTTCATCGTGAGTGTGGTGAACAGGACGTTGTCGGCCTCGGTGACGGTACGGCCGGGCCGGTGCTCGTAGACCGTGCCCTCGGCGAACTCCTCGAACCACAGTCCGCGCTGGGTGATCCGGATCGGGGCGCCCGCGGCGGTGCCGATCTCGCCGGTGCTCATGCGAAGCCCAGCTCGCGGGCGATCAGCATGAGCTGCACCTCGGTGGTGCCCTCACCGATCTCGAGGATCTTGGAGTCGCGGTAGTGTCGCGCCACCGGGTACTCGTTCATGAACCCGTAGCCGCCGTGGATCTGGGTGGCCATGCGGGCATTGTCCATCGCGGCCTCGCTGGCGATCATCTTGGCGATCGAGGCCTCCTTCTTGAACGGCTTGCCCGCCAGCATCTTCGCCGCCGCATCGTAGTAGGCGGTCCGGGCGACATGGGCGCGCGCCTCCATCCGGGCGATCGCGAACGAGACCGACTGGTATTCGCCGATCGGGCGGCCGAACGACTGTCGCTCCTTGGCGTACTTGATGCTCTCGTCGACGCAGCCCTGCGCGGCACCGGTGGCGAGTGCGGCGATCGCGACGCGTCCCTCGTCGAGGATCGACAGGAAGTTGGCGTAGCCGCGACCACGCTCCCCGAGCAGGTTCTCCTTGGGTACGCGGACGTCGACGAAGGTCAGCGGATGGGTGTCCGAGGCATTCCAGCCGACCTTGTTGTAGGCCGGTTCGGCGGTGAATCCAGGCGTGCCCGCCGGCACGATGATGGTCGAGATCTCCTTGCGGCCATCGTCTTTGGTACCGGTCACGGCGGTGACGGTGACCAGCGAGGTGATGTCGGTGCCGGAGTTGGTGATGAACTGCTTGGCGCCGTTGACGACCCACGAGTCCCCGTCGTCGACGGCGGTGGTGGCGGTGGCCCCGGCGTCCGAGCCGGCCCCGGGCTCGGTGAGCCCGAATCCGGCGAGGGCGGCCCCGGAGGTGAGGTCGGACAGCCAGCGTTCCTTCTGTTCGGGTGTGCCGTACTTGTGGATCGGCATGGCGCCCAGGCTCACCCCGGCCTCGAGGGTGATCGCCACCGACTGGTCCACCTTGCCGAGTTCCTCCAGGGCCAGGGCGAGGGCAAAGTAGTCGCCGCCCATGCCGCCGTGCTCCTCGGGGAAGGGCAGGCCGAACAGCCCCATCTTGCCCATCTGGGCGACGACCTCGTACGGGAAGCTGTGTTCGGCATCGTGTTTCGCGGCGACCGGTGCCACCACCGACTGCGCGAAGTCGCGCACGGTGTGGATCAGGTCGGTGTATTCCTGGGTCAGTTCCATCGATGGACTCCGTTCCGGGGTCGGGATGCGTGGGGATGTGTACGGATGATCGGGGTGATCATGGTGTGTCCGTGGCGTGTTCGTCGTCTCGCCGAACATGTGCGAGGGTGGCGCCGGCGGCCACCTTGTCGCCCACCGACACCGCGACGGTGACGGTGCCCGCGACCGGGGCGGTCAGGGTGTGCTCCATCTTCATCGCCTCCACGACCACCACCGGGGCACCCTGGGTGACCTCGTCGCCGGTGGCCGCCGACACCGCGACGACGGTGCCGGGCATGGGGCTCAGGACATCTCCGGCGGCCTCGTCGTCGGCGCCCTCGATCAGGGTGCGGGTCAGTTCGACGATCCAGGTGCCGGCGGGTCCGGCGGCCCACCACTGGTCGCCGACCTCGGCCAGCGACCACTGCTGGCTGACGCCGTCGACGACCAGCCGTGCGGTGCGTCCGGTGCCGGTGGCGTGCTGCGCGAGGTATTCCACCCGCGCAGACCAGGGTTCGGCGTTCTCGTCGGGATCGGTGATGGTCACCTCGGCCACCACCCACCGGTCGTCGGCGGACTCGACGAGTGTGGACACCGTCCGGTGGTGGTCACCGGCCGACAACCGGCTGATCACCGGCGCATGTGCGCCCACCCGGAAGCCGACCGCCGACTGCCACACGTCACCGGGATCGCGGTTGCCCACGCGGGCCAGGCCGACCAGGGCCAGCGCCTCGGGTGCCGGTGCGGGTGCGGTGTAGTCGACGACGAGCCGGTCGAGCAGTGCGGTGTCGAGGTCTGCGGTGATCACCTCGGGGCGGGCCAGCACGTGACGACAGAAGTCGATGTTGGTGACCACGCCCAGCACCCGGGTCTGCCCGAGAGCGTGGTCGAGCCGTTCGAGTGCCTCGGCGCGGTCGTCACCGTGGGCGATCACCTTGGCCAGCATCGGGTCGTAGTCGCTGCCGACGACGAGACCCGGGAGCATCGCCGAGTCGAGCCGGACACCCTGACCGGGGGTGGTGTCGGGCTCGGCGAGCGCGACGATCTCACCGCCGGTGGGCAGGAAGCCGTTGGCCGGGTCCTCGGCGTAGACGCGGGCCTCGATGGCGTGGCCGGTGAGGGTCACATCGGACTGTGCGATGGCCAGTTCCTCGCCACGGGCCACCCGGATCTGCTGTTCCACCAGGTCGATTCCGGTGACCAGCTCGGTGACCGGGTGCTCGACCTGCAGGCGGGTGTTCATCTCCATGAAGAAGAACTCGTCGGGCCGGTGGGCGGAGACGATGAACTCCACCGTGCCCGCGCCGGTGTAGCCGACGCTGCGTGCGGCGTCGCAGGCGGCCTGCCCGATGCGCTCGCGGGTGGTCGCGTCCAGCAGCGCCGACGGCGCCTCCTCGATCACCTTCTGGTGCCGGCGCTGCAGGGAGCATTCGCGTTCGCCGAGGTGGATCACGGTGCCGTGGGTGTCGGCGAGTACCTGTACCTCGATGTGCCGCGGGGTGTCGACGAAGTGCTCCAGGAACAGCGTGTCGTCACCGAAGGCCGCGGCGGCCTCGCGGCGTGCGCGGACCAGGGCGTCGGGCAGCCCGGCCGGGTCGTCGACGCGGTGCATACCCTTGCCGCCGCCACCGGCGCTGGGCTTGATCAGCACCGGGAAGCCGATGTCGGGGGCCGCGGCGACGAGGTCGGCGTCGGTCAGTCCCGGCCGGGACAGGCCCGGGACCACCGGGACATCACGGTCGGAGACCGCGGCGCGGGCGGTGATCTTGTCGCCCATGGTGGCGATGGCGGTTGCGGGCGGTCCGATGAACACGATCCCCGCGTCGTCCAGTGCGGCGGCGAATTGCTGGTTCTCGGAAAGGAATCCGTATCCGGGGTGCACGGCGTCGGCACCGGTGGCCGCGGCCGCACCGACCACCGCACCGATGTCGAGGTAGCCGCCGGCCGGACGGGCGGGGTCGGCACCGGGTACCGAGGCGAGCCGGACGGCGGTGTCGGCCTCACGGACGTGCCGGGCGTGGGCATCGGCGTCGGAGTAGATGGCGACGCTGCGGAGTCCGAGGCGACGCAGGGTGGCGATCACGCGGCAGGCGATCTCGCCACGGTTGGCCACCAGCACGGTGCGGATGGTCTGCGGCGCAACGGAATCGGCCGTCCCCGGCGAGGACGTGGGGGTGGTGACGGGAAGGTCGGAGGTCGTCGACATGTGGCTGCTCATCTCACATTCGGAAGACGCCGTAGCGGGGCTCGGACAATGGTGCATACCGGCAGGCCTCGAGTGCGAGGCCGAGCACCGTTCGGGTGTCGGCGGGATCGATGATGCCGTCGTCCCACAGGCGTGCGGTGGAGTAGTAGGCATCCGACTGCCGCTCGAACTGGTCGCGGATCGGTTGTTTGAAGGTCTCCTCGTCGTCGGCCGACCACTCGCTGCCCGACCGTTCGATCTGGTTGCGGCGCACCGTCGCCAGGGTGTCGGCGGCCTGCGGTCCACCCATCACCGAGATCCGGGCGTTGGGCCAGCTCCACAGGAAGCGCGGCGAGTAGGCTCGCCCGCACATCGAGTAGTTGCCCGCACCGAAGGACCCGCCGATCATCACGGTCAGCTTCGGAACCCGGGCGCAGGCAACGGCATTGACCATCTTGGCACCGTTCTTGGCGATGCCGCCCTCCTCGTAGGCGCGGCCCACCATGAAGCCGGTGATGTTCTGCAGGAAGATCAGCGGAATCCGACGCTGGTCGCACAGTTCGATGAAATGTGCGCCCTTGAGGGCGGATTCACTGAACAGCACGCCGTTGTTGGCGATGATGCCGACCGGATGTCCGTGCAGGCGGGCGAAGGCGGTGACCAGCGTGGTGCCGTAGTTCGCCTTGAACTCGGTGTACTCGCCGCCGTCGACGAGGATCTCGATCACCGAGCGCACGTCGTAGGGGGTACGCGGGTCGGTGGGGACCACGTCGTAGATGTCGGTCTGCGGCCGGAGCGCCGGGCGCGGGGCGGTGAGCTCCCACTGCGCCGGGTCACGCGGACCGAGGGTGGCGACGATCTCGCGGACCTTGGCCAGGGCCTGCTCGTCGTTGTCGACCAGGTGGTCGGTGACGCCGGAGACCGAGGAGTGCATGGCGCCGCCACCGAGGTCCTCGGCCGTGACGTCCTCGCCGGTGGCGGCCTTCACCAGCGGCGGACCGGCCAGGAAGATGGTGCCCTGATTGCGGACGATCACGGTCTCGTCGCTCATCGCCGGCACGTAGGCGCCGCCGGCGGTGGACGAACCGAGGACCGCCGAGATCTGCGGGATGCCCGCGGCACTCATGGTGGCCTGGTTGAAGAAGATGCGGCCGAAGTGTTCGCGGTCGGGGAAGACCTCGTCCTGCTGCAGCAGCATGGCACCGCCGGAGTCGACGAGGTAGATGCACGGCAGCCGGTTGGCCGCGGCGATCTCCTGTGCCCGCAGGTGTTTCTTGACCGTGATCGGGTAGTACGTGCCACCGGAGACGGTCGCGTCGTTGGCGATCACCATGCACTCGCGGCCGGCCACGCGGCCGACGCCGGCGATCACGCCCGCCGAGGGCACCTTGCCGTCGTACATCTCGTAGGCGGCGAGCGGGGCCACCTCGAGGAACGGTGATCCGACGTCGAGCAGGCCGTCGACGCGGTCCCGGGGCAACAGCTTGCCGCGGGAGACGTGCCGGTCCCGCGCCGTGGGGCCGCCGCCCTGCGCGACGGTGCCCAGTCGCTCACGCAGGGTGGCGACGTTGGTCAGGTGCGACTCCCGCGATGTGTCGCGGGCGGTGATCGTGGAACCCACCATCTCCCTTTCGGTTAGTGGCGATTAACTGAGCAGAACTGTAGCGCACACCACACGTGATGTCACCCGGTGACCCATTCTCCGCTTGCGACGTGACGCCGGTCACGTTTTTTCGTACCCTGTGGTTGAGTCCCCCACCCCGGGACTCACCACCCCGCGTGGCCGCGGCACACCCGCAGGCGGCCACGGAGAACAACAGAAGGCCAGGTAGAACCCATGACCCTCGCCCCGCATGCCCCAGCGACCAGCGGCCTCGACGACCGCTACGTCCGCGAGTCGGGCACCGTCTTCCTCGGCGGCATCGCCGCACTCGTCCGCATGGTGCGTGACCGTGCCCTCGTCGACCGCCGGATGGATCTGCGCACCGCGTCCTACATCTCCGGCTACGAGGGCTCTCCGCTGGCCGGCTACGACCTCGAGCTCGCCCGCCGCCGGGCCCTGCTCGAACCCCTCGACATCGTCCATCGCCCCGGCCTCAACGAGGAGATCGCGGCGACCTCGGTGATGGGTTCGCAGGTCGCCGCACAGGTCACCGACCTCGCCCCGGACGGCACCGGAAAGACCCGCGCGGGCGTCGTCGGCTACTGGTACGGCAAGGCCCCGGGGCTCGACCGGGCCACCGACGCCCTGCGGCACGCCAACATCATCGGCACCCATCCCGACGGCGGGGCGGTCGCGCTGGTCGGCGACGATCCGGGCGCCAAGAGTTCCACCGTGCCGTGCGCCTCGGAGATGGCCCTCGCCGATCTCTACATCCCGATCCTCTACCCCGCCGACTCCCAGGACATCCTCGACCTCGGTGTGCACGCCGCCCACATGAGCCGGGTCAGCGGACTGTGGACCTCGCTGAAGATCGCCGCGCACGTCGCCGACGGCGCGTCGACGGTGCAGGTCGACCCCACCCGTGTGGTCCCCGACCACGGCGCGCTCGGCCGCAGCCCGCACATCCCGAGCGGACGACTGCTCGGCGCGAGTCTGATGGAGCTCGAACAGAATCAGCTCACCATCCGGCTCCCGCGGGCACGGGAGTACGCGCGGCTCAACGGGATCAACAAGATCGTGGTGCGCTCCGGCGACGACCGGATCGGGATCGTCGCGGCCGGCAAGACCTACCTCGACGTCCGCGAGGCCCTGCACCTGATGGGACTGACCGAGACCGACCTGCATCGCCTCGGGATCCGAATCCTCAAGCTGGGCATGGTCTATCCGCTCGAGCGTGAGATCCTCGACCGGTTCCTCACCGACACCGCCACCGGACACCTCGACGAGGTGATCGTGGTGGAGGAGAAGCGTGACTTCATCGAGACGATGATGCGCGACATCTACTACCGCAGCCCGATCGCCCCGCACATCGTCGGCAAGGAGAACGAGAACGGTTCCACGCTGTTCTCACGCTTCGGTGAGCTCGACGTCGACGCGGTGACCCGCGGACTGGCCGTCCGCCTGGCCCGCCATCATCACGTCGACGCCGCGATCGACTGGCTCGACCAGAGCTCACGACGCCGCACCCGCATCGAGTTGCCCTTGGCGGTGCGCACGCCGTACTACTGCTCGGGATGCCCGCACAACTCCTCCACCACCATGCCCGTCGGCCCCGACGGCACACCGTCGAACACCCTCGTCGGAGCCGGGATCGGTTGTCACGCCATGGTTCTGCTGATGGACCCGCACCAGGTCGGCAACATCGCCGGGATCACCCAGATGGGCGGCGAGGGTGCGCAGTGGCTGGGCATGGCGCCGTTCGTCGCCGCCGATCACTTCGTGCAGAACATCGGTGACGGCACCTTCGCGCATTCCGGTTCGCTCGCCGTGCGCGCCGCCGTCGCCTCCGGCGAGAACATCACCTACAAGCTGCTCTACAACGGCACCGTCGCGATGACCGGCGGCCAGGACCCGGTGGGCGAGATGGGACTCGACCGGCTCACCCGGCTGCTGCTCGCCGAGGGTGTCGCGAAGGTGGTGGTCACCACCGACGACGTGTCGCGCACGATCGGCAACGACCTGGCACCCGGTGTGCTGGTGCGTCCGCGCGACGAACTGGCCGACGTCCAGGCCGAGCTCGCGACCGTACCCGGGGTCACCGTACTGATCCACGATCAGCACTGTGCCGCGGAGAAGCGGCGCAAGCGCAAGCGCGGTGTGCTGCCCACCCCCACCACCAAGGTGATGATCAACGAGCGGCTCTGCGAGGGTTGCGGTGACTGTGGCGAGAAGTCGAATTGCCTGTCGGTGCACCCGGTGTCCACCGAGTTCGGTCGCAAGACCCAGATCGATCAGGGTTCCTGCAACCTGGACTACTCGTGTCTGGCCGGCGACTGCCCGTCGTTCGTCACCGTCACCCCCGGCACCCGTGAGGTGGCCGCCGCACCCACCCTGGTCGCCGAGCGCGATCTCCCCGAACCGGCGCGGCGTGTCCTCACCGGCACGGATGTGTCCACCGTCCGGATCACCGGGATCGGTGGCACCGGGGTGGTCACCCTGAGTCAGGTGCTGGCCACCGCGGCGAGTTTCGACGGGTTGTCGGCGCGTACGGTCGACATGACCGGGCTCGCCCAGAAGGGCGGTGCGGTGGTGGGCGATCTGAAGATCTCCGCGCGGCCCATCGAGCTGGCCGCCAAGGTCGCCTCCGGCACCTGTGACCTGTACCTGGCGTGCGACGCACTGGTGGGCTCCGACCCGGTCAACCTCAAGGTCGCCGCGCCGGAGCGGACCACCGCGGTGGTGGCCACCACCCGGATCCCGACCGGCGCCATGGTGATCGACACCTCGGTCGGATTCCCGTCGGATGCGCAGATCCACGATGCGATCGACGGACGGATGGCCCGCACCGTCTATCTCGATCCCGGCGAGTTGAGCACCGCACTGCTCGGGCACGAGCAGTACGCCAACATGCTCGCCGTCGGCGCCGCCTACCAGACCGGATCGCTGCCGATCACCGCCGCGTCCATCGAACGGGCGATCAGCACCAACGGGGTCGCGGTGGAGGCCAACATCGCCGCATTCCGGTGGGGCAGGCAGATGATCGTCGACCCGGGGGCGGTGACCGCAGAGATCGCCCGCCGGCATCCGGGCACCGCGACACCCGAACCGAGTTCGGAAGCCCGCGAGCAGGTTCGCGCGATGGGCGTCCTCGACGAGGACCTCACCCACACCATCGCGCTGCGGGTCGACGAGCTCGTCGCCTACGCCGACCGTCGTTACGCCGCAGACTATCTGGACGTCCTCGACCGGGTTGTCCGCTCGGGAATCGGGATCACCGTGCTCGACGCGGTGGCCCGTCACCTGTACAAGCTGATGGCCTACAAGGACGAGTACGAGGTGGCCCGGCTGACCGCCGACGCCGTCTTCGCCGCCCAGATCGCCGACGAGTTCGGGCCGGATGCGAAGGTCGCCATCCGGCTGCATCCGCCCACCCTGCGGTCGATGGGGATGAAGAACAAGATGTCCCTCGGGCGGTGGGCGAAGCCGGGGATGAGCACCCTCGCGCGGATGAAGAAGCTGCGCGGCACACCGCTGGACCCGTTCGGCCGCACCGAGATCCGACGGACCGAACGAGCCCTGGTGGTGGAGTACCGGGAACTCGTCGACGCGATCCTCACCGCGTGGTCCGACGGCACCGTCGGTGACGCGCAGGTGCCGGCACTGACCGAACTGGCCGCCCTACCCGACATGATCCGCGGCTACGAGGGCATCAAGATGGCCAACGTCGAGCGGTATCACGCCGAATTGGTAACGCGCCGAGCAGCTCTGAGAATCTGACGGACCGCCCGATCCGACGGGTCACGGCCGGCGGGCGAGCCCGTCGAGGACGGCCGCTCCGATCAGCAGCGCCACCTGCAGGAAACCGAAGATCAGCGCCACGATCGCCCCGGCCCCCATGTTCAGGACCGGGGCGGTCGTGACGGTGAGGGCGGCGGCGAACAGGGCCAGCCAGGCGCCGGCGGCGATCACCGCGAGGAACGGGACCGCACGCCGGAACCGCGGTACCAGCGCCAGACCGGTGGCCACGGCGACGGCGCCCAGGATGATCAGGAACTTGCCCGGATTGAGCACGATCTCGTAGGAGAGGAAGCCCGGGATGCCGTTGTTCCCGGCGGCGTAGTCGTCGCCCCAGCGTTCGAGTTCTCGGTCGCTGACGTTGTTGATGCCCACCCAGCTGACGAATCCCATGAAGTAGGTGATCACCCCGGCGACCGTGGCCGCGATCAACAGCAGCGACGGCAGCTGGGTCCGGGCGTCGAACTGCCGGGCCGGCGGTTGCGGTGCACCCCAGCCCATGGTGCCCGGCTGGGGCACACCCTGCGGCGGCAGTCCCTGCGGGGGCACGCCCTGCGGCGGTCCGGCCTGCGGCACCGCCCCGGGCTGCGCACCCCATTGCCCGGAGGGCTGCTGGGTGGTCGGCTGCCACTGCTGCCCGGTGGTCGGTTCCCCTGGATTCACGTCTGATCTCCCCTTCGACTCGAGCGGCGCGCATATGTCCCGGTCAGACTAGAAGGTGACGGTCGATCCCGTCGACGAAATCCGCACGATGTCATTCGGCCGGACGGTGCCGGTCCGCGCCGCGTCCCTCGTCGCATGTGGTCACCTCGACGAACCTCAGACCGCCGAGCTCGGATCGCGACCACTTCGGAGGTGGTCACCACCCAGCCCACGCTGCGGAG
>NZ_BCNF01000091.1 GCF_001485495.1 Gordonia desulfuricans NBRC 100010 | reverse complement strand
GCCTGGTGTGGGTGGGGTGGCGGTAACCGCCTCTGTGGTGGGTGCGTGGGCGACCTCGGCCGGCGGAGATTTCGACTCGAGTCCTCGCTTCGCTCGGTCTCGGCTCAATCATCGTAGGGGGTGGACGCTGGGTATCGGTTCGATCATCGTATGGGGCGGTGCTCGGCCCGATCACAATGTCATGTAGGGCGACACCGACGAACCGTGCTCGGTGATCCGCAGTGTCGAACCCAGTGCGGGGAAGGCGCGTTGGGCGCAATGCTGCCGCTCGCATACCCGGCAACCGGCGCCGATCTCGGTGATCCGGGCCTGCGGCCCGATCTCCAGGCCGTCGGAGTAGATCACCCGGGCGGCGTGCCGTAGCTCGCATCCCAGGCCGATGGCGAAGGTCTTGCCGGGCTGGCCGAATCGGGCGGCCCGACGCTCGACGGTGCGGGCGATCCAGAAGTACTCACGGCCGTCGGGCATCTCGGCGATCTGCGTCAGGATCTTGCCGGGCGAACCGAAGGTCTCGTAGACATTCCACAGCGGGCAGGTACCGCCCGACGACGAGAAGTGGAAACCGGTGGCCGACTGACGCTTCGACATGTTCCCGGCCCGGTCGACGCGGACGAACGACCACGGCACCCCGCGCAGGTTGGGCCGCTGCAGGGTCGACAGCCGGTGACAGATGGTCTCGAAACTCACCGCGTAGAACGCCGACAGGCGTTCGATGTCGTAGCGGAAATCCTCAGCCGCACCGTGGAATTGGGCGTAGGGGAGCAGGGTCGCCGCCGCGGAGTAGTTGGCCAGGCCGTAGCGGGCCAACGACCGTGCCTGATCGCTGGTGAACCCGCCGACCTCCACCTGCTCGTCGATCAGGTCACCGAATTCCAGCAGGGCCAGCTCGGCGGCGAGCTTGAAGGCACGCTGCCCCGAGGAGAGTGCCGCCGACACCTCGAGGCGACGGGATTCCGGATCGAAGCGGTGCAGGATGTAGTCGCCCAGGTCGACGCGCCGGGCGATGGTGACGCCGTGGACCTTCTCGAGCCGGTCCATGATCTCGCGGCGGATGTCGCCGGAGTGCATCCGCATGCGGGTGGTCAGCTCCTCCGCGGCGATGTCGAGCTCGTGAATGTAGTTGCGGCGCTGGTAGAAGTAGTCGCGCACCTCCTCGTGGGGTGCGGTGATGGACCCGCGCATGGAGCGATCGTTCCGGTCGTCGGTGGCGGCCGCGAGGTGGTCGGTGGTGTTGCGGTAGCGGCGGTAGAGATTGACCATCGCCTGCGCGATGTCGGGGTGGGCGGAGACCATCGCGGAGATCTCGGCGGCATCGGCCGCGGTCTCGGGGGCCTCGACGTCGTCGTCGAGCAACACCTCCCGGAGCTCGGCGACCAGGCGCACGTCGTCCTGCGAGTCGAAGAATCCGCCGTCGACGCCGAAGGTCTCGGTGATCCGGGCGAGGACCTTGGCCGACAGCGGACGTGCGTCGTGCTCGATCTGATTGAGATACGACGGCGAGATCTCCAGGGTCTGGGCGAGGGCGACCTGCGAGAGGCCGCGCTCGGAACGCAGCTGGCGCAGGCGTGAACCCACGTATGTCTTCGTCGGCATCGGTTGACCTCCGTGTTCAGGGTACGGTGAGGCGCGTGCATGGGGGACGGGGAGCGGTGCGCGTCGTGATGGCGATCGTCGCCGTGATCACCGCTGGTGGTGCGGTCGCGGGGTGTGGTGCGGGGCAGGCCCCGATCCCGGTGGTCGGCAAGGCCCCGGCCGACCTGATCCTCGACCCGGGCGGGCTACCCACCGGGTTCACGCCCTCGCCGCTGACGGTGGACCAGCTCGTCGCCGCCGACGCGGCATCGCTGAAGGCCGCCGCGAACACCACGATCGTCCCCGAACAGTGCCGGCCCACCGCCGACGCCGCCCTGCAACCGCAACTGTCCGGCACCGACGCCGCGGTCCTCGCCGCCACCTCGGGAACCGGGACGCTGGTGGAGCTGGTGACGACCGCCGAGCGGGACATCGCCGCCGACGTGGTGGCGACCACCGGGCGATGCGCGCGTACCGAGACCACCATCGTCGACGGCAACATGGCCGGGACCCGGGTGACGACGGAGTACACCACCCTCGACGACCCGGACCTCGCCGAGCACCGCGACGCGGTGGAACGGATGCACCTCGTGGCGTCGGCGATCACCACCACCCTGCCCGACGGTGGCCGCCAGTCGCGGATCTCCTATGCCGGATATGCGCTGGTCCAGCGCCCGGGGAAGAACGTGGTCACCGTGCAGCTGACGGTGTCGGGGGAGCCCACCGCCGCGACCGCCCCGGATGCGGCGGCCCCGGCGGCACGCGCACCGATGCCCGCCGAGGACTTCGTGGTGCTCTTCGGCGATGCGGTCCGGGCGGCCGCCGACCGCAGCTGACCGGGCAGGTCCACCACTCTGACATGTGAGAGTCGTCACATCGACGGCCCTGGGCCGGTGTCCGGTGTCGCGATCCGGCCCGGCCGGGCCCTCCGGGGCACGTCGACGGGGCCCGGGAAAAATCCCAGTACGCGCGTACTTTTTGGCGCTGCGACCCGACGTCTTCACACAATCAGATTCGCAAACTTTGCAAATTGTCGCCAAATCCTCGCCTCGGTTCACAGGGAAAGGGGACTGGACCTGCAGGTTTGGGCTATGGCACTCTTGGTCCCAGGCAACACCGAGGGATCACCGAGAGTTGGCAAACCTCGAGACCGAAACCCCGTTTCGGCCCCGAAATCGCAACACTCACTCATCTCCCGGCTGTCTGAAGACAGGGTTCGTGCGGACAGCGCGGACCACCTTCGGCCGGACACCTGGGCCGAGCAGCAGCACAACGAAAGCGAAGTGGCCAATGAGCAACGTCGGAAAGCCCCGTACCGCCGCCGAGATCCAGCAGGATTGGGACACCAACCCCCGTTGGAAGGGCATCACCCGCGAGTACACCGCGCAGCAGGTCGCCGATCTGCAGGGCTCGGTCGTCGAGGAGAACACCCTCGCCCGTCGCGGTGCCGAGATCCTCTGGGAGGGTGTCACCAAGGGTGACGACTCCTACATCAACGCGCTCGGTGCGCTGACCGGCAACATGGCCGTCCAGCAGGTTCGCGCCGGCCTGAAGGCCATCTACCTGTCCGGTTGGCAGGTCGCCGGTGACGCGAACCTCTCGGGTCACACCTACCCCGACCAGTCGCTGTACCCGGCCAACTCGGTTCCGGCCGTGGTCCGCCGCATCAACAACGCGCTGCTGCGCGCCGACGAGATCGCCGCCGTCGAGGGCGACGACTCGGTGGACAACTGGCTGGTGCCGATCGTCGCCGACGGTGAGGCCGGCTTCGGTGGCGCCCTCAACGTCTACGAGCTGCAGAAGGCCATGATCGCCGCGGGTGCCGCCGGTACCCACTGGGAGGATCAGCTCGCCTCGGAGAAGAAGTGCGGCCACCTCGGTGGCAAGGTGCTCATCCCCACCCAGCAGCACATCCGCACCCTGACCTCGGCTCGTCTGGCCGCCGACGTCGCGAACACCCCGACCGTCGTCATCGCCCGTACCGATGCCGAGGCCGCGACCCTGATCACCTCCGACGTCGACGATCGCGACAAGCCGTTCGTCACCGGTGAGCGCACCTCCGAGGGCTTCTACAACGTGCAGAAGGGCATCGAGCCCTGCATCGCCCGTGCGAAGGCATACGCTCCCTACGCCGACCTGATCTGGATGGAGACCGGCAAGCCCGATCTCGAGCTGGCCCGCAAGTTCGCCGAGGCCGTCAAGAGCGAGTTCCCCGACCAGCTCCTGGCCTACAACTGCTCGCCGTCGTTCAACTGGAAGCAGCACCTGGACGACTCGACCATCGCGAAGTTCCAGAACGAGCTCGGCGCGATGGGCTTCAAGTTCCAGTTCATCACCCTGGCCGGCTTCCACGCCCTCAACTACTCGATGTTCGATCTGGCCTACGGCTACGCCCGCAACCAGATGACCGCCTACGTCGACCTGCAGGAGCGCGAGTTCGCTGCCGAGGAGCGCGGCTACACCGCCACCAAGCACCAGCGTGAGGTCGGCGCCGGCTACTTCGACCGGATCGCCACCACCGTCGACCCGAACACCTCGACCGCAGCCCTGAAGGGCTCGACCGAGGAAGGCCAGTTCCACTAGGAACTCGCCCGGCGAGACGCCACGCGTGACTGACAGCCCGGGGCGAGTGGGGAAACTCCCGCTCGCCCCGGGCTTTTCGCTATCCGGGGACCGGTCTGTCGGTGAGTCCCGACCAGCCGGCTCCCGTCCACTCGAGTCCTGTCCACCCGACCGTGAGGAGTCGACCGTGCCCAGCGAGAACACCGCGCGCCCGGGCGAGAAGATCAGCCGGGTCGGCGTGATCGGTGCCGGGCAGATGGGTGCGGGTATCGCCGAGGTCTGCGCCCGGGCGCACGCCGACGTCCTGGTCTACGAACCCACCCGGGAGAGCGCGCTGGCCGGCCGCACGCGCATCCTGCGCTCGCTCGACCGGGGTGTCTCCAGCGGTGCGCTCACCGAACGTGAACGGGAACAGGCGGCCTGGCGGCTGCGCTTCTGCTCCGACCTCGAGGACTTCGCCGACCGGCAGCTGGTGTGCGAGGCCGTCGTCGAGGACGATGCGGTCAAGACCGAGATCTTCGCCCGGCTCGACGCCGTGGTCGCCGATTCGCATGCCGTGCTCGCCTCGGCGACATCGTCGATCCCGATCGTGACGCTGGGGGCGGCCACGCGCCATCCGGACCGGGTGATCGGGTTGCACTTCTTCCATCCGGTCCCGGTGTTGCCGCTGGTCGAGATGGTCACCACGGCGGCGACCGCGCCGGAGGTCGGCGCCCGTGCCGAGGCCTTCGCCAACGACGTGCTGGGCAAACAGGTGATCCACTCGGGAGACCGATCGGGCTTCATCGTCAACGCCCTGCTGATCCCGTATCTGCTGTCGGCGATCCGGATGGCCGAGAGCGGATTCGCCTCCGTCGAGGACATCGACAAGGGCATGGTGCTCGGGTGCGCGCATCCGATGGGGCCGCTGCGGCTGGCCGATCTGATCGGTCTCGACACCGTCGTCGCGATCGCCGAGAAGATGCACGCGGAGTTCGACGAGCCGCTGTATGCGCCACCGGCCCTGCTGCGTCGGATGGTGGCCGACGGCCGGCTCGGGAAGAAGTCGGGCCGCGGTTTCCATGTCTATGCGGAGAACGGAACCGGTCGCTGACGTGGACCGATGGTGTCCGTGAGGTCACCGGGGCCCGGGTCGACCGCTTTGTCCGGCTTCGGGTGGAGCGTGCCGGAGAGACGCTGCTAACAAAGTGCTTGCAATTGCTAGCAGAACATGGATACTGGTGGAGAACCCGAATCAAGGAGGCCCGCCATGACCACCGCCGACCGTACCCTCACCCAGCCGTTCTACGCCGTCATCGGCGCCGGGGACCTTGCCGTCTCGCAGGTCACCGAGGCCGTCGCCCAGCTGCGCGAGCGCACCGAATCCGTCACCGACACCGCGACCTCGCGGTTCGAGGAGACCCGCACCAAGGTTGCGGGCCTGCCCGACGAGGTGCCCTCGGCCATCGAGGAGCTCCGCGCCAAGCTCAGCCCCGAAGAGCTCCGCAAGATCGCCGAGCCCTACGTGGAGCTCGCCACCACCCTGTACAACTCGCTCGCCGAGCGCGGCGAGGAGACCGTCGAGCGTCTCTGGCGTCAGCCGCTGGTGCAGGAGGGTCTGACCCGCGCCGAGAAGACCTACAACGACGCCGTCGACATCACCGAGGACGCCCTCGGTGTGGTCTCGCACCAGACCCGCTCCGTCGGTGAGCAGGCCGCCAAGATCGCCGGCCTGGTCGGCGCTCGCGCCGGTGAGGTCTCCGACGACCTCGCCGAGGCCGCCGACAAGATCGGTGACGTCGTCGACGAGGCCGCCCTCGAGATCGGTGAGCGCCTCGACGACGCCGCCGAGGCCGCCGCCGCAGCCGGTGCCGACATCAAGGAGCAGTCCGCTGCCGCCGCCGCCAAGATCGACGGTGCCGCCGGGACCGTGGAGGGCAAGGCGCGCACCGCCAAGTCCTCGCCGGCCAAGAAGATCGCCGCCAAGCGGGCCCCCGCCAAGAAGGCCCCGGCCACCGCTGCCGACGACGCTGCCGACACCGACGCCGATACCGACGAGTGATCGTCCATCGCATCTGAATCACCGCCGCATCCGGATCGCGGCAACAGCTGAACAACGAAGGCACCCGAGGGATTTCCCTCGGGTGCCTTCGTCATTGGCCGTCGGTGGGCGGGACCCGAAGCCAGCCCTCGTCGCGGGCATACGCCCGCATCGCGTTCACGCCCGCAGTCGGTGTCGGTGGGTCCGACCGGCCGGCATTGCCACCCGAGCATCCAATTCATCTCGATCATTGAATAGATTGGGCGCCAACAGAACTCGGTCAGATCAGGACGCGGCTGCCGTCGGCCATCTCGTCGCTGCCGGTCACGATCCCGAAGGGCGTCGACGCCGTCCAGCGCGGACGGCGACGATGGCTCGCGAACCAGCCGGTGACCAAGTCGTTCCATCGATTCGGCCTGAATCCGTCGATTGTGGGTGGATTCGTCGGATCCTCCGGCGCGATAAACGAGAAATGTTCTGTCCGAGTGCAGCTCAGGAGTGTCACAGGCTCACTCCACGCATGAGGAAGGGGCATCTCGCAGATGCGACCATCTCATAGCTTGCCGGTGAAGTCGGTATCGTTCGATGACCACAAGCTGATCGCCGTGGCGGGAATCGTCCCGATCATGGAGTTGGACACCCGTGTGGGTCGGAACAATCGGCCGATGAGGAGTGGCCGACCCCTTGAATCCGCCAGTTGACCATGGCTGGCGATTCCGGCACTCACGACAGTCGGAAGGTGTCGGCGGTCGCGGGCATGGTGATGGGTGTCGACACGATCGACAGGCTCGCGGTGCTCGGGCATGGCCGGCGGGACAAGATCGTCGGCCACACCCCGCATCGTCGCAGGTGGTACGGTTCCCGCGATCTACCACCCACAGCAGCATCACCCGGCTTCGCCGGGTTCTGTGACCGGTTCGCGTACCCGCGGGTCGACGCCAGTGGCCAAGGCTGTCTTCGTATGCGACCGGACGAAGTCCGGCGCCACAGACGTACTCACCGAGAGCGATCCGCGAACTGCACCGCTCACGCGACATCGAGGCGGTCATTGCTCCCGACCCGATGCGCGAGGCGTGGGGCCGAACTCGCCACGGCGGCGCCGGTTACTCGGGGATTTCTCGAAGGGTGGTATCAGCAAACAGGCGCAATTCCGCTGCCGCTGTGGCCGGATCGACCGGTGAGAGAACGACGCTCGTGGCGCCGGCCGCGCGTAGTTCCTCGATGCGCCGTCCGACCGAAGCCGGGTTTCCCGCAACCGTGAGGGTGTCGATCCACTCCTCGGGTAGTGCCGCGGCAAACTCGTCGGGGGCCAAGGTGATCAGCTCTGCCAGCGTCTCGTTGTAGCCGTAGGCCGCCGATAGCGGGTTATGGGGACCGACAGCCGCCAGGTAACCGGCGAGTGGTCCGCGAACACGTTGTCGCGCTGCGTCTTCATCCTCATCGATACTGAAGAGCGCGAAGGTTGGCAGCGAGTGCTCGGTGCGGCCCGAGACCGTCATGCCGCGGCTGATATCGGCGACGACCGCCTCCAAGTAGGTCGCGCCGGCCAACACACTCATCACCGTGCCGTCGGCGATCTCGCCCGACAGTGCCAGGGACTTCGGACCCAGTACACCGGTCACGATCTCCGGCACGATCGTTGGCGGGTGGGCCAATGCCACGTTGTCGAAGGTGAACTGTCTGCCCTCGGAGGTGACGGTCTCCCCGGACAGCAATGCCCGCACCGCGGTCACGCACTCACGCAGCGCGGTCAGCGGGGATTTCGGCGTCAACCCCATCTGACCCGTCCAGAACGGGACACCGTGTCCGATGCCGGCTATGAAGCGGCCGGGGTGGCATCGGGCTAGCGTGGCCGTTTCCATCGCCGTCACCGCCGGGTGCCGCGCCACCGAAGCGACGATGCCCAGCCCCACGCGGACGTCGGTGGTTGCCGCGAGCGCGGCGGCCGCCGCGGTGAATCCGCCGTACTGGAAATAGTCCTCTGCGGTCCAGACCTCGCCGAACCCGAGTTCTTCGGCGAGGGCGGCCTTCGAGCCGATGTCCTCGGGAGGGGTGGAGGTCGCGATGAATACGCCGACGGAAGTCTTCGCCATGATGTCCTCACTGTTCGCTTGCGTTCTCGAGCCGAGCGCGGATCGATGTCCGTCCGGCTTCTGGCGGTGATCCCCATTCTCGCGTGCTCTCGGGCGGTCCGGCATCAGCGAGGTTGCCAACCTTGGCCGATCGGCTTGTCGGATACGGACAAGCGCCTGAGGTGCCCTGGTGTGATCATGGACCGGTGGGCTTCCCTGACGATGTGTGCCGACCCGACACCCTCCCAACCGGTGGTCCGACAGCCTTGGGCGAGCGCCTGCGGTCGGCGGGATACCTGGCTGACGAGGGCGTGCGGACGGCGGTGTTCTTGGCGATCCTGCTCGACCAGCCGCTCCTGCTCGAGGGAGAGCCAGGCGTCGGGAAGACCTCGTGCGCGTCGGCTCTGGCGCGGATGAGCGGCAGATCGTTCATCCGATTGCAGTGTCACGAGGGGATCGATGCCTCCGCGGCCCTTTACGACTGGGACTATCGCAAACAGCTGTTGACGATGCAGTCGACCATGTCGAGTGCATACATCGGTGATGCCTCCTGTGTGAACCCGGACTCCCCACAGACCCGTGACCCCCTGCACACTGTGGGTTCGGTGTACACGAGGGAGTACCTCCTGCGACGGCCACTCCTGCAGGCATTGTCCGAACCCGCTGGATGCGTCCTACTGATCGACGAGATCGATCGAAGCGACGAAGAATTCGAAGCACTGCTCCTGGAGTTTCTCTCTGGGTACACGATGTCGATTCCGGAGCTCGGAACGATCGGGCCACCGGAAGTCGCGCCGTGGGTGATCCTGACATCCAACGCGACCCGCGAACTCCACGGTGCGCTCCGTCGGCGATGCGTGTATCACTGGATCGACCTCCCTGCGCCCGCCGAGGAAGCCGAGATCGTGCGGATGGCCGTTCCCGGCGCGGGGCCGGCGCTCGCCGCGGCGGTCGTCGACGCCGTTAACCGTATTCGCGGGCTACCGCTGGAGCGGACGCCGGGGACCGCGGAGGTGATCGACTGGGCGCGCGCGGTGGCCGGCCTCAGCGGCGGTGTGCTGACGGTCCAGTCCGCGACCGCAACCAGCGGGGTCCTGGTGAAGACCCGCACCGACAAACGACTCGTCGAGACCGAAATCGGTGGCCTCGGTCTGGGCGAGATCGTCTCGGATCGATCGGATTCGGATGGATGAGTCTCTCGGGCAATCGCATACGATACACGGATTCTTTCGGGCGTTGCGAGGTGCGGGAATCGCGGTCGGCACGGGACGTGTCATCGATGTCCATCGCGCGCTGGTGAGCGGGGAGGTGTCGCTGTACTGGTGCGCCCGGCTCCTCGTGGTCACCTCTGCCGCGGATCTCGCGACCTTCGAAACGGCGTACCGAAGCTACTTCGGTACGGTTCCCGACAGTCGATCGGCCGGCCATACCTCGCCGGACCACCCTCACCGCCGAGCCGCCGCCGCTGATCTGGGCGACGAGGCACGTGATGTGGAGACGGCGCTGGTAGCGGCGCAGAAGGTCGACTCCGCAACGGACTTCGGGGAACTCGCCGACGCCGATCGCGACGAGGTGCCGGCGATCATCGCCGCTGCCATCCGTCGTCGGATCGCGGTGCGCCGGGCTCGGTGGCGGGGCGCGACGCGCGGTGGAGTCGATCTCGCGGCGGTCATGCGCATCGCCATCGCCACCGGATCACTTCCCGACCGGATGATCCTGCGCCGCAGACGAGAACGTCGGCGTCCCGTGATCATGCTGATCGACTGCTCCCATTCGATGGACGCCTACGTGCGGCCGTGGCTGGCCTTGGCATTCGCACTCACCCGGGGTCTCGGTGGCACAGTCGTGCGGGTCTTCTGCATTGGCACTGCCCTCACCGAGGTGACCGAGGAATTCCGACGTCGCGATCTCGACTTGGCGATCGACCGGGCCGTGCAGCGCTGTGAGGGAATCGGCTCCGGTACCCGACTGGCCACCTGTCTCGACGAGCTGTCAACGCGTCAACTCCACGACCGTTGCCTCCGTGCGGCCTCGATCATGGTGTTCAGTGACGGGCTGGACTCCGACCCGCCCGACCGCCTCGCCGCTGCACTCCGCAAGCTACGCGCCAGATCCACCGGAATTGTCTGGTGTAGCCCGCTTCTCGGTGACGATGCCTACGAACTCCTCCAGCGAAGCATGCTCGCAGCCGCGCCGCTACTCGATGGGCTGGTGACGGCTCACCATGCAGACTCGCTGATCACTATTGCCGATCGCGTCCTCGACGGGCTGGGAATGCCGGCCCACGCTTGACCGAATACGGAGAATTCGTCGTCGATGGTTTGTCGTCGTGGTGCATTGGATTGCGGTGCGGCATCTCCGATGATGAAGGGGTCCGAGTCACAACGAGTACGTCACAACGAGTAAGAAGGATGACCTTCACATGAGTGTCGCTTCGACCACCGTATCCGTTCCGGTCAATGACGAAAAGGATGTTGCCGCGATCAAGGCGGTCCACCTGTCCTGGCTGGATTCCAACAATGATCTGGTCATCGAGAAGATGTACCCGAACTTCGCCAACCCGGGCTACCTGCAGTTCAACCTCAATGGACACACTTACACCAGTGTCGACGAGAAGGTGAAGCTCTGGGAGGGCCTGCACTCCATCGGTTTCAACCTCGAGGACATGAAGCTCGTGGAAGAGCCCGTGATCCACGTCGAGGGCAACCTCGGTTATCTGACCACCATCTGGAGCGCACTGGTGTCGGGCACCGGTTCCACCGGACTGATGAAGGTCGACGAGGAGCCAACGGTGTTCCGGGTGACCGAGGTCTACCGCCGCGACGACGGTAAGGGGAACCCGGAGTGGAAGATCTGGCACTTCCATGCCTCTCCGATCGCACCGCCGGAGACCCCTCGTTTTCCGCAGGAGTCCTGACACACTTTCCGAGTATCGTTCGGGCGGCTGTGTCCGCGAGTAGTGAGGAGCACGTGTGCGATGACGACTGATGTTGTGCGAGGCCATGTTCGGGGACCTGCGGGTGAGGTGTCGTATCTCGAGTGGACCGGCGACGAGGGGTTGGCCCCGGTGCTGTGTCTGCATCCGGTGAACACCGCCGCGGGGATCTGGTCGGATTCGGTGGGTTCGCTGTCACGCAGGGTCATCGCTGTCGACTATCGCGGACACGGGCGCTCCGCCGAGGGCGAGCAGCGATACCCGTCGGATTTCGCCGCCGATGCCCGGGCCGTGGCCGACCATCTCGGTCTCGACCGTGTGCACCTGCTCGGTGGGTCCATCGGCGGAGCGGTGTCGGTGGAGTTCACCGCTGCAGCACCGGAGCGGGTGGCCAGCATCGGCCTGTTCGGTGCCACGTTGCATCTGGGTGTCGGCGCCGCCGACCTCGCCGAGATGACCGCAGCGCTGCGGGAACTGGGCGTGCGCGAGTGGTTCGATCGGCACGGTGGCGAGATCCTCGGTCCGCAGGCCGCGCCCGGCAGTGCAGAGCGGCTGACACAGTTCGCCGCAGAGGGGCGTTCGGTGGAAACCGTGGTTGCCAACATCGAGACGACCTTCGGCCGGGCCGATGCTCGTCCGGTGGCCGAAGGGCTACGCGCCGCCGGTGTGCTGCCGCCGGTGACGGTTGTCGTCGGCGCCGCCGACCCCACGTGTCCGCCCGCAATGGCTCGGGACATGGCCGAGGCCCTGGGAACGACGGCTGCGGCGGTTCGTGTCCTCGACGGCGTTGGCCACCTGCCAATGCTCGAAGTTCCTCATCGTGTAGCCGCCATCGTCGAGTCCACACTCGTGGACCTACCCTGAGCAGGGAAGAGCTGTTGTGACCTATTCAATCGTCGCGCGTGATGACCGAGCCGGGCAGCTCGCGGTCGCCTGCGAATCCCACTTCTTCGCGCCGGGCGCTTCGGTGACCCTCGCACGCGCGGGTGTCGGGGTCATCGCGACCCAGGCATTCGTCAACGGGACTTATGGTGTCCAGGGTCTGGCCCGCTTGCCGCACGCACCTGCGCAGACAGTTCTGGAGGAGTTGCTGGCCCTCGACGATGCGCCAGGGGTTCGTCAGGTCGCGATGCTCGGGGTCACCGGAGATGCCGCGTCGTGGACCGGACAGTCGTGTATCGAGGCGGCGGGCAGCATCGTCGACGGTCCGCTCGCCGTGCAGGGCAACATGCTCCGCTCTGCCGACGTGCTGCCGGCGATGGTCGCTGCATTCCATTCTTGCGACGGCGATCTCGCCGATCGAGTCATGGCAGCGATGGCGGCCGCCGAGGCTGCCGGTGGAGATCTCCGGGGCAGTCAAGGAGCGTCGTTGGTGGTGGTCGACGTCGACGACGGCAACCGGCCTTGGGAACGCGTGGTCGTCGATCTGCGGGTCGACGACCACCCGGACCCGATCGAGGAGCTTCGCCGACTTCTTCGACTGCGTAGAGCTTTCGATTCGGTGTCGTCGACGATGTTCGCGCCCGGTCTGATGGTCGGCCCCTACCGCGAACCGGCCCCTGGTGATCTCGACACCGCGTTGACCGATCTGGCCAGGGCGGCAGAGGTTCTCGCGCCCAGCGCCGAACCGCTGTTCTGGTCCGGAGTGCTCGCGGCCCGTGCCGGACGACTCGAACGTGGCCGAGCAGACCTTGCGCGGGCGATCGAGCTCAACCCGGATCTCGAGGTCTTCCTCGGTCGGGTGTCCGCGGCGGGGTTCTTGACGTCGGAGGAACTGGCGGCGCTGCGATGACCCACAGGATGAACGGCAGCGCCGGGGACAACGGCGTCGGCACGGTAGACGTCGGCGCTGTGGACGTGACGACAGTCCTCGGTCTCACCCGAGACCTCGTGCGCATAGCATCGACCAACCCGCCAGGACATGAGCGAGCGGTGGCCGAGCACCTGTGCGGCGTCCTCGACCGGCTCGGCCTCGATCCGGAGATCATCGAGGACGGCGCTGGTCGCGCCAGTGTGATTGCCTCTACGGCAAGCGATTCTGGCGTCGGCGGCTCCGACCGGAAGCCGGTGCTATTGGTCAACGGTCACATCGATACGGTGCCCGCCGATCCCTCGCGGTGGCGGCACGACCCGTGGGGTGCCGAGGTGGTCGACGGGCGCCTCTACGGGCGCGGAGCCACCGATATGAAGGGCGGGGTTGCCGCCTCGATCGCAGCGCTCATACACTGCCGCCAGGTGGGTATCGAACTTCCGTGCGATATCACCTTCCACTTCGTGGCAGACGAAGAGCTCGGTGGCCGCCACGGGACCGCATATCTGCTCGATCAACAGCTGATTCACGCCGATGCCGCAATCGTGCCCGAGCCGACCAGCCTGATGCTGTGTATCGCAGAGCGAGGTCTGATGTTCGCGCGCATCACCACCCACGGGATCCCAGCGCACGGCAGCGAGCCTTCCCGAGGCAGGAGTGCAATCGTCGCGGCCGCCCACATCACCGATGTCCTGCATGGACGAACCTTCGCCGGCAGTGCCGAGCATCCGCTACTGGGGCGCACCACCTGCAATGTCGGCATGATCAACGGCGGCATCGGTCCGAACGTGGTCGCCGAACGTTGCGTGCTGGAGGTCGATCGGCGGGCGGTCCCCGGTGACACGGCCGAATCCCTGCTCGACGGGCTGCGGCGCGGCATCGCCACCGCGGGTGTGAGTACTGACGACTACGACATCGAGGTGACCACCTACTGCGAGCCGTCGGAGATCTCACCGGACAACGAATTCGTCGGTCTCGTCGCCGATGCGGCAGCGTCTGTGCTGGGTGTCACGCCGACGTTCACAGGTCTTCCGTTCACCACCGATGCCCGATTCATGCGAAATCAATTGGGAATTCCCACTGTGGTTTTCGGACCCGGGGATCTGTCGCTGGCCCATGTGGTAGACGAGTATGTGGAGGTCGAAGACCTTGTGTCCGCAACGGCTGTGATGGCGCGCATCTACAGTTGCTTTACAGCTTCGAAACATCTGCACCACACCTAGGCCACAAGGCGTGGATACCTTCTGACATGGGCTCTGCCCTTTTCAAGGAGGTATCATGGCGTTTCCCGAACAGAACATCGCCGGTGTCGACAGCCTGGCGTCACCCACGCTCGAGCGACTCCTCGCCTCGGTCGGTGGTGAGTATTTCGACGTGGTGCACGTCGAGGCGCCCACCGACGGCCGCGGCGTCTGCGGCGTGATGATCTGGGATGCCGACGCGGCGGGTGAGTTGTTCGAGGGCGACCTTGTCTTGGCGGTGGGTGTGCAACCAGGAACCACAGCATTGCGTGCACTCATGCAGACCATCGCAGAGTCGCGCTGTGCTGCGGTGGTGTGCAAGACGGCTACCGAGGCCGACCGCGCCGATCTGACGGCCGATGCCGAGCGCGCACGGTGTACGGCGATCGCGCTGGACAGCCGGATGTCCTGGGATCAGATCTACACCTTGGTCAAGACCGCCATCGGCGCGCGCCCGATGTCGCCGCTCGATACGAACGGGGTTCCCTACGGAGACCTGTTCGCGTTGGCGAACGCCGCCGCGGCGATGCTCGAGGGCCCCGTCATCCTCGACGACGAGAACTTCCAGGTGCTCGCGTTCTCCAATCTCGACGGCCCTATCGATGACATTCGGCGGCAGTCGATTCTGCACCGTCGGCCACCGGCGGACTTCCTCGAGTGGTGTGAGACCACCGGGCTGCTACCACGGATACGCCAAAGTGCACGTCCGGTGAAGGTCAGCCCCGATTCCGGAACCGATCGTCTGGTCATCGCCATCAAGGCCGGCAGCGAGATCCTCGGCTATCTGTGGGTGTCGTCACCGGCCCAGGGACTCAGTGATTCGGCGGAGGACATGCTCATCGAGATCGCGCGGGTCGCCGCGATTCAGATCCTCAACGAGCGGGTCAACGCCGATATCGCCCGACGGCTGAAGTCTGATGCCTTGCAGGGATCGATCTCCGGTCGAGGGCTGCCGCAAGCGCTGGCCGGTCGTCTCGGCGTGCCGATTGACGGCCGATACCGGTTGATCGCCTTCGCGAAGGATGTATCGGACGGCGACGATCAGCTGAGCCTACTGACCGTGGAATCGCTGGTATCGCTTCACTTCAAGGCGCTTGCACCGAGATCGGCGGTCACCCATGCCGGGTCGGTCGTCTACGTTCTCTATCCCCACCCCGACTCCAGCGGTCTGGAGCGTGCCAGGCAATGGGCAGCCGACATCATCGGACGCAGTGACAGGCAGTTGAGAGTCGCCTTGCGCGCGGCGATCGGGGAAGAGTTGGACACCTTGCGAGATCTCACCGCAGCGAAGGCGTCGATAGATCGTCTGCTCGCACTGCCCTCCACTCGATCCGACGACCGCATCATCTGCCATGAGGACTCGGTGCCGCAGACAGTCATCGCCGAGTTGGCCGAGATCTTCGCCTCCCGCCCGCACATGCTGCGCGGCGGTGTGGAGCGGCTGGTGCATTGCGACCGCGAGCGGGGCAGTGATTACCTCGCCACGCTGCGGATCTACCTCGAGTGCAACTGTGACCTCACCGCGGCCGCGAAACGTCTTTTCGTGCACCGTAATACCCTCAAGTACCGCATCGGCCGCATCCAGGAGATGACCGGATTGGACTTTTCCGATCCCGACGTCCGTCTGGTCGCCGAATTACACACTCGCTTCCTCGGTGTCGAGGTCGGTCAGATTCACCCGCGCAACGGAATTATCGCCGACTTCGGGTGAAAACTGTTGGTGAGCAACAACCGAACCGAGGCCCAGGCTTCGTTCGAATCGTAGATGGATTGCACAGGTCACCTCGGCAGACTGGGATCACAGCCCACCTCTCTGTCAAGGCGGTACAGCTACGATGCTCGACAACGTTTCAGAGCCACTCCGTCAATCCAAGGTCGCGGTCGCGGCCGACGATCCGCCCCAGTCGAATCTGCCGGCGTCGGGCCCGGATGCGCCGAG
Source organism: Gordonia desulfuricans NBRC 100010 (assembly GCF_001485495.1). Lineage (GTDB taxonomy): Bacteria > Actinomycetota > Actinomycetes > Mycobacteriales > Mycobacteriaceae > Gordonia > Gordonia desulfuricans. The sequence goes on along the minus strand of NZ_BCNF01000091.1, from coordinate 21,555 downwards.
CGCCGACACGCTCATAGGCGCACGGGTCTTGCGGACCGAGGACCCCAAGATCCTCACGGGTAGAACGCAGTACATCGACGACATCGTTGTTCCCGGCATGGTGCACGCAGCGGTGCTGCGCAGCCCACACCCGGCCGCGCGTATCCTCGGCATCGATACCAGTGCCGCCGTCGCACTACCGGGTGTGTACGCGGTCATCACCGGTGCCGACGTGCTCGCGCGCTGTCAACAGCAGCCGGTCATCTGGCAGATGATCCCGGGTCAGTTCATTCCCGAGCACTACGCCATGGCGACAGACGGCGTCCGGTGGGTCGGGCAGCCGGTGGCCGCGGTGGCGGCCATCGACCGCTACGTCGCCGAGGACGCACTCGAACTCATCACCGTCGACTACGAGCAACTCCCGGCCGTCACCGGGATCGACGTCGCACTCGATCCCGACGGTCCTCAGGTCTGGGAGGGGCATGACAACATCTCCGGCGTGACCACCGTGCCCAAGGGAGACGTCGAGGCGGCCTTCGACAACGCCGATGTGGTGGTTCGCACGACACTCGACTACGGCCGACAGATGGGTACCCCACTGGAGACCCGCGGCACTGTGGCGACCTGGGATCCGTTCACCGACGAACTCGACATCTGGATGGGGTCACAGGCCCCCAACCTCGCCCGTGATCTGCTCGGCGACGTCCTGGGCATCCCGGTCGACAAGATCCGTGTTCGGGTACCCCGTCTGGGCGGCGGGTTCGGCAACAAATTCGACTTCTACGGCGAGGACATCATCGCGGCCTTGCTCTCCCGGGCGTGTGGACGGCCGGTGAAGCTCATCGAGGACCGACTCGAGAGTTTCGTCGCCACGGTGCATTCGCGCAACCAACGCCTCGACGTCGAGATGGCCGCGACCAAGGACGGCAAGATCCTCGGTCTCCGCGGCACCGTGTATCAGCTCCTCGGTGCCGTGCTGGGAACGGTCGGGGTTGGTCCGGCGTGGGCGGCGACGGCGATCATGACCGGTCCCTACGATATCCCCAACGCCTCGGTCACCTTGAAAGCAGTGCTCACCAACCGGCCGCCGTACGGCTCCTATCGCGGGTGGGGACAACCCAAGGGGTGTTTCGCACACGAGCGACTGATCGAGGCGCTTGCGCGAAAGATCAACAAGCCGGCCAACGAGATCCGCAGGCTCAACCTGATCCGGGAGTTCCCTTATCTGAGTCAGGTCTTTCTCTTCGACAGCGGCGACTACCTCGGTTGCCTGGCACAGGCCGAGAACGCGGTGGAGGAGCTCGGCTGGCGCGAGCAGGTTGAGCAGGCCCGTGCGCACGGTAGATCCGTCGGCATCGGCTATGGATTCCACGTGGAGATCACCGCATTCGGACCCTCACGGATCATGAATGCCGCCGGGCTGCAGCATGCGACCTTCGACGAAGAGATCGTGCGGATGGATTCCAGCGGAGGCGTGACTGTCTACACCGGGCAGATCGGCATGGGTCAGGGCTTGGAGACGGCCCTCGCGCAGGTGGCCGCCCAGACCCTCGGCGTGCCACTGGAGACCGTCACCGTCGTACAGGGCGATACCGATTCGTGTCCGTACACCGGATACGGAACGGGTGCCAGCCGCGGCGCCGCCATCGGTGGCGCCACCACGGCGGCCGCCTCGGAAATACTGCGGGAGAAGATCATTCGAGTGGCTGGTGCGATGCTCGAGGCCGATCCTCGAGATCTGCAGGTTCGCGATGGGGTGGTGTCGGTGGTCGGCGCGCCGAGCCGGTCGGTGTCCATGAAGCAGATCGGGGACGCGTCCTACCGTCGGCTCCTGGGCAAGCTCCCCGAGGACGAGTCTCCAGTTCTTGAGGGCCGCAAGGTGTTCGAACCGGAAAACGTGGCATTCTCCAACGGATGCTCGGTGGCCATGATCGAGGTCGATCGCGACACCGGCAAGTCGATGGTTCTGAACTATCTCGTGGCACACGACTGCGGCACCGTCATCAATCCGATGTTGGTCGACGGTCAGGTGCACGGTGGTGCGGTCCAAGGTATCGGCGGGGCGCTCTACGAGGAGATCACCTACGACGGCGAAGGTGTTCCGGAGGTCGATGGGCTCTTCGGCTATCTGGTGCCCAGTGCCGCCGATGTGCCACGAATCGCCACCCGGCACATCGAGACCCCAGCCGGTTCCGTGCCCGGCGGATTCAAGGGCGTGGGTGAATGCGGGACCATCGGAGCGGCGTCGGCCATCGTCGCAGCGATCGAGAATGCGCTCGAGGACCTTCCCATCGACATCACCACCATCCCGGTGACGCCGAGCAGACTTCGCGCGCTCATCGAGCGAGCGGAACGGAGCTGAATCATGAAACCACCAGTCTTCGAATACATCCGGCCCGCTGATCTGGATCAGGCGATTGCTGCGCTCGGTGAAGGCGGTGTTGCCCCACTCGCCGGTGGGCAGAGCCTCATGCAAGAACTCGGCCGTCGGCATCGACGTCCACGAGCGGTCCTGGACCTCAATCGTCTGCAGGAACTGGACTACATCGCCGTCGGTGACGATCAGGTCACCCTCGGAGCGCTCACCCGCTACCGCGTGGTGGAGAGGTGTGCTGAGGTCGCGGAGCGGATCGCACTCCTCCCGGAGGCCCTGAGCTACGTCGGACACGCCACGATCCGGCACCGCGGCACGGTTGGCGGCAGTCTCGCCTATGCAGATCCGTCTGGCGAATTCCCTTGTGCTGCAGTCGTTCTCGATGCACGGATTGTTCTGACGAGCACGGGAGGGAGTCGTACGGTATCGGCTGAGGACTTCTTCATCGGCCCGTACTCCACGGTGCGCACCGACACCGAGTTGATCACCGCGATCATCATTGGCCTGCCACCGGCCCACGTCACCTGGGCGGTCGAGGAGTTCAGCCGCAGGCACCGCGACTATGCGGTGGTTGCCGCGGAAGTCGGGATCGGACTCGACGACTCCGGTCGGATCGACTACGCCCGCATCGGGGTGGCAGGTGGCGGTCCGACGGTGCGTCGCCATCGATCGGCCGAGGACGCGCTCGTCGGGCGGATCCCGACCACCGCTCTCATCGCGCACGCGGCGGCGCTGGTCGCCGAGGAGTCCTCGCCGATCCACAGCGTGCACGCCGACGTCGAGCATCGACGACACCTCGTACGAGTGATGACCGGCCGGGCCATCAGCAAAGCCTCAACCAAGCGAACGGGAGAACTATGAGCATCGACATCGGGCCGGAGGTCAATGGGCACAACGTGGTCGAGAGGATTGACCCTCGGATGACCCTGGCCGACTTCCTACGTCAGCGCTGCGGGCTCGCCAGCGTGCGCACCGGCTGTGAGCAGGGGGCGTGTGGGAGCTGTACCGTCGAACTCGACGGTGTCACAGCCCGGTCGTGCCTCACTCTCGCGGCAACCGCGGACGGTTCGACGATCACAACTGTCGAGGGTATCGCGCCGACCGGCGAGCTGACTGCCTTGCAATACCAGCTGTGGCGACATCACGGGCTGCAGTGTGGATTCTGCACGTCGGGCATCATCATGGTGATGCGTGAGTTCCTCCGGGAGAACCCCGAACCCACCGAGCAACAGGTGCGTGAAGCATTGTCGGGCAACATCTGTCGTTGCACCGGGTATCAGAATATCGTGGACGCCGTCCTCGACGCAGCTCGGGTTGAACGTGACCGCCGATGACGCCTCCGAGGTCTGCGGTCCGCTCCACGCCGCCCGAGGCGATCGGCGGCGGATAGGCGGACTCGACCCCGCCACCGTCAGTGCGCTTGGCTCGATTGCCCACGACGGCCGAGTCGGTGTGATGGCCCGGATCATCGGGTTACGGGGCAGCGCCCCACGCGATCCCGGGGCGACGATGATCATCTTCGACGACGGCGAGGTGACCGGCAATCTCACCGGGGGATGTGTGGAAGCCGATATCGTCGGACATGCCGAGGAACTGTTTGCCGAGCGAGAGTCGGGTACTCGGTCCGCCACACATCGAGTTCTGACCTACGGCGTCACCGATGAGTGGGCACTCGGAGTCGGATTGCTCTGCGGCGGAACGGTGGAGGTCCTCGTCGAACTCCTCGACGCACAGCAGGTACCGCACCTCGTGGCGTTGATCGATGAGATCGAGGCGGGTCGCACCGCGCACCTGGTGAGTGCCGAGGACGAGGGCGTGCTGGTGCACGCCGTCACCGATCATGAGGGGATTCTCATCGCCGGTCCACGGATTGAGCTCCCCGCCGGTGCGATCGACGACATGATGTCAGCGGACCGGGGGCCGGCGGGTGTCGAACTGTCCAGCCTCGTCGTCGGCGATGCAGTCGAGGGTTCACTTCACGGTCGAGTAATGCTGCATCGCTTTGGTTCCCGTCGGTCCAGGGCGATCCTCGCCGGAGCCAACGATTACGCGGCGGCGGTTTCCTCGGTGGCCCTGCTCATCGGATTCGAGCCGGTCATCTGTGATCACCGCCCGGCCTTCGCCCGCCCGGAGCTCTTTCCCGACGTCGAGGTCAGGGGTGGCTCCGCCGCCGAATTCATTCGCGGTCACGCCCGCCGTGATGACATCGTGATCGTGCTGACGCACGACGCGGCGATCGACGTGCCGGTACTGATGGCCGCCCTCGACGCCGACGTTGCCTACATCGGTGCCCTTGGTAGTCGTCGGACACATGACGATCGGTGTCGGAGGTTGATCGAGGCAGGCGTCGGGCGCATACCGCTCGACCGGATTCATTCGCCCATCGGTCTCGACATCGGCGCCCGCACGCCTGAGCAGAGTGCCGTATCGATCATGGCCGAGGTGCTCGCGTCGAGTACCGGGCGCAGTGGAGTCGCGCTGACGCACACCTCCGGTTCAATCCGACCGGCCGCCTGTGTCCGTCCCCGCGTCGCTACACGCGATTAGCCGATCCGACCGCACGAAGGTTCACTTTTCGTCTCTCCCGGACATCGTCACGGCGAGCACGCTGCCCCACACTGATTCTGGAATTAGTTGGAGCGCAGTCTAACTCGATAGATCACTGATTCCGTGTTCACCTCAACACGACGACGATATCGGAAAGAGTAGGACGATCATGCCAGGAGCAGGACCCACACCGGTGGGAACGAGCGATGCGCACATGGTGGCCGACGACCCCGCGGAGGCTGCGGCGCTGGCCAATGACTTTGCCAATCAGCGTGTTCCGTTGAAGTATCGAATGTCGGCACGGTCGTTGGCCGGAGCATGGTGGGCATTCGCCAGCGCCATGTTCTGGTTGATCTTCGCTGCCCTCGTCGCCGAGACGGTCGGAACCAAGGATGCATTGATCGGGATGGGGCTCTCGGTGGTCGCCTACGGTCTCATCAACTGGCTGATCTCGATCTACGCGGCCCGGACCGGAACCACGGTCAACATCTTCTCCACCGCATTGTTCGGAAAGGTCGGCGGACTGTTGGCGCCGCTGCTCCTCGCGGTGACCGCGATCTGGTTCGCCACACTGGAGGGCTCGGTGATCGCGGTGGCCTTCAAGCAGTTTTTCGGATTCTGGGACATCCGCATCTGGTATCTGATCGTTGTGCTCTACAGCGTTCCGCTGGTGATCGGAAGCGTCAGAACGTTTCTCGACAAGTTCAATCGGTATCTTCTTCCGTTCTACATCGCCGGACTCACGGCTGCGGTGCTATGGACGATCATCGAGCACGGCTACAGCAATGACTGGCTGAGGCATGAGGGTGCGGTGCACACCGCTGGTGGTCCGGGCTGGATCTGGGCGTTCACCGCTTTCATGGGCGACTGGGTCCTGATGATGGCCACCTGGGACTACGCCCGGTTCGGCCGCCCGGAACGCAAGCAGGAGCGCATCAACGGGGTGTACTCCTTCGGTCCGGTGTTCTACTTCTTCACGATCGTCGTCAACGGGCTGGTGGGGATCTTCGTTGCCTTCACCATCCCCACCGACGGTCCGCTCAACGAGGCGTCCGCTGTCATCGGCATCGTATCGCTGATGGGATTCTGGGGTCTGCTGTTGGTCTGGATCAGCCAGACGCGGATCAACACCGCAAACTTCTTCCTGGCGGCGACGAACCTTCAGAATACTGCGACGGGCGTGCTCGGCCTGGCGGTGTCACGCCGGGTATGGGTCGTGGTCGTGGGCGTGGTGGTGTATCTGGTGATGCTGAGCAACGTCCTGACCTTCATCGTGCAGGCCTTGGCTTACCAGGCTCTGTTCACCGTGACGTGGACCGCGGTGGTGGTCGTTCGGATCGTGTGGGGACTGTTCCGGGACCGCCGCGCCGATGATGTGGTCGACGCGAGTCCGCAGGCACCTGTGCCGACCGTTCGATGGTTCGGTCTGATCGGCTGGTTGTCGGGTGCAGCGGTCGGATGTCTGATGCTCGCCCTCGGTGGACAAGCGAGCGCAGCGTGGACGTGGGCGCTACCTTCGGCGTTGGCGATCTCGTGTGTGGTGTACGGGTCACTGCTGGAGTTGGCCTACCGTCGCCGGGTTCAGGCGACGGATCTGGTGATCCCGGCGTGAACCGGTCTCGGGCGGGCCGGGGTTGCGGGCCCGCCCGAGACGGGATCATCCCCCGATGGCGCCCATCGAGCGTTGCGGACGCCGGAAACGGGGATCGGAGATCTCGTGTCCGGCGGGTTTGAGCCACATGGCCGCTCGCCACAGTTCGGCAACCTCGGAGTCGGTGAGGCCACGTCGAAGAGGGTGGAGCAAGGAGACCTCGTGGTCGCCGAACAGGCACGACCTGATCATTCCGTCGGCGGTGATCCGGGTGCGGTCACAGTCGCCGCAGAATGGTCTGGACACCGATGAGATGATCCCGACCGTTGCCGGTCCGTCATCGACGAGGAGGATCTCCGCCGGATCGGACTGACTGATGCGCCCCACCTCCCGCAGCCGGAACTCCTTGCGCAGCGAGGTGAGCAGAGCGCCTCGGTCGACGACGGTCGAACTGCTCCACCGGTGATCCGCGTCGAGCGGCATCGATTCGATGAAGCGCAGCGCGACACCGTGCTCGATGCACCATCGCAGTAGATCGCCCGCGCCGGCGACGAGTTCAGGAAGGATGACCGCGTTGACCTTCACCGGGGTCAGTCCGGCGTCCACGGCGGCACGGATACCGGCCAGCGTGTCACCGAGCCGGTCTCGTCGAGTGATCGTCGCGAAGAGGTCTCGGTCGACGGTGTCGAGTGAAACGTTTACCCGCGTCAGCCCTGCGGCTGCGAGACCACCGGCGCGGCGGGATAACCCAATTCCGTTGGTGGTGATGCTCAGTGGAGTATCGGGAACTACCCCGGCACATCCGGCGATGATCTGTTCGAGGTCGGCACGCATCAGTGGTTCACCGCCGGTGAAGCGGATCTCCTGGATTCCGAGGTGGTGCACCGCGATCGAGGCCACGCGGACGACCTCTTCGGTCGAGAGCAGGCACTCCTTGTCGATGTCGGGTAGCCCTTGTTCGGGCATGCAGTACGTGCACCGCAGAGAGCACTTCTCGGTCAGCGAGATGCGGAGGTCACGTGCGATCCGTCCATGGCTGTCGATCAGGTCGCCGGTCCGCGGCCTTGTCGATGCGGGTGCATCCGGGACGGGCGACGCCCTCGGTAGGCCCAACATGATCGGCACGGGCATGGCACTCCTCGGTGTGGATGGTGCTGGCTTCGGTAGCCCGAGTGTAGGAAGTGGCGATCGGTCCGGGAATGCCGAGATCGCCAAAGCGGCGGTCCTTTGTTTGGTGGCGCGGTGGCCATCGGCGAACGCCGCATGCGCTTACGCTTTTCCCGGTGAGGGCTGTGCATGAGAGATCGGTGAGACAGTGATGGGGTCAACCCTGTTGGATACGCGGATCGCATTGAGTCACTGGCGACTTCGGGTCGGAGACCTCGTCGGCTGGGCGTCGACGCCGAAGTACGGAGCCGTGGGTGTCTTCGTCGGGGTGGTTCGCGATGACCCAATTGTGGCCGGTAGTGACGTCCGCGTCGCCGGTATCGATTTCGAGTCTTTCGAGAAGGGGTTTCATCGCCAGTGTTCTGATATTGCCGTCGCCGCTCGGAGTCGGTGGCCCGACCTGGGCCGGATTGCGCTCGTGCACCGCGTGGGATCGGTCCCGGCGGGGGAACCATGTGTGGCGGTGGTGGTGTCGGCACCACATCGCGAGACCGCCTGCGCAGCAGAGAAGTTCTGTATAGACGTCCTGAAACAGTCTGTGCCCGTGTGGAAGACGATGTACGCCCGAAGTGGGCAGCGCGTCGAGGAACCGGGATGTGCGATGCGGGAGGTCGATCTGGCGGCGGCGGCGTGGGACCTGGGAATCGCCGAGCGGTCCGCGGTCGGTGTCGGGTTCGAGGACCTGTGATGGTGTGTCTGCAGCTCTACTTCACCCTGCGCGAACAGGCTCACGTCTCTCGGGCCGAGATCCCGGCGCGCACACTCGAGGAACTCCTGGCGCGGGCCACCGAGAGGTTCGGTGAGGGTTTCGCCCGATGTCTTCCCGGGACCAGGGTCTGGATCAACGACGACCTCGTCGTCGGATCCGCTCGCGACATCGCCCTCGCCCCGTCGGATGAGGTCGTATTGCTGCCGCCGGTCTCCGGCGGGTGATCACCCGGTGGTCAGACGACCGACCGAGCACAGAGATCGGCTCACGCACCCAGGGTGTGGGACCACAAGAGGAGGAATGAATGACTCAGCAGATCACGTTGGGCCTCAAGGTATCCGCAGAGCAGTTCGCGCCACGTGAACTCGTGGAGATCGGGGTCGCAGCCGAGTCTCACGGATTCGATTCGGTGATGGTCAGTGATCACTTCCAGCCATGGCGGCACGCGGGCGGACACGCCCCGTTCGCTCTCGCCTGGATGGCCGCGGTGGGTGAACGTACGCAGCGGATCCGGATCGGGACGTCGGTGCTGACACCGACGTTTCGATACAACCCCGCCGTCATCGCCCAGGCTTTCGCGACCATGGGGTGTCTGTATCCTGGTCGGATTATGCTCGGTGTCGGCAGTGGGGAGGCGCTCAACGAGTACGCCACCGGATTCCGCGGGGAGTGGCCGGAGTTCAAGGAGCGATTCGCCCGACTGCGGGAGGCCGTACAGCTGATGCGTGAACTGTGGACCGGTGCGGAGGTGAACTTCGAGGGCGAGTTCTACCGCACGCAGGGCGCCTACATGTACGACGTCCCGCTGCAACCGATCCCGGTGTACGTTGCCGCGGGCGGGCCGGTGGTCGCCCGCTACGCCGGCCGCGCCGGTGACGGGTTCATCTGCACCTCGGGCAAGGGGACCGAGCTCTATACCGAGAAGCTCATCCCTGCGGTCAAGGAAGGCGCAGAGAAGGCCGGACGTGACTTCGACGCCATCGATCGGATGATAGAGATCAAGATCTCCTACGATCCCGATCCGCGACTGGCGCTGGAGAACACCCGGTTCTGGGCACCGCTGTCGTTGACCCCCGAGCAGAAGCACAGCGTGAGCTCGTCGGTGGAGATGGAGCGCCTGGCCGACGAACTGCCGATCGAGCAGGTCGCCAAGCGGTGGATCGTTGCCTCTGATCCTGACGAGGCCGCGGAGAAGATCCGCTTCTACGTCGACGCAGGCTTCAACCATCTCGTCTTCCACGCTCCCGGGCATGATCAGCATACGTTTCTCGATAATTTCGAACGCGACCTGGTACCTCGGCTCAACGGACTTCACGGCTGACGGCTATCAGATTTCGCTCGAGTCTTCCGGTCGGCACTGCGGACAGACCTCACCGTCCGGGAGCCGCCACACCACTCGAGCGCACCGGATCAGCAGTCGGCAATGCACGCCGCCGATTCTGCCCACGCCGGCGGCGTGTCTCGGTTCTGGCTCGGGCGTGTCTCCTGAGTGCGGTAGCCGGGTGAGGATGGCGTTGCGGGTCCCCCCCTGCCCGGTAGGTGAGGGCGAGTTCGTCGTATCGGGTGGCCGACCCTCGCCATTGCCGTGGCCAGGAGGAGGGTCGTTCCGCCAACGTTGCTGCCCTGGTGGCTTTCGGCGTCGAGCGCTGGTGGTCGGCCCCCTGTGCTGGGGCGCTTGTTCCTGGAGGTGATCGGGGTGGACTTTTCCGCCGATCGCCGTTGTGATCATTCCTGTCACGCAACAGAGTTCGGTTGTCACCGGCGGCGTGGGCCTTGTCGGCCAGAGTCGCGTCCGGGGGGGTCCGTGCCCGACCGGCATCGACCCGCCGAACGTAGATGTCGGCGGCGAAGGTCCTCGACACGCCCCCGAGTGACATGGATCGACAAGCCAGAGGAGCAACAACCGGTAAACCCGACAGCCATCTGATCTGGGCAACCTCAGGTGCCGCCCAGGAGCTCGCCGAGCACACGGGGGACGTCGGCGTCACGTGTGTGAGGGCGTGATCACCGCCGGAAACAGGGTCACCGCCAGAACAGGAAGGTGTTCCATCCCCACCCGGCCAGTTGTGACGGTACGCCAGAGAGGTCGAAGAACCAGAACACGATGTCGAAGAACACTCGGTTCAACTGCGGGATGAACAGCAGCGCGAAGATGATCAGGAAGCCGTAGGGCGCGATCTTGGCGGCGGTCTGGCGTGCCTGCGCCGACAGATAGGGCTCGATCGCGCCGTATCCGTCGAATCCGGGCATCGGGATCAGGTTCAGGATCGCCGCGGTGATCTGCAGGAACGCCAGCATCGCCAGCGCCGACCACAGGGTGATCAGGTGGTCGGAGACGAAGAACACGCCGAACGGGGTCTCGGCGAACGGTCCGAAGGCCCGGATCACGGTCAGCAGGATGAATGCCAGCAGCAGGTTCATCACCGGACCGGCCAGCGCGACGGTGGTGCGCTGGCCCCGGCTGAAGCCGCGCTCGTCGAGGTACACCGCGCCGCCGGGGAAGCCGATGCCGCCGAGCAGGATGATCAGCAGCGGCAGGCCCAGCGAGAGCCCCGGATGGGTGTAGCGCAGCGGATTGAGGGTGAGATATCCGCGGAGTTCGGCGTTGTGGTCGCCGAAGCGGTACGCGGTCACCGCGTGTGCGAACTCGTGCAGACACAGCGAGATCACCCAGCCGGCCAGCACCAGCAGCACGGTGCCGATGGTGGCGGTGGTCGAGGTGCGTTCCAGGCCGGCGTCCACACACAGCCATGCGCCGACCCCGGCGACGGCGATCAGCGCCAGGAACACCCAGCTCGGCGCCACCGCGCGCACCACCTGGGACAGCGACGGGGTGCGGCGGGCGCCGCCCTGTTCGAGGCCGCTCATCGGCACACCAGCTTCAGATCCACGTCATGACGGTAGAACGTCGACCGCTTCACCGCGCGCTCGGTCAGCGCCCCCTCGCGTTCGACGACCAGATTGCTGCCACCGGTCTGCACCGCCCGCCCCGGATACCAGGGTTCGCGGCGCCACAGCCGGCGCCATCCGGCGGGTGCCTCCAGCCTCGCGCGCAGCCCCGGGAGCTCGCGGGTGGGTTCGATCCGGATGCCGGAGACGGTCCCGGAGAACAGCCGGTGATCGTCGACATAGCTCTCGCCGTGCAGCCGGGCGCCCTCGGCGCCGAGGTGCCGGGCACTGCCGAGCAGCACGGTGGCGGCGTCGTCGCGGATCAGCGGGAGGCGCACGGCGGTTCCCTGTTCGGCGAGCTCGCGGGCCGCCGCGCCGTGCGGGAGCCGGTAGACGGCGGTGGTCTCGGTGGGCTGATCGGGGGCGTATCCGACCTCGACGTCGAGGCGTTCGGCCCGCATCAACACCGCGATGACCTGCGACAAGAAGCGGTCCGGGTGGGTGTCGTCGGGTCCGGCGGTGACGATCAGCCGGCTCACCGCCGGGTCGGCGATACGGGCCTTCACCTCGTCGCGGACGGCGCGTGGGGAGGCCGTCGTCGCGGGCACCTCGGACGACGCGATGAGCACAAACGACATGCGCATAGCGTATCGACCGACCCGAACAAGTAGGGTTGTCCCGGTTCGGACTGTGCCGACAGTCAGAATCATTTCCGATCATGAAGGGGAGTGGGAGTCCATGGCCGCGATCGTGCTTATCGGAGCCCAGTGGGGTGACGAGGGCAAGGGAAAGGCCACCGACCTACTCGGCGGTGCGCTGCAGTGGGTGGTCCGCTACCAGGGCGGTAACAACGCCGGGCACACCGTCGTGCTGCCCAATGGTGAGACCTTTGCGCTCCACCTGATCCCGTCCGGCATCCTCACGCCGGGCGTGAACAACGTCATCGGCAACGGTGTCGTCGTCGACCCGGGTGTGCTGCTGACCGAGCTGGGCGGTCTCGAGGACCGTGATGTCGACACCACCGGCCTGATGATCTCCGCCGACGCACACCTGCTGATGCCGTACCACGTGGCCATCGACAAGGTCACCGAGCGCTTCCTCGGCAACAAGAAGATCGGCACCACCGGCCGTGGCATCGGCCCCTGCTACCAGGACAAGATCGCCCGCGTCGGCGTGCGCGTGGCCGACGTCCTCGACGAGAAGATCCTGACCCAGAAGGTCGAGGCGGCCCTCGAGCTCAAGAACCAGATCCTGGTCAAGATCTACAACCGCCGCGCCCTCGACCCCGCCCAGGTGGTCGACGAGGTGCTCGGACAGGCCGAGAGCTTCAAGCACCGCATCGCCGACACCCGGCTGCTGCTCAACCAGGCCCTCGAACGCGGTGAGACCGTGCTGCTCGAGGGTTCGCAGGGCACCCTGCTCGACGTCGACCACGGCACCTACCCGTACGTGACGTCGTCCAACCCGACCGCAGGCGGCGCCGCGGTGGGTGCCGGTATCGGCCCCAACCGGATCACCACCGTGCTCGGCATCCTGAAGGCCTACACCACGCGCGTCGGGTCGGGTCCGTTCCCGACCGAACTGTTCGACGAGTGGGGTTCCTACCTGGCCAAGACCGGCGGCGAGGTGGGTGTCACCACCGGCCGTGCCCGCCGCTGCGGCTGGTTCGACGCCGTCGTCGCGCGTTACGCGACCCGCGTCAACGGCATCACCGACTACTTCCTGACCAAGCTCGACGTGCTCTCCAGCGTCGAGCAGGTGCCGATCTGCGTGGCCTACGAGGTCGACGGCGAGCGGGTCGAGGACATGCCGATGACGCAGACCGGGTTCCATCACGCCAAGCCGGTCTACGAGTACATGCCCGGATGGTGGGAGGACATCTCCGGCTGCAAGAGCTTCGAGGACCTGCCGAAGAACGCCCAGGACTACGTCCTGCGTCTCGAGGAACTGTCCGGCGCGCACATCTCGTGCATCGGCGTCGGCCCGGGCCGCGATCAGACGATCGTGCGCCGCGAGATCGTCTGACCCCGGACCCGCACCGTCGGACGTACGCGGGCGGCCTGCCTCATGCGGGCAGCCACGCCCCGTGCAGTCCGGCCGGTACCCGGATCGGCAGATCCACCGTCGCGACCGGGCCGGCCGCCGGGTCGTCGGCGGCGAGCAGGTAGAACCGTGACCGCATCGACTCCGGGTCGGTGCCGATCGCACCCCACAGGTCGCCGTCGGCGCTCGGGATGAAGATCGGCTCGCCGATCGCCACCCCCGGGGTCCAGCACGTCTCGGTGCCCGCCTGCAGGTCGTGGAACCACAGGCTGTCGAGGTCGCCGGAGTCGCCGGGTCCCTTGGCGACCGTCGCGACACGGTGATGATCCCGGGTGAGCAACCGGTCGTCGACGCGGGGGAACTCGAGGTTCACCGCCTTCTCGCTGATCGTGGTGCGGGTGACCGGGCCGTTCGGGTCGAGCCGGGCCCGGACCAGCGCCGAGGTGTCGCGCCGCGGATCGTCGGTGAATCCGTTCGGATAGGTCCACTCGACGTAGTCGACGGTGACCGAGCCGTCCGGGTTGTCGAAGGCGTTCGCGAAATGCCACACCCAGATCGGGTCCATGGTCAGCCACCGGACCGGACCGCCGTCGCGGGGGATGAGCGCGATCCGGGTGCCGTCGTCGGGGCGCCACGACAGCAGGGAACCACCGGTCATCGCGGCCACCAGATCGAACCGCAGCGGGCAGATGAACAGGACGATGTAGCGCTCGGTGAGCGCCATGTCGTGGATCATCGTCGGGGTGTCGAGTCCCTCGACCGGGGTGGGGGTGCGCACCGCCGACCCGTCGGGGCCGATCACCGACCAGGTGAGGAACGGGGCCTCGAGCCCGTAGTTGAACAGCACCAGCTCACCGGTGACCGGATCGATCTTGGGGTGGGCGGTGCTGCCGACCCGCATGGCGCCGTCGCAGTCGGTGCGGGCCAGCGTCGCGAGATCGGCGGGGGCGAGCAGGTAGGGGCGGTCGGCCTCGGCCATGGCCATCAGCCGGCCGGCGTGGGAGACGATGTTGATGTCGGGGAGTTCGCGGACGGTGCCGGCGAGGTCGGGGCCCACCTCGGCCACCGACGGGGTGTGCCCGTCGGTGATCCCGGACCAGATCGCTTGTCCGGCAGCCTCTTCGGCGATCACCATCGGTGTCCGGACGAACCGGTTGCGGTAGGCGGCCTTCCCGTCGGCGAGGGAGATGGCATGCACCATGCCGTCGCCGTCGAGGGGATAGACGTAGGAGCCGATCGGATCGAACCGCGGGTTGGGGCCGTTGCGCAGATAGCTGCCGCGCAGTGACTCCGGCAGGCTTCCGGTGACCGGGAGGTCGTCGACGTCGACCTCGGTGCGTTGCGGGGCATAGACCCCGGTGAGATGCGAGTGGTGGGCGAGGTCCACGGGGGCGGGGCGTGTGGGGCTGGTCATGGCCGTACCTTTCGGTGGTGCTGTCCGGCATGTGGCGGGGCAGTCGACGCGGTGATGTCCGGTGATGACCACTGTCCTCCGCTGCGCGGGTGCGGCAATCGGTGTGCTGACCGAGGTTTTGGTGCCATCCCGGGCCGGCTCCCTGCCGCCGGTCAGCCTCCCTTCCGCCGGTCAGCCTCGATGCCGACGGGCCACGACCAGCGCGGCCAGTTCCACCCGGGTCCGCAGCCCCAGTTTGGTCAGCGCGTGCGACACATGTGTCTGCACCGTCCGGCGGGACAGGACGAGGCGCTGGGCGATCTCCGGCCCGCTCAATCCGTCGGCGACGAGTTCGGCGACGGTGACCTCCGACCGGGTGAGACTGTCCCAGCCGGTCCGGGGCCGATCACGCACCGCCTTCGGGTCGAGCCGCAGGCCCAGGGCGCGCAGCCGGGAACTGATCCGGGTGGACGAGGTCACCGCGCCCATCTCCTGGGTCACCGACAACGCGCGAATCCCCAGGTCCTTGGCGGTGGTCTTGTCGCCGAGGGCCGCGGCCGCACATGCCCCCTCCTCCCAGGCCGAGGCCGCGCCCAACCGGTCGCCCATCTCGCGTGCCCCGGTGGCCGCCGTGATCGCCAGCTCGGTGACCGGTGCCGGCGGGACCTCGCCCTGGGCCGTCGCGCAGAGGGCGTCGGCCAGCAGGACGCCGGTGGCAGCGGCCGGAAGTGGACGGGGCAGCGCCGAGATGCCTTCGCGGATATCGCAGATCAGGTCGTCGTCGTGTGCGCGGAGCGCGATCCGCGTGGTCTGCAGGACCACCATCGGCATCCAGCCGTACAGGTTCAGCTCGCGTGCCCGGCGCCACGCCGCGGCGGCCTCGGTGGCCGCCGGACGGAGTCGGCGCAGCGCCTCGAGTAGGGCCGAGTGGGTGGCCGTCACGGTGGGGATGCCGAACTGGTGGGGAAGACCCGACGCCGTGTACTCGTCGAGTCGTGTTGCCGCGGCACCGAGTTCGCCCCGATGGATGTCGACCAGGGCGCGGCCGGCCTGCGCCAGGGAGGTCCAGCCCATCTCGGTGGCGCCGAGATGCTCGAAACCGGCGTCGAACCGGGCGGCTGCGTCGGAGAGGCGTCCGGCGATCAATTCGATTCCACCGGAAGTGAATTCGTGATAGCTGGTCATCCAGTTGGTGCCGCGGTCGGTGCGTAACTGCGTGACGTGGTCGAGCAGGGTGGCCGCGGCCCGGGGGCCGTTGGCGTATAACTCGATCAGCGGTGGCCAGATGTCGGCGGAGGTGGTGACCGCGCGATCGGTGTCGGGGGCGGCGCCCTCCAGGCGGGAGGCCTCCATCGCCAGTTCCAGACAGCCGGTGAACTCGCCCCGCAGGAACTGCCGCAACGCCTCGGTCACCAGACCCGTCGGCGAGGTGGCGGTGTCGAACGGCGACTCCGGGACCGCGGCGCCGCCCTCCAGGATTCCCAGGTAGGCGAGGAGGTCCCGCAGGGTGCGTTCGGCGGCGTCGCCGACCGGCAGCTCGAGGGTCTCCACGATGAGTCTGCGCGCCTCGGCGGTCCGTCCCTGTGCGATCAGGGTGAACATCTGGATTCGGAGCAGCATGGCGAGCTCGTCGATGTCGGTGGTGATGCCGACCCCCTCGGCCGCGACCTCGGAGGCGCGCCGGAGCTGGCCGGTCCGCGCCAGGGCCTTGGCCAGTCCGAGTCGGATGCCCGGTGTCGGTGCCCCGGGCCGGTCCCCCACCGAATCGAGCAGGTCGACGGCGACCGCCGGGGTGTTCACCAGGTCCTCCTCGGCGCGGCGCACGGCGTCGGACACCCCGGCGGCGTCGTCGAGATCTGCGGCGAGGACGTGATGGGCCACCAGCTGATGGGCACCGCGGGTGCGCTGCAGCCCGGCGATCGCCTCGTGCAGCACCGATCGCAGGGCCGGGGCCAGGCGGGCGTAGACGACCTCGGCGTACAGATCGTGGGTGAACGACAGCTGTCCGCTGTCGCTGATCGCGATCACCCCCGCGTCGACGGCGGACTGGGCGGCGGCCACCAGCGCCACCGGCGGTGAGGCGTCGAGGGCCGCGAGATCGGGCAGGGTGGCTGGGCCGCCCCAGACCGCGAGTTTGCGGAGGAGGTCGGTGGCCCGGGGATCGAGCAGCGCCAGATGGGTTCCGACGACGTCGCGGACGTCGGCGAGCGCGGTCCCGGCGTCGGTGTGCCCGGTGGTGGCGCGGCCCTGCTCGACGGTCAGCTCACCGGAGCGTTGCAGTCCGCGCAGCAGGGTCAGGGCGTGCATCGGGTTGCCGCCGGCGGTGGCCAGCAGTGCGGTCAGCGCCGCGTCCGGGGCGGCACCCAGGACCTCGGTGGCCATCACGGTCACGGCGTCGTCGGTCATCGCCGGCAACGTCCACTCGCGCACCGACCGGCGTGCGACGAACTGTTCGAGCATGGTGCGCCGGGGGAGCTGACGACGCGCCAGCAGCAACACCAGCGGAAGGTCGGCGGCGGCGTCGACCAGCCGCCCCAGCATCTCCAGGCTCGCCGCGTCGGCGTTGTGGGCGTCGTCGACGACGAGGGTCAGCCGGTCCGACGCACACATCTCGTCCACGCGATCGAGCAGGGTGTCCTCGAAACCCTCCGGGACCGGATCGGGGGCGGCGACCCCGAGCAGGGTGCAGGCCACGTCGAACGGCCGGCGCCAGGACAGTTCGTCGGCGCACGCGCGACGCACCGTACCGGGCAGCGACGCGGTCAGCTCCCGCAGCAGATGGGATTTGCCGGTTCCCGGACCGGCGGTGACGACCGACCCCGGGGCCGCTGCCGGAACCGCGCCGGTGAGTGCGGCCCGCAGGTCGGTGACCACGGCCAGGCGCATGTCCTCCGGTGGCCGCTGCCCCAGAGCTGTCGACGCCATGGGCAGAGTCTAGGGCGAGACACGCCCCGATGTCCGGGTTGCCCGGATGCCCACCGGAATCGGTGGCGTCGCCTACGTGCGTCGCCGCTGTGACACAGTGTTCTGCATGCTCGGTGCGCGGGGGACACGGGACTACGGATCAATTCTGCTCGGCTCCAGCACCGACAGCGGCTTCGTGCAGCGGCTGCGGGTGCAGACGGTGCTCACCGCATCCCTGGTGATCGCCAACCTCGTCGGGGCGATCGTCGCGATCGCCCTCGCCTCGGTCGGCATCCCCGAACCGTCGGTGTTCGTGGCCGACCTGTGGTGGGTGAACTTCATCACCGTGCCGGTGTACGTGGTGGCGGCCTTCGTGGTCGGGATCGGCGCGGGCACCGTGATCGTCGTCCGTGACCTGCAGTGGGCCATCCGGGACCGACGGCCCACCGCGCGGGACGCACGTCGGGCCCGCCGGGCACCGCGCTGGCTGATCGGAATCCAGGGTCTGCTGTGGCTGGGCGCGGTCATCCTGTTCACCCTCTGCTACGGGATCATCCACCCGCATCTGATTCCCAAGGTGCTGTTCGTGGTGGGGATGAGCGGGGTGGTCGTGGTGGCCGTCTCGTATCTGCTGATCGAGTTCGCGATGCGGCCGGTGGCCGCCGAACTGATCAGCGCCGGATACGGCCGGCGTCGGCGGGGCAGCGGGGTGCGCAGCCGGTCGTTCGTGTCGTGGCTGGTGGGTTCGGCGATCCCGGTGGCCGGCATCCTGCTGGTGGTGCTGTTCGGGGCGTTCCGGGACGAGACCAGCAAGCTCGACATGTTCGTCGGGGTGGCGGTGCTGGCGGTGACGGCACTGTCGACCGGACTGATCCTGACCGTGCTGTCGAGTCTGAGCATCACCGGACCGATCCGCAGCGTGCGCACCGGGATGCAGCGGGTGCAGGCCGGTGACCTCGACGACGCCGAACTCGTCGTCTACGACGGCACCGAACTCGGCGACCTGCAGGCGGGATTCAACTCCATGGTCGGCGGGCTGCGCGAACGAGAACGCATGCGGGATCTGTTCGGCCGGCACGTGGGCCGCGACGTCGCCGAGGCCGCGCTGGCCTCCGATCCCGAGCTCGGTGGCACCGAGCGGGTGGTGGCGGCGATGTTCGTCGACGTGATCGGCTCCACCCGGCTGACCGCCGAACGCACCCCCACCGAGGTCGTGGAGATCCTCAACCGGTTCTTCGCGGTGATCGTCGATGCCGTCGACACCCATCGCGGCCTGGTCAACAAATTCGAGGGCGACGCCGTGCTGGCGGTCTTCGGTGCCCCGATCTCGTTGCCCGACAGTGCCGGTGCCGCACTCGCGACCGCCCGCGAGATCGCCGACCGGCTGGCCGTCGAGGTGCCGGAGCTGTCGGCGGGAATCGGCGTGGGTCACGGGCCGGTGGTGGCCGGGAACGTCGGTGCGATCGAACGATTCGAGTTCACCGTGATCGGCGACCCGGTCAACGAGAGCGCCCGGCTGTCGGAACTGGCGAAGCGGGATCCGCGCCGCCCGTTGGCATCCGGACGGACGATCGCCGCCGCCGCCGCGCACGAGGCGGCACGCTGGCGGGAACTGGAGACCGTCACGCTGCGGGGTCGTGCCGCCGAGACCGAGGTCTACGAGCTCGCCGAGATCGGTGAACCCGCCGGGGCGCCCGCGCCGGTCGGGTAGCGGTTCAGCTGTCGCCGCGGTCGGTGAGCCCCTCGGCGAAGTCCAGGCGCCGCATGGCCTTTCGGAACACCTCGTCGTCGATCCGGGCGGCGCGCCGTTCCTCGACGAACACCTTGCGCTGCACCTGCAGCAGTTCGATCCGGATCCGGTTGGCCGCGGCGGTCGGGCTCTCGCCGATCGTGTCCGGGCCGCGACCGAGCTCCTCCCAGGCGGTATTGCGTTGTGTGGTCACCCATTTGCGCAGCATCCCGATCTGGTGCCGGCGTACGTCGTCGGGCGCCATGGACGCCTCGATCTCGTCGAGCCGGAGTTCGGCCTCGCGGGAGGCACGGTCCTGTGCCGCGGCATAGGTGAGCCGATCGGCGGCGGTGTCGTCGTCGGCGACCCCGAGACGCCGGATCAGCCACGGCAGGGTGGTGCCCTGCAACCCCAACGTGCCGACCACCACCACGAACGTCAGGAACAAGACCTCCGCGCGCGCCGGGAACGCCTCCCCGGACTGGGTGGTGAGCGGGATGGTCGCGGCCGCCGCGAGGGACACCACCCCGCGCATCCCGGCCCAGCCGACGATGAACACCGACGCCGGTGTGGGCGGGGGCTCGGCCTCCCGGATGGACCGCGACAGCAGGCGCGGCAGATACGTCGCCGGATACACCCAGAGCAGGCGGGCCACGATCACCGTGGCCAGTACCAGTACGGAGTCGACGGCGATGTGCGCCCACGATTCCCCGGCCAGCCCCCGCACCAGGTCGGGCAGCTGCAATCCGATCAGCAGGAACACGAAGGACTCGAGCAGTGCGTCGATCGACTTGCGGACCGACTCGTCCTGCAGCCGTGTGGCATAGCCGACCCGCAGGGACCGCTGACCGAGCAGCAGGCCCGCGGTGACCACCGCGATCACCCCGGACGTGTGCAGCTCCTCGGCGACGAAGTAGGTGCCGAACGGGACCATGATGCCGATCGCGGTCTCCAGCGTCGGATCGGTGAGCCAGTTGCGTACCCAGCCGGTCAGATAGCCGATCGCCAGGCCCACGACGACGCCGCCCACCGCCGCCAGCAGGAAGGTGGCGACCCCGTCCCAGACGGTGGTGGTGGCACCGATCGCGGCGGCCACCGCCACCCGCAGTGCGGTCAGTGCGGTCGCGTCGTTGAGCAGGCTCTCCCCGCCGAGCAGCGTCATCAGGCGCCGGGGCAGGCCCACCCGTCGCCCGATCGCCTGCGCCGACACCGCATCCGGTGGGGCCACCACCGCGCCGAGGACCAGCGCCGCCGCCAACGGCAGGTGCGGGACCGCACCCCACGCGACCAGCCCCACCAGCAGCGTCGTGAACAGGGGCAGGCCCACCGCGAGCAGGCCGATGGCCCGTCCGCTGGCGCGGATGTCCTGGTAGGAGCTGTCCTGGGCGGCCGAATACAACAGGGGCGGCAGGATCACGAACAGCACGAACTCGGGATCGAGGGTGGCGCTGGGCAGCCCCGGGATCCACCCGATACCCAGACCGACCGCGACCAGCACCAGCGGTGCCGACAACCGGAAGTGGCGGCACACGGCGGCGATGGCGAGTGACACCGCCGCGACGAGGAGAAGTGACGCACTCACGCGCTCGAACCTAGTGGTGATAATGGGCCCATGCGATTGTTCGGACGTGGCAACGGCGGGAACGACGCACCGGGTGAGGCCGGCGGTGCCGCGGCACGCTGTCCGGAACTCGGCACGATCGGCGTCGACGAGGCCGCCGATCCGCCCGCCGCGACCGGTCGGGCCGACGAGTGCGAGGACTGTGTGGCGATGGGGGAGCACCATTGGTCGCACCTGCGTAAGTGTCTCGAGTGCGGTCACATCGGGTGTTGTGACTCGTCGCCGCGCCGGCACGCCACCGCGCACTTCCACGACTCCGGACACCCCGTCATGCGTTCGGCTGAACCGGGTGAGCGGTGGCGGTGGTGCTACGTCCACGAGGTGATGGGCTGAACACAGGGTTTCTGCAGGTCTGAGACGTTGTGAAACCGCAATGCGACTCCCGTGGTGCCGCATCCGGATGATCGGGTCGCCACGTAGAATTCGGGGATGACCTCGAACCCCGAGAGCAGCGCGTCGACTCCGACGCCACAGGAGCCCGTCGTTGCGGTGCCGCCACCCGCGGCCGATCCGGCGCCCGAGGCCGCCCGGCCCTCGCTGAACAAGTCGACCCCGGACGCGATGGCGGAGTCGGGGGTTCCGGCCGCCGCGAACGCTCCCGTACAGCCC
>NZ_BCNF01000090.1 GCF_001485495.1 Gordonia desulfuricans NBRC 100010 | reverse complement strand
GGCGACCACCTCGGAGGCCGGTCACCCACACACTCGGCCGAGACGCTACGACATCTCCGCGGCGAGGACGTCCAGACCGACCCCGCCGAGTGCGAGTGCGTGCGTGTGGAAGTCCTTGAGCGACCAGTCCGGATGTGTCGCGAGCGAGGCCGAACGGATCTGCTGCCACACCCGCTGACCCAGCGCATACGACGGCGCCTGGCCCGGCCAGCCCAGGTAGCGGTCGAGCTCGAA
The DNA here is from genome assembly GCF_001485495.1 of Gordonia desulfuricans NBRC 100010. Classification (GTDB taxonomy): domain Bacteria; phylum Actinomycetota; class Actinomycetes; order Mycobacteriales; family Mycobacteriaceae; genus Gordonia; species Gordonia desulfuricans. Next base: position 37,727 of record NZ_BCNF01000090.1, on the reverse strand, counting down.
CCGCAACACCGTACGGTCCATCGCGACCGACGCGGTGAGGAACTGCCACGCCTTGTCGGCGTCCCAGATCCCGCCCCCGACGGCGGCCGGGGCGGGCAGACCACAGTGCACACCGATGTCGACGACGACGCGTGCGGCCCGAAGCCGTTGGGAATCCAGCATTCCCATCCGATCGCCCGGGTCGCCGAGCCAACCGAGCTCGGCCATCAGGCGTTCGGCGTAGAGCGCCCAGCCCTCACCGTGTCCCGACGTGAACGACGCCAGTTTGCGCCACGAGTTCAAGGTGTCGTCGGTGATCGCCGACCCCAACTGCAGGTGATGGCCGGGCACGCCCTCGTGGTAGACGGTGGTCTTCTCCTGCCAGGTGTGGAAGACGGTCTGGCCGGGCGGAACCGCCCACCACATCCGGCCCGGACGGGACAGATCGGCGCTCGGCTGCGTGTAGTAGATGATCCCCGTCGACGACGGCGCGAGCCGGCATTCCAGGCGGGTCAACCGGGCCGGGATGTCGAAATGGGTTCCGGCCAGCCCGGCGACCGCGGCGTCGGACGTCTCCTGCATCCAGTCGACGAAGAGGTGTTTGTCGGTGATCTGGTAGCGGGGGTCCTCGTCGAGATGGGCCAATGCGTCGGGGATGGTGCCACCGGGCACCAGTTCGGCGGCGATCGCACGCTGCTCGGCGGTGATCTCCCCGAGCCGCCCCAGCGCCCAGGCGTACGCCTCGTCGGGATCGATGTCGGTGCCCAGATAGTGCGCCAGCTGGGGGAGATACCTCTCGCGGCCCACCGCGTCGGTCTCGGAGGCCTCGGGCAGCACCCGGACGCGCAGGTGCTCGGCCAGGGCCGAGAACGCCGCACCGGCACGCGCGGTGGCGGCGGCCAGATCGGCCGACACCGCCGGATCGTCGGCGAACGGGGCGGTGTTCACCGACACCGCACCGATCGCGTCGTCGGCCTGTCCCGCAACGAGTTCCACCTGACGGCGGGCGAACACCGGGCCGTGCGCCAGGCGGTGGTCGAGACCGGCGATCACCGTCTCCACACAGGCGGGCACCGCATCGAGGCGGGCGACCATGTCCCGGCGGCCCTGCTCGGTGTCGGCCGACATCAGATCGAACACGTCGCGGATCGCCTGCAGAGGAGAGGCGATCACATTGCATGCGCCGGTCACCTCACCGGCGTCGACGAGGGCCAGCTCGCGGCGCACCGACGCCGACATGGTCGCGACGGTCACGCGGTCGACATCGTCGACCACCGTGACCGAGCCCAACGCCGACAACACCGCCCGGGCATGCCCGGCACGTTCGGCGACGGCGTCGGGGGAGAAGTCGGGGAGTTCCGCATCGTGGCCGGCGAAGCCGAGTTCGGTCGAGAGCACCGGATCGTGGGCGGCCGTCGTCTGCAGGTACTCGTCGGCGATCGCGTCGACCGCGCTGGGATGTCGGGACACGGTCACAGGTCGTTGGTGGCGAAGGTGTCGCAGCGCTTGGGATCGCCGCTCTGGTATCCGACCATGAACCAGCGGGCGCGCTGCTCGGCCGACCCGTGGGTCCAGCCCTCCGGGTTGGAGTTGGAACCCTGGATGGTGTCGTCGCCGATCGCCTTCGCGGTCTGGATCACGCCCTGGATCTCCTGCTGGGAGATCGTCTGCACGCCGAACTGTCCGTCGCTCACGTCGTCGGCATGGTTGGCCCACACCCCGGCCAGGCAGTCGGCCTGCAACTCCACCCGCACCGACCCCGACCGCGGGCCCTGCGAGCCGAGCTGCTGCCCTTTGCGCAGGGCGCCGGTGAGATTCTGCACGTGATGCCCGTACTCGTGGGCCACCACGTACTCCTGGGCGAGGGCGCCGTTGCTGCCGCCCATCTGCTCCAGCGTGGCGAAGAAGCTCGGGTCGAAGTAGGCGGTCTGGTCGGCCGGGCAGTAGAACGGGCCGGTCGACGACGACGCCGCACCGCATGCGGTGTTCACCGAACCGTCGAAGATGATCGTCTGGGGCGGGGTGTAGTTCGACATCAGCGTCGGCCACACGTCGTCGAGGCTGTTGGTGGTCGCCACGATCCGGCAGATCTCGTCACCCTGATTGGCCTTCTCGACGGTGCACGCCGCGATGTGCTGATCGATCTGCGACGTCGAGGCGCTGTTCGTCGACGACCCGGTCCCGCCACCCATGATGTCGCCGGGATTGATCCCGAACAGCAATGCCACGATCGTGATGATCAGACCCGCACCGCCGCCGAGCGCGATCCGGCCGCCCCCGCCACCGCCCCCGCCGCCACCGGAGACGTTCCCGGTGTCGAGTGGACCGCTGCCCTGAAAAGTCATGGCGCAAGAGTACCGAGATGCACCCACCCGACCGGGACATTGCAACCGATCGAAACGGACGCGTCGCGCACCACCGCCGAAGCGTGTCGGCAGGCCCGGACGACCGGGTGACCGGACGACTTGAGGGGCTACGTACGATTGATCGCGGGTGCGTGCGCCCACCACCCGGTGTGAACCGGGGTGTCGGTGTCGCCCCACGTCGATTGTCCCGCCCCGAAAGGACTCCAGTGCTCCGCACGCATCTCGCCGGTTCCCTGCGTCGCGCCGACGCCGCGCAGACCGTCACCGTCGCCGGCTGGGTTGCCCGCCGCCGCGACCATGGTGGTGTGGTGTTCATCGACCTTCGGGACAGCTCCGGGCTGGTCCAGGTGGTGTTCCGCGACGAGTCGGTCGCCGCCGTCGCCCACAAGCTCCGCGCCGAGTACTGCATCGCCGTCACCGGTGTCGTCGAGGTCCGTCCCGAGGGCAGCGAGAACGCCAACCTGCCGTCCGGCGAGATCGAGATCAACGCCGTGTCCCTCGAGGTGCTCAACGAGTCCGCGCCGCTGCCGTTCCAGCTGGACGAGCAGCCCGGCGAGGAGGCGCGCCTGCGCTACCGCTACCTGGATCTGCGTCGTGAGCGCCCGGGCGCCGCGCTGCGTCTGCGTTCCAAGGTCTCCGCCGCCGCCCGCGGGGTGCTGCTGGCCCGCGACTTCGTCGAGATCGAGACCCCCACCCTGACCCGGTCCACCCCCGAGGGTGCCCGCGACTTCCTGGTCCCGGCGCGTCTGCAGCCGGGCAACTTCTACGCCCTGCCGCAGAGCCCGCAGCTGTTCAAGCAGCTGCTGATGGTGGCGGGGATGGAGCGCTACTTCCAGATCGCCCGCTGCTATCGCGACGAGGACTTCCGCGCCGACCGCCAGCCCGAGTTCACCCAGCTCGACATCGAGATGAGCTTCGTCGACCAGGACGACGTGATCAGCGTGGCCGAGGAGATCCTGGTCGCCCTGTGGCGCCTGATCGGCGTCGAGCTGACCACCCCGATCCCGCGGATGACCTATGCCGAGGCCATGCGCCGCTACGGTAGCGACAAGCCCGATCTGCGCTTCGACATCGAGCTCGTCGAGTGCACCGAGTACTTCGCCGACACCCCGTTCCGCGTGTTCCAGGCGCCCTACGTCGGGGCGGTGGTCATGCCCGGCGGTGCGTCGCAGCCGCGTCGCACCCTCGACGCCTGGCAGGAATGGGCCAAGCAGCGCGGCGCCAAGGGTCTGGCCTACGTGCTGATCGGTGAGGACGGCACCCTCGGTGGTCCGGTCGCCAAGAACCTGTCCGACGCCGAGCGCGAGAACCTCGCCGCCCATGTCGGCGCCGAGCCCGGCGACTGCGTGTTCTTCGCCGCCGGACCGGCCAAGGCGCAGCGCGCGCTGCTCGGTGCCGCCCGCGGTGAGATCGCCACCCGCCTCGGACTGATCCCGCCGGCCGGTGAGCCGGTCGACCCGGCCACCGCCGACTGGGCGTTCGTGTGGGTCGTCGACGCCCCGCTGTTCGAGCCCGCCGACGACGCGACCGCCTCCGGTGACGTCGCCGTCGGCTCCGGCGCCTGGACCGCGGTGCACCATGCGTTCACCGCACCCACCCCGGATTCGCTCGAGCACCTCGAGTCCGACCCCGGCGCCGCCTTGGCCTATGCCTACGACATCGTCTGCAACGGCAACGAGATCGGTGGCGGATCGATCCGTATCCACCGTCGTGACGTGCAGGAACGGGTCTTCGAGATCATGGGTATCGGCCACGAGGAAGCACAGGAGAAGTTCGGCTTCCTGCTCGACGCCTTCGCCTACGGTGCCCCGCCGCACGGCGGCCTCGCCTTCGGCTGGGACCGCATCACCGCGCTGCTGGCCGGGGAGTCGTCGATCCGTGAGGTCATCGCCTTCCCGAAGTCCGGCGGCGGTGTCGACCCGCTGACCGACGCCCCGGCGGCGATCACCCCGCAGCAGCGCAAGGAGTCGGGTATCGACGCCAAGCCGGTGATCCGCGGGGCACAGGCCGCCGACGGTGCACCCGGGGCCGACGGTGCCGCCGACGCCGAGCCCGCGGCCACCAAGGCCTGATCGACGGCCGGCCTGACACCATCGCGGGTCTGATCCCCGCATCGTTTCACCGCCTCACCGGTGTCGGACACCTCGTCCGGCACCGGTGACGCATCTCTCCCGGCAGGCGCCCGGACGGTATCTGTGATGAGATCTTTCGTCATGGGGATTCGTATGTCCGAGACCACATCCGGGAGGCCCTCATGACCATCAAGGTGGCTCTCGAGCACCGGACCAGCTATGCCTTCGACCGTCCGGTCAAGATCTTCCCGCACGTCGTGAGGCTGCGACCGGCGCCGCACTCGCGTACGCCGATCGAGGCCTACTCGCTGAAAGTCGAACCGGCAGAACACTTCCTGAACTGGCAGCAGGACGCGTTCAGCAACTACCTCGGTCGTCTGGTGTTCCCGAAACCGTCGACGTCACTGTCGATCACGGTCAACCTGATCGCCGATCTGACCGCGATCAACCCGTTCGACTTCTTCATCGAGGAGTGGGCCGAGCACTACGGGTTCGCCTACCCCGACGACCTGCTCACCGATCTGGAGGCCTACCTGCGGCCGATCGGTGTCACCACCGGCGAGTTCGCCGGGGCACCGATCCATCCGGAGGTCGCCGCCTTCGCCGCCGAGCACAAGCCCACCCGCAGGATCCGGACCATCGACTTCCTGGTCGCGATCAACCAGGCCGTGCAGCAGGCGGTCGGATACACCGTGCGGCTCGAGCAGGGGGTACAGACCCCCGAGCACACGCTGACCTCGGCGATCGGGTCGTGCCGCGACTCGGCCTGGCTGCTGGTCGCGCTGCTGCGGGAACTCGGCCTGGCCGCCCGGTTCGTCTCCGGCTACCTGGTGCAGCTGACCTCCGACATCCGTTCGATCGACGGGCCGTCGGGCCCCGACGCCGACTTCACCGACCTGCACGCCTGGACCGAGGTGTACCTGCCGGGCGCGGGCTGGGTGGGTATGGATCCCACCTCCGGGCTGTTCGCGGGGGAGGGCCACATCCCGCTCGCCGCGACGCCGAGTCCGGGTGCGGCGGCACCGATCTCGGGGACCACCGGCAAATGCCATGCCACCCTGGACTTCTCCAACACCGTCGCCCGGTTCCACGAGGATCCGCGGGTCACCTTGCCCTACACCGATTCCCAGTGGGCCGGCGTGGTGTCGCTGGGGGCGCAGGTGGATGCGACGATGGCCGCGAACGACGTACGCCTGACGATGGGCGGCGAACCGACGTTCGTCTCCATCGACAACCAGACCGACGCCGAATGGACCACCGCCGCCGACGGCCCGCACAAGCGCGAACGTGCATCGGCACTGACCGCCCGCCTGTACGAGGACTATGCCCCGCAGGGGCTGGTGCAACGCAGCCAGGGCAAGTGGTATCCGGGAGAACCGTTGCCGCGCTGGCAGATCGCCATCATGTGGCGCGCCGACGGCCGGCCGGTATGGACCCGCCCCGAACTGCTCGCCGACCCGTGGGCGAGCCGCGCCGACGCCGTCGAGTCGATCGCCACCGAGACCGCCGGTCCGGCCCCCACCGCGGCTGCGGCGGTCGCCGCGGAGAAGCTACTCGGTGTGATCGCCGCCCGGCTGGGGCTGCCCGACACCCAGGTGATGCCCGCCTACGAGGATCCGCTCGTCCGGATGCGTGAGCTGTCGGCGATGCCGCCGGGCGATCCCGGCATGGACCCCACCACGCCCACCGCCCGGGCCTTCGCCCGCGCCGAGGCCGCCGTCGAGATCGACGACCCCGACGCCGACATCCCGCCGATCGCCGACGACACGCAGGCCCGCCGTGCGCTGCTGGCCCGCCTGGACGCCTCGGTCGCCGACCCGACCGCCTACGTGCTGCCGCTGAGCCGCTCCGAGGACGGCACCGCATGGCACAGTGCGCGCTGGACCACCCGCCGCGAGCGGCTGGTACTCACCGCGGGCACCTCACCGGCCGGTCTGCGGCTGCCGCTGAACTCGCTGTCGTGGGGTCCGGCGCCGGTGATGTTCGAGGCCGATCCCTCGGCCCGCCACGACGCGCTGCCCGACGACCCGACCGCGGCGCTGGGCCACACCGTCATCGCCATGGACCCGGCGGCGTTCATCCCGCGCACCGCGGTGGTCGCCGAACAGCGCGGCGACACCATGTTCGTGTTCCTGCCGCCGACGTCGACACTCGAGGAGTACCTCGCGATCATCGGGATGATCGAGGACGCCGCCGCGCAGACGTCGACCCCGGTGGTGATCGAGGGTTACGGTCCGCCCGCCGACCCGCGTCTGACCACCCTCACCGTCACCCCGGACCCGGGCGTGATCGAGGTCAACATCCAGCCGACGTCGAGCTTCGCCGAACAGTCGGAGCTGCTGGCCTCGCTCTACGAGCACGCCCGGCATGCGCGGCTGGGCACCGAGACCTTCGATCTCGACGGCAGCCACGGCGGCACCGGCGGTGGCAACCACATCACCCTCGGCGGCACCACCCCGGCCGACTCGCCGATGCTGCGGCGCCCGGATCTGCTGGTGTCGATGCTGACCTACTGGCAGCGGCATCCGGCGCTGTCCTATCTGTTCAGCGGCAAGTTCATCGGCACCACCTCGCAGGCGCCGCGGGCCGACGAGGGTCGCGAGTCGGCGCTCTACGAGATGGAGATCGCCTTCGCCGAGATCGACCGGCTGGCGGCCACCGCAGCCGACGGCGGGGTCGCCGACGCGCCGCCGAACCCGTGGGTCACCGACCGTGCGCTGCGGCATCTGCTCACCGACATCACCGGAAACACCCACCGCGCCGAGTTCTGTATCGACAAGCTCTACAGCCCCGACTCGCCGCGCGGGCGGCTCGGGCTGCTGGAGCTGCGCGGCTTCGAGATGCCGCCGCATCACCAGATGGCGATGGTGCAGTCGTTGCTGGTGCGCGCCCTGGTGTCGTGGTTCTGGGAACGTCCGTACCGGGCACGGCTGATCCGGCACGGCGCGGATCTGCACGGCAAATACCTGCTGCCGCACCACATCATCTCCGACATCGCGCAGGTCGCCGAGGAACTGCGGATCGCCGGCTACGGCTTCGACACCTCGTGGCTCGACCCGTTCACCGAGTTCCGCTTCCCGCGCCTGGGCACCGTGCAGATCCGCGACCACGAGGTGGAGCTGCGCGGGGCGATCGAACCCTGGAACACCCTCGGCGAGGAATCCACCGGAACCGGCACCGCCCGCTACGTCGACTCGTCGATCGAACGGGTCCAGGTGCGGGTCACCGGCAGCACCGACGAGCGCTTCCTGCTCACCTGCAACGGATACCCGGTACCGCTGGCCGGTACCGGCCGCGCCGGTGAACGGGTGGCCGGGATCCGGTTCCGGGCATGGCAGCCGCCCAGTGCGCTGCACCCGACCATCAGCATCGACACCCCGCTCACCTTCGACCTGGTGGATCTGGCCACCGGGCGGTCCGTCGGCGGCGCCACCTATCACGTGGTGCACCCCGGCGGCCGCGCCTACGACCGGCCGCCGGTCAACGCCGTGGAGGCCGAGTCACGCCGCAACGGACGCTTCGAGGCCACCGGATTCACCGGCGGCAGCATCGACGTCGGAGTGCTGCGGGAGCGTGCCGCACGCGCCGCCGTCGACGCCGGGGTCCCGGCGATCCTCGATCTACGTCGGGCACGTACAGTTCTCCGGTGACCGTTTCTGCGGGTGGCCGGCTACCCGCGGTGTTCGACAGATACCGCTCCGACGGCTACGCGTTGTTCGACCTCGAGCAGCTCGACGGGGCCGGTCTGCCGGCCGCCGCAGGTGGGACGCACTACGACGAGATGCTCGACGCGTCCGGGGCGATCCGTCCCGCGTGGGACGAGCTGGTGGCCGGGTACGGCCTGCGCGGTGACGCGCGACTACGGGCCGCGGCCGCCTCGCTGGCGACCGCCGCCAGCGACGAGGGCGTCATCTACAACGCCGTCGTCGACGAGCAGACCGTGCCGCGGCCGTGGCAGATCGACGCCGTGCCGCTGATCGTCGACGGCGTCGAGTGGGCGGGCCTGGAGAAGGCCATCATCCAGCGGTCGATGCTGCTCGACCGCATCCTGCGCGACATCTACGGCGATCAGCGTCTGATCAGCACCGGACTGATCCCGCCCGAGATGGTGTTCGCCCACCCCGGCTACATCCGCAAGGCCGCCCGGCTCGAGGTCGCCGGGCCGCACGCCCTGTTCCAGCACGCGGTGGACGTGGGCCGGCTGCCCGACGGCCGATTCGTCGCCTACGCCGACCGCGCCCAGGCGCCGTCCGGGATGGGCTTCGCGATCATCGACCGGCGGCTGGTGTCGCGGAGTTTCCCGCAGCTGTTCCAGGCGTGCGCACCGCGGCCGATGGCGACCTTCGCCGGCACCCTGCGGCTGGCGCTGTTCGACTACGCCCCGCCCGGCGTCGACGACCCGACGGTCGCCGTACTGAGCCCCGGAAGCATGTCCGAGACCGCCTTCGACCAGGCGTATCTGGCTGCGGTGCTCGGTTTCCCGCTGGTCGAGGGCGCCGACCTGATCGTCCGCGACGGCACCCTCTACATGCGGTCGCTGGGCAAGTTCAAACGTGTCGACGTGCTGCTGCGCCGCGTCGACGCCGCCTACACCGACCCGCTCGACCTGCGCACCGACTCCCGGCTGGGCGTCGCCGGTCTGGTCGAGGCCATCTCACGGGGCACCGTCACCGTGCTCAACACCCTCGGCAGCGGGGTCCTGCAGAACCCCGCCCTGCACACCGTGCTCGACCGGGTCGCCCCGGTGCTGCTCGACGAGGAGCTGGCGCTGCCCTCGGTGCCGACCCTGTGGGGCGGCGAGGAGTTGCAACTGTCCAAGATCGTCGCCGACCTCGACACGCTGGTGCTGACCAACATCCGCACCGGCGAGGAGATCATCGGACCGGCGCTCGACGCCGCGCGCGCCGAGACCACCCGCGCCCGGGTGCGCGCACACGGCGGGGAGTGGGCCGCCCGGCGCGTCGAATGCTATTCGCTGGCCCCCACCCTCACGCCCGGTCGGACCGGGGGACGCGCACCCGGCACGCTGCGGGCCGCACCGGTGTCGATCCGCGCGTTCAGCGTCGCGCAGGGTCCCACCTATGCGGTGATGCCCGGCGGGCTCGGCGCGGTCCTCGCCGACGGGATCGACGGCGCGGCCATGCACACCGTCGCCGCCAAGGACGTGTGGGTCACCAATTCCGATGTCGGCGGCCATGTCTCGCGCCGTTCGGAGTCGCGTGTCGAACCGGCCGACGAGGTCATCGCGATCGGCGGCGACCCGCAGGCGGTGTCGCAGTATTTCGACGCGGTCGCCGCGACCAGCCCGCGTGTGCTGGCCGACATGTTCTGGTTCGGTCGCTACGGCGAACGCACCGAGATGGTGACCCGGCTGACCAAGGTCGCCCGGGAGCGATACCAGGACTTCCAGTACCGCCCGTGGATGAACGGCACCGCCGCCGTCCCGCTGCTGCTGCACGGTGTGGCCACCGTCACCGGCACCGCCGAGCACCTGCACACCGCCGACCTCCTCGTCGACGACCTCACCCGCCAGCCCGCACCCGAACAGGTCGACGACGCGATCGAGAAGATCACCGCGCTGACCATCGACGCCGAGGTGCCCGGGACGGTGGCGCATGCCGTGGACCATGTGATCGCCGCCGCCCGCGCGGTCCGCGACCAGATGTCGACGTCCACCTGGATGGTGCTCACCCCGATGGAACGCAGCCTGCAGACCCTGTCGCGGCAGGTGTCGCGGGCCGGCGGGCCGGGCACCCAGGGCGGCGGGCCCGGCGATGCCGCACTCGACCTCACCCCGGATCTGGCGCGCACCCACGAGGAGATCCTGCACGGGGCGCTCGGGCTGTCGGGGTTGCAGGCGGAGTCGATGGTGCACGACGCGGCCTGGCTGCTGATGGACCTCGGCCGCCGGATCGAACGGGCGATCACGCTCGCCGACCTGGCCGCCGCGCTGTTCGCCGCCGAACAGCCGGCCGCCGTCGAGCAGGGGCTGATGGAGTCGTTCCTGATCGCCAACGAGTCGGCGGTGATCTACCGGCGACGCAGCCGCGGCCTCTACCAGTTGATGTCGGTGGTGCAGCTGGTGTTCTTCGACGAGTCCAACCCGCGTGCCATGATCTATCAGCTCGACCGCATGCGGCAGGATCTGGTCGCGCTGCCCGAACCGTTGCGGTCGGCGTCGGCCGAGCGCACCCTCGAGGACATGACCGCGGCGCTGCGTCGGTCGGACCCGGCCGACCTCGTCGCCCTCGACGACGACCGGCAGCGGTCGGACCTGGTCGAGCTGACGACCGGACTGCGTGAAGGAGCCCGTGAGCTGTCCGACACGATGAACCGCACGCGCTTCGCCCCGCCGCCGCCCGCGCAGCCGATCTGGGGTTTCGGCGGTGGTGATTCGTGAGCGTGCCCAGTACCGGTGCGGCGCCGACCCGGCGATACCGGGTGATCCACACCACCCGCTACACCTACGACGGCGTGGTCTCGTCGTCCTACGGCCGCTGTTATCTGACGCCGCGTGAACTGCCCGGTCAACGGGTGGTCCGCTCGGAGGTCCGGATCGACCCCGAACCCGACGACCGCTCCACCGGCCTGGACGTCTACGGCAACATCGACACCTACTTCCACGTGCGCACCCCGCACAGCGTGCTGGAGGTCTCCGGGGTCTCGGTGGTCGACGTCGACCCGATCGATCAGGGACTGCTGGTGTCGGCGGCCGCCCGCACCCCGTGGGAACAGGCCCGCCCGGCGGTGCTCGGCGCCGGGGTGGCCGCCGAGTTCACCTACGACCTCGACCCGCCCGAGATCACCCCGGCCGTCGCCGACTACGCCCGTGCGGTGTTCACCCCGGGGCGGCCCCTGGTGGAGGCCGTCACCGACCTGACCTCGCGGATCTTCCACGACTTCACCTACCGGTCGGGGTCGACGGCCATCTCCACCCGCGTCGACACCGTGATGGCCCGCCGCGAGGGGGTGTGCCAGGACTTCGCCCGCGTCGCGCTCGCCTGCCTGCGGTCGGTGGGGCTGGCCGGCCGCTACGAGTCCGGATATCTGGCCACCGACCCGCCGCCCGGCCGGGAACGGATCTTCGGGGCCGACGCCAGCCATGCCTGGGCGGCGGTCTGGCTGCCCGACGACCGGTGGCTGCCGTTCGACCCGACCAACGACAAACTCGTCGACGAGCGGCATGTCACGGTGGCGTGGGGGCGTGACTACGACGACGTGCCGCCGCTGCGCGGGGTGATCTACACCGACGCGACGAGCAGCGAGATCGAGGTGTCGGTGGACGTGTGCCCGCTCGCCGAGTGCGACCCCGGAACACCGGCCGTCGGTGCCGGTGGGGTGCCGGACGCGCCGGTCGCCGATCCCGTTCCCGACGGCGATCCCGGCCTGGTCGACGACGCCGCCGCGGGCCCGGTCACGGGCTGATCGCGAGCCGATCGCAGGACGCTCACACGTCATCCGATCGAGCGTGAAAGTCCGTGCGCCGTGTCGTTTGTCGGCGCGATTGGGTACCGTGGGGGATGCCATGACGGTCATCACAGAGAGCCGCACCACGAGCGTGGTGCGAGCCGCAGAGGCCCTGCTGTCCCATCGAGCCGGATCCCCGGTCGTCCTCGCGGACCCGGAGGACCTCGGTGGAAGTGGTCGTACCACGGTGATCCGGGCCCGGGTGGCCCAGAACCCGCTGTCGCTCGACCGCACCCTGGTGATCAAGGCCCTGCCCGAGCACGAGGATCCGCGCGCCTTCCACCGCGAGATCGCGTCCTACAAGTACGCCACCGCACTGCCCACCGAGTCCCGGCCGGGACCGCAGCTGATCGCCTCCGATCCGGATGCGCTGCTGATGGTGCTGTCGGATCTGGGTCGCGGGAACGCGATGACCGCCCTGCTGTCGGGCACCGACGTCGTCGAGATCTCCCGCGCGCTGAGCGCGTGGGGACAGGCGCTCGGCCGGATGCATGCGGCGACCGTCGGTGGTGAAGGTGACTTCCAGGCGCTCGTCCGGCGCGGCCCCAAGGGCGCCCAGGGACGCGACATCCTCCGCGACGAGGCGCATCGCGCGGTGCGGGTGGCCCACAGCCGGGCCGCCGACCTCGGGGTCGACCTCGGCGCGGCGGTCGGTGCGGCCTTCGACGAGGCCTGCGAACTGTTCGACGGCGGCGAGTACCGGGCGTTCAGCCCGTCGGACGTCGGCCCGGAGAACATCCTGCTCAACGACGCGGGCGTGCAGTTCATGGACTACGAGTGGGGCGGCTTCCGCGATGCCGGCCTCGACATCGCCTATGCGCTGGTCACCTTCCCGGCCGGACTCGGCCCGCAGGCCCTCGACCGTCGCCGCGATCTCGAGACCGCCGTGGTGGAGGCCTGGCGGTCGGAGGTCATCGCGATCTGGCCCGCCCTGCAGCGTGACCGCGAGGTGGAGCGCCGCATCCTGATCGCACGCCTGCTGTGGGTGTGGCTGTCGACGGTGTGGATGCTGCCCGACGACGTCGACGACGATGTGGCCGACACCGAGGACGCCGTCGAGCCGACGATGGCCCATCTCGACGCCGCCGACGATGCGATGCCGTCGCGCTATGCCCACGACTGGGCTCTGCACACCAACGACCCGCGTGTGCTGGTGGCCCGCTGGACCGACCTGGCGGCATTCGCCCGCGGACACGACGATGCGATCGCCGAGTTCGCGGCGGCGGTCGGGGTGGCCCTGCACCGGACCTGGCTGTCCTGACGCAGGTGATGGACGGACTCTTCGACTCTCCCGACCCGACCGGACCGGCCGCCGCGGGTACCCCCGCGCCGGCAGCATCGTCGGCCACCGCACTCACCACGCCACCACCGCCGACGGCGCCGCTGGCGGTGCGGATGCGGCCACGGTCGCTCGACGAGATCGTCGGGCAGAAGCATCTGCTCGGCACCGGGTCGCCGCTACGACGCCTGATCAGCGGTGCGGGTGCCGCATCGGTGCTGCTGTACGGACCGCCGGGCACCGGCAAGACCACCATGGCGTCGCTGATCTCGATCGCCGCCGGCGGACGGTTCGAGGCGCTGTCGGCGCTGTCGGCAGGGGTCAAGGAGGTCCGCGCGGTCATCGAGGTGGCGCGCCGGCGTCTCGTCGACGGCGAACAGACCGTCCTGTTCATCGACGAGGTCCACCGTTTCTCCAAGACCCAGCAGGACGCCCTGCTCGACGCCGTCGAGAACCGGATCGTGCTGCTGGTCGCCGCGACCACCGAGAACCCGTCGTTCTCGGTGGTGTCGCCGCTGCTCTCGCGCTCGCTGGTGCTGCGGTTGCGGTCGCTGACCGACGACGACATCCGTGAGGTGCTGGTCCGGGCGGTGGCCGACGAGCGCGGGCTGGATGGTTCGGTGCGGGTCACCGACGCCGCCTACGACCATCTCGTCGCCGTCGCCGGGGGCGATGCCCGACGTGCGCTCACCGCCCTTGAGGCCGCCGCCGACGTCGTCTCGCGGGATGCCGACTCCACCGCCGGGAACCCGGACGCCGCCGAGCACCCGGACGCCGCCGAGCACTCCGATGACACCGGGGAGTCCGATGACACCGAGCACCCCGATGACACCGAGGAGTCCGTCGGCCCCGAGGCGTCCGATGGCACCGAGAACCCCGGCACCGAGCCGGATGTCCCGGTGGTCGACCTCGCCGACGTGGAGGCCGCGATCGACCGGGCCGCGGTGCGCTACGACCGTGCCGGTGACCAGCACTACGACGTCACCTCGGCGTTCATCAAGTCCATCCGCGGCTCCGACGTCGATGCCGCACTGCACTACCTGGCCCGGATGATCGCCGCGGGGGAGGACCCGCGGTTCATCGCACGCCGGCTGATGATCCACGCGAGCGAAGACGTCGGCATGGCCGACCCCACCGCCCTGCAGACCGCGGTGGCCGCCGCCCAGGTGGTGGCGCTGGTCGGGATGCCCGAGGCCCGCCTGGCCCTCGCCCAGGCCACCATCCATCTCGCCACCGCACCGAAGTCGGCGGGGGTGGTCTCGGCCATCGGGGCGGCGATCGCCGACGTCGAATCGGGCAAGGCGGGCGCGGTGCCCCCGCATCTGCGTGACGCGCACTACGCCGGTGCCAAGAAGATGGGCAGCGGCGTCGGCTACCGGTATCCGCACGACCATCCCGACGGGGTCGTGCCGCAGCAATATCCGCCTGACGACCTCGTCGGGACCGACTACTATCAGCCCACCGACCACGGCTTCGAACGCGAGATCGGGGCACGCCTGGGCAAGCTCCGATCGATCGTGCGCGGGGTTCGGCGACGCCGGTGACCGGTCGCCGGGTGCCCCGGCGGTAGTCTGGAGTGTCGCAGTGGCAGACCACCGATACCGATACCGAATTCTCACCGAGGACGACAACGTAGTGCAGACGCATGACATCCGGAAGCGGTTTCTGGATCACTTCATCAAGGCCGGACACCTCGAGGTCCCCAGCGCATCACTGATCCTCGATGACCCCAACCTGCTGTTCGTCAACGCCGGCATGGTGCCGTTCAAGCCGTTCTTCCTGGGCGAGCAGACCCCGCCGTCGCCGCGCGCCACGAGCGTCCAGAAATGTGTGCGCACCCTCGACATCGACGAGGTCGGCATCACCACCCGCCACAACACCTTCTTCCAGATGGCGGGCAACTTCTCCTTCGGTGACTACTTCAAGCGGGAGGCCATCGGCTTCGCGTGGTCGTTGCTGACCAACAGCGTCGCCGACGGCGGCTACGGCATCGATCCGCAGAAGCTGTGGCCGACGGTCTATCTCGACGACGACGAGGCCGAGAGCATCTGGCGTGACGAGATCGGTGTACCCGCCGAGCGCATCCAGCGACGCGGCCTCAAGGACAACTACTGGTCGATGGGCGTGCCCGGGCCGTGCGGTCCGTGTTCGGAGATCTTCTACGACCGTGGCCCCGAGTACGGCGTCGAGGGCGGCCCGGAGGCCGACGAGGACCGCTACATCGAGATCTGGAATCTCGTGTTCATGCAGAACGTCCGCGGGCCCGGCGGCGGCAAGGAGGGCTACGAGATCCTCGGCCCGCTGCCCAAGAAGAACATCGACACCGGCATGGGTATCGAGCGTGTCGCCTGCCTGCTGCAGGGCGTCGACAACGTCTACGAGACCGACCTGCTCAAGCCGATCATCGACCTCGCCGCCGAGGTCACCGGCCGCAGCTACGGTGCGGGTGTCCACGACGACGACGTGAAGTTCCGCGTCATCGCCGACCACACCCGGACCGCGGCGATGCTGATCGGCGACGGCGTGCTGCCGGGTAACGACGGCCGCGGCTACGTCCTGCGTCGACTGCTGCGTCGTGTGGTGCGCTCGGCACGTCTGCTGGCCGGCACCGGCAGCGGACCCACCGGCGCCGACTCGGCGATGGGGCAGTTCATCGGCAAGGCGATCGACCTGATGGCCCCGTCGTATCCGGAACTCGCCGAGCAGCGCGAGCACATCCTGACCGTCGCCGAGGGCGAGGAGAACTCGTTCGGCAAGACCCTCGAGGCCGGGTCCAAGCTGTTCGCCGACGCCGCCGCGGCGACCAAGGCGGCCAGCAGGTCCACACTGTCGGGCACCGACGCGTTCACCCTGCACGACACCTACGGCTTCCCGATCGACCTGACCCTGGAGATGGCGTCGGAGGCCGGACTGAAGGTCGACGAGGCCGGGTTCACCGAGCTCATGAACGAGCAGAAGGCCCGCGCCAAGGCCGACGCCACCGCGCGCAAGACCGGCCACGCCGACGCCGGGGTGTACCGGGAGTTCCTCGACCGCGGACCCACCCTGTTCACCGGCTACGACGAGCTGGTCTCCGAGGCCAAGGTGCTCGGCCTGGTCTCCGACGGGCAGCGCATCACCAGCGCCGCCCCCGGCCAGGAACTCACCGTGATCCTCGACCGCACCCCGCTGTATGCGGAGTCGGGCGGTCAGATGGCCGACACCGGCACCATCACCACCGGTGACGGCGTCAAGCTGTCGGTGACCGACGTCCAGCGTGTCGGCAAGTCGGTCTGGCTGCACAAGGTGGTCGTCGACGAGGGCGAGATCGCCGAGGGCGACGAGGTGCTCGCCGCGGTCGACCGGTCCTGGCGGCACGGCGCCACCCAGGGCCACTCGGGCACCCACATGGTGCATGCCGCGCTGCGGCAGGTGCTCGGCCCCGGCGCCACCCAGGCCGGTTCGCTGAACCGGCCTGGTTACCTGCGTTTCGACTTCCATTCCGGCAAGGCGTTGTCGGAGGCCCAGCGTCGCGAGATCGAGGAGATCTCCAACACCGCGGTCGAGGCGAACTACACGGTCAACACCTTCGAGACCGGTCTCACCGAGGCCAAGGCGATGGGTGCGCTGGCGCTGTTCGGCGAGAACTACGGCGACCAGGTGCGCGTCGTCGAGATCGGTGGTCCGTTCTCGATGGAGCTGTGCGGTGGCACCCACGTCGCGTCGTCGGCGCAGATCGGTCCGGTGACCCTGATCGGTGAGTCGTCGGTCGGTTCCGGTGTCCGTCGTGTCGAGGCCTACGTCGGGATGGACTCGTTCCGCTACCTGTCCAAGGAACGCGCCCTGCTCGCCGGGCTGGCGTCGTCGCTGAAGGTGCCCTCCGAAGAGGTCCCCGGACGTGTCGAACAGCTCGTGACGCGTCTGCGTGACGCCGAGAAGCAGCTCGAGAGGATCCGTGCCGAGGCCGCCCGCGCCGCCGCATCCGGTCTGCTCGACACCGCCACCACGGTCGGCGACACCCTCCTCGTGCAGGGCACACTGGCCGGCCTCGACGCCAACGGCCTGCGTTCGGTGGCCGGTGACCTGCGCGGCAAGGTCGCCGACCGGGCCGCGGTGGTCGCCCTGTTCTCGCAGACCGGCGAGGGCGAGGAGACCAAGGTGCCGTTCGTGATCGCCACCACCGATGCCGCCCGTGCAGGCGGACTCAAGGCCGGCGACATCGTCAAGGAGATCGCCCCGCTGGTGGGCGGTCGCGGCGGCGGCAAGCCCGACCTCGCACAGGGATCGGGGACCGAGCCGGCCGGCCTGGACGCCGCGGTGCGGCGGATTCGCGAGCTGCTCGCCTGATGGCATCGGAGCGAGGGCGACGCCTCGGGATCGACGTCGGCAGTGTCCGCGTCGGGGTCGCGGTGTGCGATCCCGACGGCATCCTGGCCACGCCGGTGGAGACGGTCCGTCGGGACATCGGCGGCGGCACCGACATCGCCCGGATCGCCGAGCTGGTGGCCGAGTACGAGGCCATCGGTGTGGTGATCGGTCTGCCCAAGACGCTGCGCAACACCGACGGTCCGGCCGTCGAGGCGGCCCGCGGGTTCGGCGACACGCTGGCCCCGGTGATCGATCCGGTCGCCATCGAGTACGCCGACGAGCGTCTGACCACGGTGACCGCAGCGCAGGCGTTGCGGGCCAGTGGCCGTTCGGCGAAGTCGTCGCGTGGTGTGATCGATCAGGCCGCCGCGGTCGCTATTCTGCAGGGATGGCTGGACGCGCGTCGATGATCTCGCGCGCCGTGAAGAGGGGCCGTCCGGTCGGGATCTCCGACCGGGTCGGCCACACAGTGGTGCACAGGTCGTGCACGTACCGAGCGGCGGCCGGGAGCAGTCCTGCGCCGACGCCTCCGGGGGACCAGGGAAGGGATCATCCGCGGTGACCGACGATCGTCATCGGAACCGGCATCGGGAGCATCCCGGGAACGCCGATGGGGGAATGGACCCGGATCGACTGCGGTATTTCACGCAGCCGCAGGGGGAGCGTCCCAGCACCCGGCACCGCCGGCGTCGTGCCGACGGTGGGACGGGCGGATTCCCGGCGTCGCCGCCGGCGGACACACGGCCCGCCGATCCCGGCACCCGTGCCGAGTCCACGCCGCCGGCCGCGCCCGTCGCCCGGGTCGCACCCGTCGCCGACAGCCCACCGCAATCGATGCGCAGCCGTGGCGTCCGGGCCCCGGCTCCCGTCGAGACCACCGCACCGGTCGAGACCACCGCACCGGTGGAGACGACAGCACCGGTGGAGACCGTTCCGGCGGTACCCACCGAGTCGTTCCAACACGACCACAACCCCACCGCAGCCACGATCGATCCGAGTGCCCTCGAGACCACTGCCGTCGACACCACCGCTGTCGACATCACCACTGCCGTCGACACCACCGCTGTCGACATCACCGCCGTCGAGACCACCGACACCGTCGAGACGGTCGAGCCGGAATGGCCCACCGAGCCCGTCATCGGGACTCCGGCGGTGGAATCGGAATGGAGCGAGGCGGCCTGGCGCGCCGACGCCGACCGTCGTTCCGGCGTCGCCCCGGGAGCACTGGTCGCCGCCGCCGACCCCACCCGGACGACCGACCGTCGCGACCTCGGAGCATCGGGCTATGGGAACTCGGGCCATGGAGACTCGGGCTACGGGGACTCGGGATACAGGGAACCGGGGTACGGGACCACCGCGTTCGACACCCCTGATCACGATGCACCCGACATCGATGCCCCCGACCACGACGCCCCCGAATACGACGCCGGCGGCTTCGACACGATCGACGACGAGGATCGCGCGCTCGCCACCCTCGACGACGACATCATCGACCATCCCGAGCGGACCCCGGCAGCCGAACGTCGTCGCCGACGCCGCCGGATCGGCATGATCATCGCCGCCTCCGTGCTGGTCGTGATCGTGGTGACGGTCGGTCTGATCGGCGCCAACATGGCCGGTCTGTTCGATTCCCGCAAGGACTTCACCAACGCCGCGGGCACCTCCGACGTGCTCGTGCACATCCCCGACAACTCGTCGATCAAGCAGATCGGGACCATCCTCACCGACGACGACGTGGTCGGCAGCACCCGTGCGTTCATCGACGCCGCCGACGGCGCCGCACTTCCCGGTGGCTACTACAAGCTGCGCACCGAGATCCCCGCCAAGACCGCGGTACAGATGATCAGCGACCCGGACTCCACCCATCGGGTGGGCCGGATCGTGGTACCGGCCGGTCTGCAGCTGGACTCCAAGAAGCTGCCCGACGGCACCACCACATCAGGGATCTTCCAGATGATCTCCAATCAGACCGCCGTCCAGATCAACGGTGACCGGATCGGCGTCAGTGTCGAGCAGCTGCAGCAGGCGGCCGCCGATGCGAGCGTCACCGAACTCGGGATCCCGGAGTGGGCGCAGAGCGCGGTCACCGGTCTGGCCGGCGATCATCGTCGGATCGAGGGTCTGATCGCACCGGGCACCTGGGAGTCGATCGATCCGCATCAGTCCGCCACCGCGATCCTCAAGTACCTGATCACCGAGAGCGCCCACCGTTACGAGCAGTGGGGGCTGTTGACCAACAACCAGTCGAGTCTGACGCCGTATCAGACGATGGTCGCCGCGTCACTGGTGCAGGGCGAGGTCAACCAGCCCGCCGACTACGCCAAGGTGGCCCGGGTGATTCTCAACCGGCTGGCGAAAGGCCAAGAGCTGCAGTTCGATTCGACAGCCAACTACACCGCCGCGGTGACCGACATCGACGTGCACTCCGACGACCTCAAGGCCGACACCCCGTGGAACACCTACGTCCACAAGGGACTGCCGCCGACCCCGATCGGGGCGGTCGACGAGCAGGCGCTCGAGGCGATGGAGCATCCGGCGGACGGGGACTGGCTGTATTTCGTGACCGTCGACGCGAAGGGGACCACCCTGTTCACCGCCGATTTCGACCAGCATCGCCGCAACATCTCCAAGGCGTGCGCCAACAAGTTCATCACGTGCCGGTGACCATGGGCATCGATCGACGTCTGCCGCTGGGCCCGCCGCCGCTCGTCGAACCGTTCGGCGGGCGCTATGCGCGCCGCGCCGCCGTCCTGGGTCTGCCGGTATCGCATTCGCGGTCGCCGGATCTGCACCTGGCCGCCTACCGGGCGCTGGGTCTGCACGACTGGACCTACGTGCGCCGGGAGTGCAGCGCCGACGCACTGCCCGGCCTGGTCGACGATGCCGGAGCCGACTACGTCGGGTTCTCGGTGACCATGCCCGGCAAGCTCGCCGCACTCGCCCACGCCGACATCCGGACCGAACGCGCCGTCCTGGTGGGTTCGGCCAACACCTTGGTGCGTACCGCCGACGGATGGCGCGCCGACTGCACCGACATCGACGGCATGATCGGCGCACTCGCCGAACTCGGCGTCGACACCGGCACCGTCGGATCACCGCTGCCGTCCTCGGCGGTCGTGGTCGGTGCCGGTGGCACCGCACTGCCGACGGTCGCCGCCCTGGCCGCCGCCGGGATCACCACATTGACCGTCGTCGCCCGCGACGCCGGTCGCGCCACCTCGGTACTGGAGCTGGCCGACCGGCTCGGCATGCGCGCCGAGGTGGTGCCGTTCACCGATACCCCGGTGTTGCGGAACCGGTGTGCGGAGTCCGCGGCCACCGTGTCGACGGTCCCCGGCGACGGCACCGCGGTGCTGATCGATGCGCTGGCGAGAGCGCCGCGCGTCGTGGACGTCATCTACAACCCGTGGCCGACACCGCTGGCCGCCGCGGTCATCGCCGCAGGCGGCCGAGTGGTCGGCGGATTGGTGATGCTCCTGCACCAGGCCTTCAGCCAGGTGGAACAGTTCACCGGCTTCCCCGCACCCCGAGAGGCCATGGCCGCCGCCGTTGCGTAACGGGCACCGTGTGGCCGGGCGCGCCGCTGTGGGTGAGTTGCGCTGTTGTGGGTGGTTGAGCAGGTCGTCGTCGCGATGGCGACGCCGGCCGGCTGTCGAAACCTCTGTTGGGTCGCGATGGGTGGTGACCGTGTGGGGGTGGTTGCGTGGTGTGTTCGGGTTGCGGGGATTTCGACTCGCCTTGTCGCTGCGCTCCTCGGCGGCTCAATCATCGTGTGGGGTGCGCTGCTGTGGGTGAGTTGCGTTGTTGTGGGTGGTTGAGCAGGTCGTCGTCGCGATAGCGACGCCGGCCGGCTGTCGAAACCTCTGTTGGGTCGCGATGGGTGGTGGCCGCTTGGGGGTGGTTGCGTGGTGTGTTCGGGTTGCGGGGATTTCGACTCGCCTTGTCGCTGCGCTCCTCGGCGGCTCAATCATCGTGTGGTTGTGCCGCTGTGGGTGGTTCGATCGTCGCGTGGGGTGCGCTGTTGTGGGTGGTGTGATCGCCGGGTGAGTTGCGCTGTTGTGGGTGGTTGAGCAGGTCGCCGTCGCGATAGCGACGCCGGCCGTCCGTCGAAACCTCTGTCACGATCCGCTGGAACGCACGCACATCGCCCGACCGCCGATCCACAGAACCGCCGACGTCCACATCGGTCGCGGCGGCGGAACCACGGCGGGCAGCAACTCGTCGACACTGACCGGGTGACCGTCATCGCGCTCGCCGTCATCGCAGGGTGGCTGGCCCTGATCGCCGACACCGACCGCCGGAACGTGACCATCCCCAACCGGCTCGTCGTCCCCGGCGTGCTCGCGGTGATGGTGGGTGCCCTCGTCCACCCGATGGCCGCGGCCGGCGCGCTGATCGCGGCCCTGCCGTACACCGTCGCCTTCACCGCGCGACTGTCCGGCGGCGGCGACGTGAAACTGGCCGTGGTGCTCGGCGGCCTGCTCGCCGACACCGCGTCGACGTTGCTGATGGTGTTCCTCGCACAGGTCCTGCACCTGCTGGCGCATCTGGCCGCGCGGTCCCCAGGTGTGCGCCGACCGCACGCCCCGGCACTGGTCGCGGCGTGGGTGACGGTGGTGATCCCGGCGGCCGTGTTCGGCTAGGGCGGGAGCTGTTCGCGGCCGGGATCGCGTGCATGGAAGAATCGACCATTGTGTTGCGCTGGATAACCGCCGGAGAGTCTCATGGCCCGGCACTCGTGGCGATCGTCGAGGGAATGGTCGCCGGAGTCGAGATCACGTCGTCGGACATCGCCGAGCAGCTGGCCCGCCGCCGGCTCGGCTACGGCCGAGGTGCGCGAATGAAGTTCGAGGCCGACAAGGTCACCGTCATCGGCGGGCTGCGTCATGGCCTGACGCTGGGCGGGCCGGTCGCCATCGAGATCGGGAACACCGAGTGGCCCAAGTGGGAGACGGTCATGGCCGCCGACCCGGTGGATCCCGAGGTCCTCGCCGGGAGCGCCCGCAATGCGCCGCTGACCCGGCCGCGCCCGGGACATGCCGACTACTCGGGCATGCTCAAGTACGGCTTCGACGACGCCCGTCCGATCCTCGAGCGCGCCAGCGCCCGGGAGACCGCGGCCCGGGTGGCCGCCGGTACCGTCGCCAAGGCGCTGCTGCGTCAGGTGTTCGGCATCGACGTGTTCTCCCATGTGATCTCGATCGGGGCGAGCACCCCGTACGACGGGCCGACCCCGCAGTTCACCGACCTAGAGGCGATCGACGCCAGCCCGGTGCGCGCCTACGGCAAGGACGCCGAGGCCGAGATGATCGGTGAGATCGAGGCCGCCAAGAAGGACGGGGACACCCTCGGCGGTGTGGTCGAGGTGGTCGCCACCGGTGTGCCGGTCGGTCTCGGGTCGCACGTCAGCGGTGAGACCCGCCTCGATGCCCGGCTGGCCGCCGCGCTGATGGGAATCCAGGCGATCAAGGGTGTCGAGGTGGGCGACGGCTTCCAGACCGCCCGCCGCCGCGGCAGCGCCGCCCACGACGAGATGGTCCCCGGACCCGACGGTGTGCTGCGCTCGACCAACCGGGCCGGTGGCCTCGAGGGCGGCATGACCAACGGCGAGAGCCTGCGGGTGCGTGCGGCGATGAAGCCGATCTCGACGGTGCCGCGCGCGCTGTCCACGGTCGACATGAGCACCGGCGAGCAGGCCAGCGCGATCCACCAGCGGTCGGATGTGTGCGCGGTCCCGGCGGCGGGTGTGGTCGCCGAGGCGATGGTGGCGCTCGTGGTGGCCCAGGCCGCGCTGGAGAAGTTCGGTGGCGACTCGGTCACCGAGACCGCCGACAACCTGCAGGCCTACCTCAAGCGCATCGAGTCGCGCCCGCCGCAGCCGTGATCATCGTCGGACGCCCCGCGGTGGTCCTGATCGGGTTCATGGGTGCGGGCAAGTCGACGGTCGGGCGGGTCCTCGCAGGTCTGATCGGGGTGGACTTCATCGACACCGACACCGAGATCGAACGCCGTGAGGGCCGCACCATCCCGGAGATCTTCACCGCGGAGGGTGCTGCGCGGTTCCGCGAAATCGAGCGGGACGTGGTGACCGACGTGCTGGCCACCCACCGTGGTGTGGTGGCACTCGGCGGGGGAGCGGTCACCACCCCGGCGGTCGCCGAGGCCCTCGACGGGCACCGTGTGGTGCACCTGCGGATCGGTCCCGAGGCCGGGTTCGCGCGGGTCGCCGGAACCGATCGCCCGATGCTGGCCACCGACGACCCGGCCGCCCGCTACCGCGAGCTGCTCGCCGAGCGTGCCGAGACCTACCGCGATGTCGCGACCATCGAGGTGGATGCCGGTGCCGGGGACGCGGAGACCGTCGCCGACCTGATCCTCGCCGAGATCGCCCAGAACAACACCGTCTCCGGGGACGGCACCCGCCGCCCCGCCGACAGCCGTGTGAACGAGAGGACCGCATGAGCGAGCAGACCGCAGAAGCCGAGCCGGTACGCATCCGGGTCGCCACCGCTTCCCCGTACGACGTGATCATCGGCCGGGGACTGCTCGGCGAGCTCGCCGACGCTGCCGCCGGTGCCGACCACATCGCCATCCTGTATCAGCCGACCCTCACCGCGACTGCCGAACAGATTCGGGAGTTCTTGTCGGAGAAGGGTTTCGACGCGCACCGTATCGAGATCCCGGACGCCGAGGCGGGTAAGGACCTCTCGGTCGCGGCGTTCTGCTGGGAGGTGTGCGGCCGGATCGGCCTCAAGCGCAACGACAAGATCATCTCGCTGGGTGGCGGCGCGGCCACCGACCTCGCCGGCTTCGTCGCGGCCACCTGGATGCGCGGCATCGGCGTCATCCATGTCCCGACCACCCTGCTCGCGATGGTCGACGCCGCGGTCGGCGGCAAGACCGGCATCAACACCGACGCCGGCAAGAACCTGGTGGGGTCGTTCCACGAGCCCGACGCCGTGCTGATCGACATCGCCACCCTCGAGACCGTCCCCCGCAACGAGGTGATCGCCGGACTCGCCGAGGTGATCAAGACCGGTTTCATCGCCGACCCGGTGATCCTCGACATGATCGAGGCCGACCCGGCCGCCGCGACCGATCCCACCGGTCCGGTGCTGCCGGAGCTGATCCGCCGCTCGGTGCAGGTCAAGGCCGATGTGGTGGCCGCCGACCTCAAGGAGTCGTCGCTGCGGGAGATCCTCAACTACGGTCACACCCTCGGCCACGCGATCGAGCGTCGCGAGCGGTACCGCTGGCGTCACGGCGCCGCCGTCTCGGTGGGCCTGGTGTTCGCCGCCGAGCTGGCCCGTCTGGCGGGCCGTCTCGACGACGCCACCGCCGACCGTCACGCCGCGATCCTGAAGCTGGTCGGCCTGCCCACCACCTACGACGCCGATGCGCTCGGCGATCTGATGAAGGGTATGGCCGGCGACAAGAAGAACCGCTCCGGCGTGCTGCGCTTCGTCGTCCTCGACGGTCTGGCCAACCCGGGCCGTCTCGAGGGGCCCGACCCGTCGCTGATCGCCGCCGCATACTCGGCGGTCGCCGCCGACACCGCGCCGAACGGCACCACCCTGCTCTGACCGGATCGCCCCCGGGCGTCCCGACAACGAAGAACCGCCGCGTCCCGATGATCGGGATGCGGCGGTTCTCGGTTGGGCCGAAGTGGGCGGAGCGGACGGGCTCAGGAGGCGCTGATCTCCTCGGTCCGGGCCTCGTGCACCGACCAGTCGGAGGTGTCGGGCTCGTTCTTGCGCTGGTCGCGACGGACCAGGAAGCGGCCCACCGCGGCACCGACGAAGGCGGGCACGAAGATCAGCAGGGCGGTGAACGAACCGCCGGCGAACAGTTCCACCGCGAAGTTCGCCTGGCCGATGCCGGCGAACCAGAACGTCCCGATCGCCCACGAGACCACGCCGGCCACCACACCTGCGAACACGCCGGCCTTGAGCCAGCGCACGGTGAGGTCCTGGTAGTCGTCGGGGTCGGGGTTGGCCCGCGCATCGGCGATACCGTCCACGCCGCCCCACAGCAGGGCGATCAGCACGACGACGGCGACCACCACGGTCTTCCATGTCGTCGAGTGCAGCGGGGAATGGATCACGGCGACGCCGAGCAGGACGCGGGCGAGCACGTGTACGACGGTCATCACGCCGCCACGAAGCAACCACGAAGAAGCCATGGCGGACAGCGTACTAGACAGTAAGTCCCGTCAAGTGCTCTCGACCACACTTTCTGTCCCCGGGTGGCCGAGCACCACCTCGGCGGGGGTGGAGTCGTAGCCTGGATCCGATGAGCACCACTGCACCGCCGGCCACCGCCGCCCGTCGTGAACGGTTGCGCGAACTGCTGCGTTCGGCCGAGACCCCCGTCGACGCGCTGATCGTCTCCGATCTGGTCAACCTGCGCTATCTGACCGGGTTCACCGGGTCCAACGGGGCGCTGCTGGTCTCGGCCGGCGGTCCCGACGCCGACCGCATCTGCACCGACGGCCGCTACACCACCCAGGTCGGCGCGCAGGCCGGTGACCTGGTCGCGGTGATCGCCCGCGACACCCCGGCCGCCCTGCTCGAGGTGGCCGTGCGCGCCGGGGCGCGTCGGATCGGCTTCGAGGCCGACACGCTGACCGTCGCCGCACATCGGGGCCTGAGTGCCGGCCTCGACGCCACCACCGAACTCGTCGCCACATCGGGGCTGGTCCTGGGCCTGCGTGCGGTCAAGGACGCGGGGGAGATCGCCCTGCTGCGCCGGGCATGTGCGATCGGTGACGAGGCGCTCGCCGCGATCATCGCCGGCGGGGTGATCCGCGCCGGCGCCACCGAACGTGCCGTCGCCCGCGCCCTGGAATGGGAGATGTACGCCCGCGGCGCCGACGCCATCGCCTTCGAGACGATCGTCGCCGCCGGGGCCCACTCGGCCATCCCGCACCATCGGCCCACCGACGCCGTCCTCGCCGACGGCGACCTGGTCAAGATCGATTTCGGGGCGGTGTTCGGCGGCTACCACTCCGACATGACCCGCACCTATGTGTTGCATCACGCCCAGGACTGGCAGCGTGAGATCTACGACCTCGTGGCGACCGCGCAGGCCGCCGGGCGCGCCGCCCTGACTCCGGGCGCCGACCTGCGGGCGGTCGACGCCGCAGCCCGCGACGTGATCGATGCCGCCGGTCACGGCGAGCACTACGTGCACGGTCTCGGGCACGGTGTGGGACTCGAGATCCACGAAGCGCCGGGAATCGGCAAACTTGCTGCGGGTACACTGCCATGCGGCGCAGCGGTGACCGTGGAACCCGGCGTCTACCTCCCGGGACGAGGTGGCGTCAGGATCGAGGACACGCTCGTCGTCACCGACGGCGAACCGGACCTGCTGACCGCCACCGACAAGGCATTCACCGTCATCTGACGGTCACTCTTCGACGTAGAGGGAAAAGGGAAACACCATATGGCGACCACCGCCGACTTCAAGAACGGCCTCGTGCTGCGCATGGACGACCAGCTCTGGCAGATCCAGGAGTTCCAGCACGTCAAGCCCGGCAAGGGCCCGGCCTTCGTGCGGACCAAGATCAAGAACATCCTGAGCGGCAAGATCGTCGACAAGACCTTCAACGCCGGCATCAAGGTGGAGACCGCGACCGTCGACCGTCGCGACATGACCTTCCTGTACAACGACGGCACCGACTACGTGTTCATGGACGCGCAGGACTACGAGCAGTTCTCGATCCCGCCGGCCACCGTCGGTGACGGCGCCCGCTTCCTGCTGGAGAACATGACCGTGCAGGTGTCGCTGAACGAGGGCAACCCGCTGTTCGTCGAGCTCCCGGTGACGGTCGAGCTGATCGTCGAGCACACCGATCCCGGCCTGCAGGGCGACCGCTCCACCGGTGGCACCAAGCCCGCCAAGATGGAGACCGGTGCCGAGATCCAGGTGCCCCTGTTCATCAACACCGGCGACAAGCTCAAGGTCGACTCGCGCGACGGCAGCTACCTCGGCCGCGTCAACAGCTGATCACCGCTCGTATCGTGAAGAAACCCGGAACCCGGCACAAGGCGCGGCGTCGCGCCGTGGACCTGCTGTTCGAGGCCGAGGCCAAGCAGGTCAGCCCCGCCGACCTCGTCGCCGAGCGCCGTGTACTGGTCCACACCGATGAGAGTGTCGGCCAGATCCATCCCTACACCGCCCGCGTGATCGACGGCCTCGTGGCCGATCAGGCGCAGATCGACGCCGTCGTGTCGTCGCACCTGCGCGGGTGGACCCTCGAACGGCTTCCCGCGGTGGACCGGGCGATCCTGCGCCTGGCCACCTGGGAACTGTTCAACGCCACGGACGTCGATCCGGTCGTGATCGTCGACGAGGCGGTCGAGTTGGCCAAGGAGTTGTCCACCGACGAGTCACCGTCGTTCGTCAATGGCGTACTCGGCCGGATCGCCGATCTCGCACCGCAGGTGCGGTCGGCGGCCGCGGTCGAGCTGCCCGGCGACGCCGAGGACTGACACTCTGCGCCGCCGGCCGGCGGTGTAAAGTGTCGCGGAGACAGACGTCCTTTAACGATCCGTCCGGTGAGGCGGAGAAGGAGGTCGGCGTGGTCACGCCCACCACAGGGTCACAACCCAACAGGCGCGTCCTGCTCGATGCCGGCGATGTAGCCCGGACCATCGCGCGGGTCGCGCATCAGGTGATCGAGAAGAACGCTCTCGACGCCCCCGACGCACCGCGCGTCATCATCATCGGAATCCCCACTCGCGGAACCACTCTGGCGGACCGTCTGGCCGCAAAGGTCAGCGAGTTCGCAGGCCGCGACATCCCGGTCGGCTACCTCGACATCACGCTCTACCGTGACGATCTGCGGGCCAAGCCGCACCGCCCGCTCGAACGCACCGTGGTCCCGGCCGGCGGTGTCGACCACGCGATCGTGGTGCTCGCCGACGACGTCCTGTACTCGGGGCGCACGGTGCGCGCGGCACTCGACGCACTGCGTGACCTGGGGCGCCCGGCGGCGGTGCAGCTGGCCGTGCTGATCGACCGCGGCCATCGCGAATTGCCTTTGCGCGCAGACTATGTCGGCAAGAACATCCCCACCTCCCGCGACGAGAGCGTCTCGGTGCACCTCGTCGAGCACGACGGGGTGGACGAGGTGGTCCTGTCCGGCCCGGTGACCGAGGCGGCGGGGGAGGAGAACTGATGCGGCACCTGCTGTCCACCCAGGATCTCTCCGCCGACGCCGCCACCGAATTGCTCGACGAGGCAGAACGTTTCGAGCAGGCCCTGGCCGGTCGCGAGGTGCGCAAGCTGCCCACCCTGCGTGGCCGCACGGTGATGACGGTCTTCTACGAGAACTCCACCCGCACCCGGGTGTCGTTCGAGGTGGCCGGCAAATGGATGAGTGCCGACGTGATCAACGTGTCGGCGTCGAGTTCGTCGGTCGGCAAGGGGGAGTCGCTGCGCGACACCGCCAAGACCTTGCGCGCGGCCGGTGCCGATGCGCTGATCGTGCGGCACCCGGCGTCGGGTGCGGCCCACCAGATCGCCGCCTGGACCACCGAGGCCGACGGCAGCGGCCCGGCGGTGATCAACGCCGGCGACGGCACCCACGAGCACCCCACCCAGGCGCTGCTGGACGCGCTGACGCTGCGTCAGCGGCTCGGTGGCCTCTCCGGTCGTCGGATCGCGCTGGTCGGCGACGTCCTGCACTCGCGGGTCGCCCGGTCCAACGCCCACCTGCTGGCCACCCTCGGTGCCGAGGTGGTGCTCGTCGCACCGCCCACACTGCTGCCGGTCGGGGTGGAACAGTGGCCGGTCACCGTCTCCGGCGACCTCGACGCCGAACTCGCCGCCGTCGACGCGGTGATGATGCTGCGGGTGCAGGCCGAACGCATGAACGGCGGGTTCTTCCCGAGCTCCCGCGAGTACTCGGTGCGCTTCGGGCTCAACGAGCGCCGCCTCGCCCTGCTCGACGACAAGGCCGTGGTGCTGCACCCCGGACCGATGCTGCGCGGCATGGAGATCGGGTTCTCGGTCGCCGACGCCCCGCAGGCCACCGTCGTCGACCAGGTCCGCAACGGTGTACACGTCCGCATGGCGGTGCTCTTCCGCCTGCTCGTCGGCACCGAACAGACAGGAGACTCACTGTGAGCGCCCACGCCGGAACCGCCGATGCCACCGGAAGTGCCCGGTCCGGATCGGTTGTCCTGCATCAGGTCAGGCCCTACGGCGAGGGTGACCCCGTCGACGTCGTGGTCACCGACGGGCAGATCACCGAGATCGGCGCCACGGTCACCGTCCCGGCCGGCGCCGAGGAGATCGACGGCAACGGCGGCATCCTGCTGCCCGGCTTCGTCGACATGCACACCCACCTGCGTGAACCCGGCCGCGAGGACACCGAGACCATCCGATCCGGCTCGCGTGCCGCCGCGCTCGGCGGCTACACCGCGGTGTTCGCGATGGCCAACACCAACCCGGTCGCCGACAACTCGACCATCACCGACAACGTCTGGCGCACCGGCCGCGAGGTCGGCCTGGTCGACGTCCACCCGGTGGGTGCGGTCACCGTCGGCCTCAAGGGCGAGCAGCTCGCCGAGATGGGCATGATGGCCGCCGGGGTCGGCAACGTGCGGATGTTCAGCGACGACGGCAAATGCGTGCACGATCCGCTGATCATGCGGCGCGCACTGGAATATGCGAAGGGCCTCGGCGTCCTGATCGCCCAGCACGCCGAGGAGCCGCGGCTGACCGTCGGCGCGATCGCCCACGAGGGACCCACGGCGGCGCGCCTGGGCCTGGCCGGCTGGCCGCGTGCCGCCGAGGAGTCGATCGTGGTGCGCGATGCGCTGCTGGCCCGCGATGCCGGTGCCCGCGTGCACATCTGCCATGCCTCCACCGAGGGCACCGTCGAACTGCTCCGCTGGGCCAAGGACCAGGGCATCTCGGTGACCGCCGAGGTCACCCCGCATCACCTGCTGCTCACCGACGCCCGCCTGGAGGGCTACGACCCGATCAACAAGGTCAACCCGCCGCTGCGTGAGGAACGCGACACCCTCGCGCTGCGTCAGGCGCTGGCCGACGGCATCGTCGACTGCGTCGCCACCGACCATGCCCCGCACGCCTCGCAGGAGAAGTGCTGCGAGTTCTCGGCCGCCAAACCCGGCATGCTGGGCCTGCAGACGGCCCTGCCGATCGTGGTGCAGACCCTGGTGGAGCCGGGACTGCTGGACTGGCGCGGCGTGGCCCGGGTGATGAGCGAGCGGCCCGCCCAGATCGTCGGGCTCACCGACCAGGGCCGGCCCATCGCGGTCGGCGAGCCGGGCAACCTGACCGTCGTCGACCCGGACACCCCCTGGGTGGTCCACGGTGACGAGCTGGCCAGCCTGTCGTCGAACACGCCGTACGAGGCGATGTCGATGCCCGCCACGATCACCGCCACGGTGCTGCGCGGGGTGGTCACCGCCGCCGGCGGGCAGGCACGGGCATGAACGACATGTGGTTCGACCTGATCATCGTGATCGCGGTGCTCGCCTTGTGGCTGGTGCTGATCTCCCTGGTCCTGCGCGGTTGGCGCAATCGTGGCCGACGACAGGTCGACGCGGTCGGCGAGCTCCCCGTGGTGCCCGATGATCCGGGACCGGTCACGCTGGGCCCCGACACCGGGATGTACCTCGGTGCGACCTTCGCGCCGAGCTGGCAGAACCGGGTCGCCGTGGGCGACTACGGCGACCGTGCGGCGTCGTCGATCGGTCTGCACGCGAGCGGCATCCTGGTCGAACGCGACGGGGCGAGCGCGGTCTGGATTCCGCGGGAGTCGATCACCGCGGTGCGCACCGAACGCGGCCACGCCGGCAAGGTGATGACCGCCGACGGTGTGCTCGTGATCCGCTGGGCACTGCCCAACGGGACCGAGCTCGACACCGGGTTCCGCGCCGACGACAAGTCCATCTACCCCGGCTGGGTCGCCGAGTTCGATCCCGACGGCGGGCGTGACAGCTCCGCGCCCGAGTCCACCCAGCCCGATATCGAACAGAGGAAAGATCAATGACCCCAGCGGTTCTGGTGCTCGAGAACGGGCAGGTGTTCACCGGCCGGGCATTCGGTGCCGTCGGTGAGACCCTCGGCGAGGCGGTCTTCTGCACCGCCATGACCGGCTATCAGGAGACCCTCACCGATCCCAGCTATCACCGGCAGATCGTGGTGGCGACCGCCCCGCAGATCG
Organism: Gordonia desulfuricans NBRC 100010; assembly: GCF_001485495.1. Lineage (GTDB taxonomy): Bacteria > Actinomycetota > Actinomycetes > Mycobacteriales > Mycobacteriaceae > Gordonia > Gordonia desulfuricans. Next base: position 6,014 of record NZ_BCNF01000090.1, on the reverse strand, counting down.
GCAACACCGGCTGGAACGACGAGGACGGCGAGTCCACCGGCAGCGCGGGCAGCCAGGGCGTCGACGGCGACTCGGGCAAGATCTGGGTCGCCGGATACGCCGTGCGCAACCCCACCCGCCGCGTCTCCAACTGGCGTGCCACCACCTCCCTCGAGGACGAGCTGGTGCGTCAGGGCATCGTCGGGATCTCCGGCATCGACACCCGCACCGCGGTGCGGGTACTGCGCGACCACGGCTCGATGCGCGCCGGGGTGTTCTCCGGTGCCGCCCTCGCCGACACCGACGAGCTGCTCGCCCGGGTCCGCAACCAGCCGTCGATGAAGGGCGCCGACCTCGCCGGTGAGGTCACCACCGACACCGGCTACCTGGTGGAACCGGCGGCCGAGACCCGCTTCCGGGTGGCCGCCATCGACCTGGGTATCAAGACCAACACCCCGCGCATGTTCGCCGAGCGCGGCGTCGCGGTGCAGGTGCTGCCGTCCACGGCGACCTTCGAGCAGATCCGCGACCTCGGCGTCGACGGTGTGTTCCTGTCGAACGGCCCCGGCGACCCGGCCACCGCCGACACCGCGGTGGCACTGACCCGCGAGGTGCTGGGTGCGGACCTGCCGTTGTTCGGGATCTGCTTCGGCAACCAGATCCTGGGCCGGGCGCTCGGTCGCGGCACCTACAAGATGACCTTCGGACACCGCGGCATCAACATCCCGGTGATCGACCACGCCACCGGCAAGGTGTCGATCACCGCACAGAACCACGGCTTCGCGCTCGAGGGCGAGGCCGGCGAGGAATTCGACACCGACTTCGGGCGGGCCCGGGTCAGCCATGTCTGCGCCAACGACGGCACCGTCGAGGGTGTGGAGCTGGCCTCCGGCCGCGCGTTCTCGGTGCAGTATCACCCCGAGGCGGCCGCCGGACCCCACGACGCCGCGTACCTGTTCGACACATTCGTCACCCTGCTCGAGGGTGACCGCGCACGAGGAGCGAGGGCCTGATGCCGCGCCGCACAGATCTGTCCCACGTCCTGGTCATCGGTTCCGGTCCGATCGTGATCGGCCAGGCCTGCGAGTTCGACTACTCCGGCACCCAGGCATGCCGCGTCCTCAAGGCCGAGGGCCTGCGGGTGAGCCTGGTCAACTCCAACCCGGCCACGATAATGACCGACCCGGAGTTCGCCGACGCCACCTACATCGAGCCGATCACCGCCGAATACATCGAGAAGGTGATCGAGGCCGAGCGCGACGCCGGCCACCCGATCGACGCCGTGCTGGCCACCCTCGGTGGGCAGACCGCACTCAATGCCGCTGTGGCACTGCATGATCGCGGTTCGCTGGAGAAGTACGGGATCGAGCTGATCGGCGCCGACTTCGACGCCATCCAGCGCGGTGAGGACCGCCAGAAGTTCAAGGACATCGTCGCCGAGGTCGGTGGCGAGAGTGCCCGGTCGGCCGTCTGCCACACCATGGAAGAGGTCCGCGCGACCGTCGCCGAACTCGGCTACCCCGTCGTGGTGCGGCCGTCGTTCACCATGGGCGGGCTCGGCTCGGGTATGGCCTATGACGAGACCGACCTGGAGCGGATCGCCGGTGGCGGCCTGGCCGCGTCGCCGACCGCCAACGTCCTGATCGAGGAGTCCATCCTCGGCTGGAAGGAATACGAGCTCGAGCTGATGCGCGACCACCGCGACAACGTCGTGGTGATCTGCTCCATCGAGAACGTCGACCCGGTCGGTGTGCACACCGGCGACTCGGTGACCGTCGCCCCGGCGATGACCCTCACCGACCGCGAGTACCAGAAGATGCGTGATCTCTCGATCGCCATCCTGCGTCAGGTCGGTGTCGACACCGGCGGCTGCAACATCCAGTTCGCGCAGGACCCGAGCGACGGACGCCTGGTGGTCATCGAGATGAATCCGCGTGTGTCGCGGTCGTCGGCGCTCGCCTCGAAGGCCACCGGCTTCCCGATCGCCAAGATCGCCGCGAAGCTGGCCATCGGCTACAGCCTCGACGAGATCACCAACGACATCACCGAGGAGACGCCGGCCTGCTTCGAGCCGACCCTCGACTACGTCGTGGTGAAGGCGCCGCGGTTCGCGTTCGAGAAGTTCCCCGGCGCCGACGACACCCTGACCACCACGATGAAGTCGGTCGGCGAGGCGATGAGCCTGGGCCGCAGCTTCGCCGAGGCCCTCGGCAAGGTGATGCGGTCGCTGGAGACCAAGGCCGCCGGGTTCTGGACCGAACCGCACCGCCCCGATCCGGCGACGCTGGATCTCGACGCGCTGCTCGAGTCGCTCAAGACCCCCAAGGACGGCCGGCTGTACGGGCTGATGCTGGCCTTCGACGCCGGTGCCACCATCGAGCAGGTCTACGAGGCCACCGCCATCGACCCGTGGTTCCTGGCCGAGATCGCCGGGATCGGCGCGCTGGGCAACGAGATCCGCGACGCCGACGAGCTCACCGTCGAGCTGCTGCGAGAGGCCAAGTCGACCGGCTTCTCCGACCGCCAGATCGCCGCGCTGCGCAGTGAGTTCGCCGACCAGGACGCGGTGCGCGCGCGCCGTCACGAGCTCGGTGTGCGGCCGGTGTACAAGACCGTTGACACCTGCGCGGCCGAGTTCGAGGCCAAGACGCCGTACCACTACTCGACCTACGAGCTCGATCCCGCCGCCACCAGTGAGATCGCCCCGCAGACCGAGCGGCCCAAGGTGCTCATCCTCGGTTCGGGTCCCAACCGGATCGGTCAGGGCATCGAGTTCGACTACTCGTGTGTGCACGCCGCGCTCACCCTGAGCGAGGCCGGGTACGAGACCGTGATGGTCAACTGCAACCCGGAGACCGTGTCGACCGACTACGACACCGCCGACCGCCTCTACTTCGAGCCGCTGACCTTCGAGGACGTCCTCGAGGTCTACCACGCGGAATCGCAGTCGGGCACCGTCGCGGGTGTGATCGTGCAGCTCGGCGGCCAGACCCCGCTGAGCCTGGCGCACCGTCTCGAGGCCGCCGGGGTACCGATCGTCGGCACCAGCCCCAAGGCCATCGACCTCGCCGAGGACCGTGGCGAGTTCGGCAAGGTGCTCACCGCCGCCGGCCTGCCCGCCCCCGCGTTCGGTACGGCGACCAGTTTCGAGGAGGCCCGCGACACCGCGGCCCGCATCGGTTACCCGGTGCTGGTGCGTCCGTCGTATGTCCTCGGCGGTCGTGGCATGGAGATCGTGTACGACGAGAAGTCGCTGGCCGACTACATCACTCGCGCCACCGAGCTCACCCCCGACCATCCGGTGCTGGTGGACCGCTTCCTGGAGGATGCGGTCGAGATCGACGTCGACGCCCTGTGTGACGGCACCGAGGTGTACATCGGCGGGATCATGGAGCACATCGAGGAGGCCGGTATCCACTCCGGCGACTCCGCGTGTGCGCTGCCGCCGGTGACCCTGGGCCGTGCGGATCTGGAGATGGTGCGCAAGTCCACCGAGGCCCTCGCTAAGGGGATCGGGGTGCGTGGTCTGCTCAACGTGCAGTACGCGCTCAAGGACGACGTCCTCTATGTGCTCGAGGCCAATCCGCGGGCGAGCCGCACCGTGCCGTTCGTGTCCAAGACCACCGCGGTGCAGCTGGCCAAGGCGTGTGCCCGCGTCATGCTCGGCACCTCCATCGCCGAGCTGCGTGAGCAGTCGATCCTGCCTGCCACCGGTGACGGCGCGACCATGCCGACCTCGTCGGCCGTCGCGGTCAAGGAGGCGGTGCTGCCGTTCAACCGGTTCCGTCGCCATGACGGCACCGGCATCGACTCGCTGCTGAGCCCGGAGATGAAGTCCACCGGCGAGGTCATGGGCATCGACGCCGACTTCGGGCGTGCCTTCGCCAAGTCGCAGACCGCGGCCTACGGGTCGCTGCCCACCGAGGGTGCAGTGTTCGTGTCGGTGGCCAACAAGGACAAGCGGGCCCTGCTGTTCCCGGTCAAGCATCTCGCCGACCTCGGGTTCACCATCCTCGCCACCGAGGGCACCGCCGATGTGTTGCGGCGCAACGGGGTCGAGTGCACCACGGTGCGCAAGCACTTCGAGGCCAAGCCGGGAGAGAAGACCGTCATCGACGCGATCCGTGCGCACGAGATCGCGATGGTCATCAACACCCCGTTCGGCCAGTCCGGGCCACGCGTCGACGGTTACGAGATCCGTAGTGCCGCAGTGTCGGTCGGCATCCCGTGCATCACCACGGTGCAGGGTGCCAGCGCTGCGGTGCAGGGTATCGAGGCCGCACGCAACGAGCAGATGGGTGTCGAGTCCATCCAGCGTCGCCATGCCGCACTGGTGAACGAACGATGACCGGGTTCGGGGACCGCTACCGCGCGTCGGTGGACGCGCGGGGCCGGCTGTGTGCCGGCATCGACCCGCACACCGAACTCCTCGAGGCCTGGGGGCTGTCGGTGGATGCCGACGGCCTGGGCCGGTTCGCCGACATCTGCATCGAAGCGCTCGGTCCCGCCGCCGCGGTGATCAAGCCGCAGGTCGCGTTCTTCGAGGCGTTCGGTTCGGCCGGGTTCGCGGTCCTCGAACGGGTCATCACCGGCTGCCGGGAGGCCGGTGCGCTGGTCCTCGCCGACGCCAAGCGTGGCGACATCGGTTCCACCATGGCCGCCTATGCGCAGTCGTGGCTGGGTGAGTCGTCGCCGTTGGTGTCCGATGCGGTGACGGTGTCGCCGTACCTCGGATTCGGTTCCCTCGCACCGGCTGTCGACGCCGCCCGGGCCGGCGGTCGGGGAGTGTTCGTGCTCGCCCGCACCTCCAATCCGGAGGGCGCGCAGGTGCAGCTCGCCGATGCCGACGGCCGCACCGTCGGCCAGCGCATCGTCGACGACGCCGCCGCCGTGAACGCCGACGGCTCGGCAACCGTCGGCGTGGTGGTCGGCGCGACCCGCGCCCACGGGCTGGATCTGAGCGCATTGCGCGGTCCGATCCTCTCGCCGGGGCTCGGTGCGCAGGGGGCCACCGCAGCGGACCTTCCCGAGGTCTTCGCCGACGCCGACTCGTCGTGGCTGCTGCCCGCGAGTTCGCGCGGCGTACTGCGAGCCGGTCCCGACGTCGCCGCCGTGCGCGCTGCCTTCGAGCAGGCCCGCGACGAGATCGAGTCGGCGCTGTAGCCATGATGTGGTGGTTGAGCCGCGCTCCGCGTCGGCTCAACGATCCACGGCCGCAGCCACATTCGGTGGTTGAGCTGGGACCGAGCGTAGCGAGGACCCGTGTCGAAACCTCGTGAGTCGACGATGTCGGCACCCACCCACGGCGGCAACATGTTTGACAGAGCCCCATGATTTGGTGGTTGAGCCGGGACCGAGCGTAGCGAGGACCCGAGTCGAAACCCGGTGAGTCGACGATGTCGGTGACCACCTCGAAGTGAACGGCACCCGCGCAACACTCCGCGTCAGCTCAACCATCAATGGCCGCACCACGATTTGGTGGTTGAGCCGGGACCGAGCATCGCGAGGACCCGAGTCGAAACCCGGCGAGTCGACGGTGTCGGTGAGTACCTCGAACCTGGTGGTTGCGTTCCGAGCTCGGCCGGCGGGGGTTTCGACACGACTTGTCGCTACGCTCCGCATCGGCTCAACCATCAACGGCGGCAACATGATTGATAGAGCACCACTGTTGGTGGTTGAGCCGGGACCGAGCGTAGCGAGGACCCGTGTCGAAACCCGGTGAGTCGGCGGTGTCGGTGACCGCGGTTCATAGTCCGGCTGATTTCATCGCCGCCCGGAATGCGTGGGCGTGGGGTGTGTCTGCGGTGAACAGTCCGGGCGTGATCACGTCGAACACGTTGATCCGGTTGAGGGTGAATCCGGCACGTTCGAGTGGGGTACGGCCGTGGATTTCGGCGCGTACCTGTTCGAGGTTGGTGAAATAGTTGTGTGCCACATCGGGTAATCGGTTGATGAGGCGTTCGGTGGGTGGGGCGCCGGGTTCGGCGTTGTGTTGCCACCAGGTTCGGCCTTCGTCGGGTCCGGACTCGATCTTT
>NZ_BCNF01000089.1 GCF_001485495.1 Gordonia desulfuricans NBRC 100010 | reverse complement strand
CCTCCGCCAGCCGGGTTGCCAAGGTGGTCACCTCGGAGGTGGTTGCCTCTCGACGTTGGCTGCGGAGATTTCGACTCGGGCCTCGCCTTTCCGGCTCGGTCTCGGCTCAATCAGCAATGGGTGTCCCGGCTCAATCAGCAAGCGACGACGCGTACCGAAACGCGGTCATTGTTTGTAGTTCGCCAGGAACTTGCCGATTCGGCCGATGATCGCCTCGAGGTCGTCGGCGTGAGGCAGGGTGACGATCCGGAAGTGGTCGGGGTGGGGCCAGTTGAAACCGGTGCCCTGCACGATGTGCAGCTTCTCCTGCAACAGTAGGTCGAGGACGAAGCGCTCGTCGTCGTGGATCTGGTAGTACTCCCTGTCGATGCGCGGGAAGGCGTACAGCGCACCCTTCGGCTTGACGCAGGAGATGCCGGGGATGTCGTTGAGGGACTCCCACGCGCGGGTGCTCTGCTCGTAGAGCCGACCACCCGGGGCGGTGAGCTCGAAGATGCTCTGCCGGCCACCGAGGGCCACCGGGATCGCATGCTGCGCCGGGACATTCGCACACAACCGGAGGCCCGCGAGCATGGTCAGACCCTCGAGGTAGCTCTCCGCATCGGCCATCGGACCCGACAATGCCATCCAGCCCGAACGCAGACCGGCGCACCGGTACACCTTGGACAGGCCGCCGAAGGTCACGCACAGCACATCCGGTGCCAGTGACGCGGTGCTGACATGGGTGGCACCGTCGTACAGGATCTTGTCGTAGATCTCGTCGGAGAACACGATCAGGTCATGACGGCGGGCGAGGTCGAGGATCTGCTCGAGCACTTCGGTGGGGTAGACCGCGCCGGTGGGATTGTTCGGGTTGATCAGCACGATGGCCCGGGTGCGGTCGGTGATCTTGGCGGCCATGTCGGCGAGGTCGGGGTACCAGTCGGACTGCTCGTCGCACAGATAGTGCACCGGGGTGCCGCCGTTGAGGGCGGTGGCCGCGGTCCAGAGCGGGAAATCCGGTGCGGGGATGAGGATTTCGTCGCCGTTCTCGAGCAGCGCGGTCATCGCCATCATGACCAGTTCGGAGACGCCGTTGCCGAGGAAGACGTGCTCGACGTCCACGTCGAAGCCGCGGGTCTGGTAGTACTGCGCCACCGCGCGGCGCGATTGCAGCAACCCCTTGGACGTGGAGTAGCCGGTGGTTGTCGGCAAGGTGCGGACCATGTCGGAGAGGATCTCCTGTGGCGCATCGAGACCGAACTCGAGCGGATTGCCGGTGTTGAGCTTCATCACATGATGCCCCTCGGCCTCCAGTCGAGCCGCGGTTTCGGCCACCGGGCCCCGGATCTCATAGGAGACCCCCGAGAGCTTGCTCGACTGCTTGAGCTGCATGAACGTTCCTTCCTGGAATGGCGACGCGCTCATTCTACTTGGTCGACCCAAGTGGTTGCTTGGAATATCCAAGTAAGCGCTACGATGGACAGCATGCCACGCCGGAGCTATCAGCACTACTGCACCATCGGACGGTCCCTCGACGTCGTCGGGGACCGCTGGAATCTGCTGATCGTGCGCGAATTATGCGGTGGCCCACGCCGATACAGTGACCTGTTCGCCGATCTCCCCGGCATCAGCACCGATGTGCTCGCCGCGCGGCTCCGCGATCTCGAGGCCGACGGCGTGCTGATGCGACGTCGGATGGCGCCGCGTGCGAGTGCCGCAGTGTACGAACTCACCGAGGACGGCCAGCGGTTGCGGCCCGTCCTCGCCGCATTGTCGGACTGGGGCACCGATCGCCTCGGCGACCGCGGCAGCAAGGATGCCGTCCGCGCCCACTGGCTGGCCCTGCCCCTGGCACGGGCGATCGCCGGCCGGCGGCCCGACGCGACGGTCAACGTGCACCTCGGTGGTGAACCGCCCTTCCACATCCTGTGCGCCGGTGGACAGGTGGAGTACCGCGACGGCGAGGTCGCCGATGCCGACGCGGAACTGCACCTCGATGTCGACACCGCGGTGGAGATCGCACTCGGGAAGGCCGACGCCGAGATCTGACCGGCTCGGGAGTGGCGTGACCAGGGCAGCGCAGCTGATGGGGCAGGAGGTGGTGCGCCCTGAGGGTGCACTGCGCGACGCTAGTATGACCGCATGTACGGTCCGGGTGCAGTGGAGCGATAGCGGAATGGCTGGTCGACCCGGACGTAAGGAAGAACTGCTCGCCACCTTCATCGCGCATGTCGCCCGACGAGGGTACGACCAGACCAATCTCGGTGACATCGCCGCGGAGTTGGGTATGTCGAAGGGCACCATCGTTCACCACTTCGGGACCAAGGCGCAGATGCTCCGCGACCTCGAGAAGAAGTATGTGACGCGTCGACGTGCCGAGTTGGACGTGATCTGGCGGCGCCTGGATGCGCCCGCCGATCGCGTGGCCGCCGTCATCTACGCGAGTGTGCGGTATCACGTGATCGATCGCGCGGCCACCGTCGCCACGCAACGCGAGGTCATCCAGCTCGACGATGATCCCGAGATGCAGGCGATTCGTCAGGTGCGCACGGATATCGAGCGGTTGGTGCGCGATGAGATCGCTCGCGGGATCACCGCGGGAATCTTCCGTCGGGTCGATGCCGATGTCGCGACGATGCAGATCTTCGGTGCCACGCAATGGATGTGGACCTCGTTCGATCCGGCGGGGTGGCAGTCGGCGGAATCCGTCGGTGCTGCGATGGTCGACGTGACGCTCGGTGGGCTGCTGGCCGACCGGTGTGGCCTGGCCGAGCTGGCCGATCCGGCGGGCCGGGTCGGCCGAGTCGTTCGGGAGTGTCTCGCCGCGGCCGGCCCGGATTCGCCTGCCGCGCACACGCGTGACGCCGTGCGTCGCGGTGGCGAGGGGCCGGGTGCTCCGACGCCGGTGTGAGCGGCGCGGTCACAGATTTTCGGTGATCCGTTCGGCAACAACGGATCACGCCATGCAGGTGCCGATCACCTGAGGATTGCGCGCGCGGCGCGCTCACGTTCGGCGACGGCGTGGGCGTGCGCCTCCTCCTCGGAGGTGGTCACGGCGAGCAGTGCGGTGCCGGGTCCGGTCGACGGTGAGCGCTTGACCTGGATTCGGAAGCTGATCGCGGCGGCCACGAATGCGACGCCCGCCCCGACGGCGAGGCCGATGATGGCGCCGGTCGCCGCGCCCGATGCGGATTGGAAGAGGAACAGCCCGAGCAGCAAGAAGCCGACAAGGGCCAGTACGTAGGCGATCAGTGCGGGCGGGACGGGGGTGGACTTGTGTTGGGTGGTCATGACAACTCCTCGTGTGGTCGGTGTGGGTTGCGCGGGGGTGCGCTCGGCGATGGCGCGCAGGGTCTGTGCGGGATGGGCTCGCGTGACTCGCGGGGGCCATAGCGTCGCTACACGTCCTGTAGCGATACATTCAGTGTAGCGCTAGTTGGGTGCGATTGCACTGCGGTAACCTGCATGAACTGCATAGGTCAGCAGGACAAGGGGTTTCGACGGCAAGGGGTTTCGAGAAATGGTCGACCGGCAGTCAGGCGGTACCGTCCGGCCCGAGGTGCGGGGCACCGCCGATGCCAAGATCGCTGCCGCGACCCTGGAACTGTTGCGGACGAAGGGGCCGGCCGCGGTCACCATCGATGGTGTGGCCGGGCGCTCCGGGGTGGCCCGGACCACGATCTATCGCCGTTTCTCCGGCCGCGACGAGATGCTCGCCGCGGCGCTGCTGGCCGTCGGCGTCCCCGATCCGGAGGGGGTCGGCGAGTCCGACGTCGAACGTCTGCGATGGGTGATCGAGAACGCCGGTGGACTGATCTTCGACGGGATCGGGCTCGGCGGTATCGCCGCGCTGGTGACCGGGGTGGACCCGCAGTTCACCGAGGTCTTCCGGCGCATCCTGGGCGTGCACCTGGCGGCATTGACCGAGTTGCTGGCGCGTGACCACGAGCGGACCGCCGACGGGCGCTTCGTCGAGATGCTCGTCGACGCGGTGGTCGGTGCGCTGGTGGCCGAGCACGCCCGCACCGGTGAGATCGCCGACGGCTGGACCGATCGCCTGCTCGACTTCTTCACCCCGGTGTTCCAGGCGCACATGACCGGCGGGAGCCGATAGCTCGCCGCCGGTCATGGCATTCGCAGATGAGGTTATGCGGGAACGGATTTCGTCGTGGCTTCCCGTCGCGTGGCGATCCAGAACAGCAGGCTTCCGCCGATCAGCCAGCCGGCGAGTACCAGCAACGGCCGGGTGATGCCCGCGCCGTCGAAGAAGGCGAGGTCGCGCAGCAGGGTGCCGGTGGCGCCGGGTGGCAGCATCTGACCGATCGTGCCCCACGGCGTGGGCAGCATCTCCGGGGCGCTGGTCAGCCCAGACAACGGATTGCCCAGCAGGATCAGCAGGACCGCGGCGATACCCAGGCCGGCACCACCGAACAGGCTCTTCAGGCCGAGGACGGTCATCGCGGTGGCGGCGATCCCGAGCACGGCGCCCAGGGAGGTCAGCCAGTAGTTCCCGTCCAGGGTGCCCACGACGAACTGCAGGGTGGCGGTCAGGCCCAGGCCACCGACCACGGCGAATGCGCCGACGGCGATCAGGCGATGGCGGGTCGTCCGGATGGTGAAGAGGATCGCGACGGCGCCGATCCATCCGCCCAGGGCCATCGGCAGGGCGCCGGCGGCCAGGCCTGCGCCACGGGGGTCGTCGGCCGGGAAGCTGCGCACGTTCTCCACGGTGGCCGTGGTCCCGTTGGCGGCGGCGACCTGCTCACCCATCTGCTGGACGGCGGTGGCAGCGGAGGCGCTTGCGGCCGTGGCGACCAGGACGTCGACCTCGTGGCCGGGGGTGAGGACCACTGCCCCGTAGATCTTGCGGTCGAGGATGGCCGCGCGTGCCTCGTCGGCGTCGTCGTATCGGCTGAAGTCGAAGCCGTCGGCCTTCGATTCGAGCTGTGCGGCAGCGGGTTCCGGTGCCACGATGCCGACCTGGATGCCGTGTGCGCCGGTGTTGACCGCGGGCAGCGCGAACGCCAGCAGGAGGACGCCCAGCAGGACGGTGAGGCCGACGACGAGTCCGACGACGTGGCGCAGGTCCTGCTCGGAGGTCTCGGTGGTGTCGGCAGTCCGGGCGGCCTCGGGGGTGCGTAGGTCGGGATCGGGGATGTCGGGTGCGGGGACGTCGGTGGTGGACATGTCGCGCTCCTCGGGGGTGAGTGACCGGTCACCGTTAGATACGGTGCGTTTCTTATGTGGTCAACGTAGGCTATTCCCGCAGCGTGCACAAGTCCCGAATCGACGAACGGAGGACCACGGTGGCCGGAACCCGACGACGCGGCGCGGAACTCGAGGACGCCATCCATCGTGCGGTCCTCGACCAACTCGACGCCCACGGATACGCCGGCGTCACCTTCGAGGGAGTCGCCGCCGCGGCCGGTACGAGCAAACCCGTGCTGTACCGGCGCTGGCCCACCAAGGCCGAACTCGTGTTCGCGGCGCTGCGCACCATGATCCGCCAGATCGTGCTGGCGGTCCCCGACACCGGGACCCTGTCGGGGGATCTGTCGGCGGCGTTGGGTGCTGTCCGCGACCACCTCGACACCTTCGACCGACGGACCCTGCTCGGACTGATCGTCGAGGTCGACGAGCGCACGGCGGATGCGTTGCGGCAGATGCTCTTCGACGTCGGGGCGCGCGTCGTCACACCGATCACGCAACGCGCTGCCGAGCGGGGTGAACTGGCCGACATGCCACTCCCGGACTGGCTGCTGGCCGTCCCGTTCGACCTCGCCCGCCACGACCTGCTGATCACCGGGGCGCTACCCGACGAACGGATCGAGGCGATCGTGACCGCCGTGGCGCTCCCGGCGTGGCAGAACTGGGCCGGATGACGTGCGTTCCGATCGCCCCACGTGGTGCATTGCGGTCTGGGCCCCTGGCTGAAGTAGACTCCCGGTGGCGGTCGGTGACCGGTGGTCAGCGCCATCCGCTCTCGTAGCTCAGGGGATAGAGCACGGCTCTCCTAAAGCCGGTGTCGCAGGTTCGAATCCTGCCGGGAGCACCAAGCCCCGGCGCGTCTGCGCTACGGTGTCCTGCGTGGCCTCCCCGAACGTTCAGACAGTCCTCGTCACCGGCGCGACCAGCGGAATCGGTGCCGAGGTGGCCAGGCAGATGGTGGCACGCGGACACCGCGTGTACGGCACCAGCCGCAACCCCGACACCGTCGCCGACCCCATTCCCGGCGTCACCTATGTCCGTCTCGACAACGCCGACTACGCGAGCGCCGACAGCTGTGCCGCCGAGGTCGGCGACGTCGACATCCTGATCAACAACGCGGGGGAGTCGCAGGCAGGGGCGCTCGAGGACACCCCGATGAGCGCCGTCGAGGACCTGTTCACCGTCAACGTCTTCGGTCCGATCGCCCTCACCAAGGCGGTCCTGCCGGGAATGCGCACACGCCGCCGCGGCACCGTGGTGATGGTGGGGTCGATGCTCTCGAGCTTTCCGGTGGCCTTCCGCTCCAACTACGCGGCCACCAAATCGGCGCTCAAGGCGTATGCGCTGGCCACCCGCCGAGAGGTGGCGCCCTACGGCATCCGGATGATCAGTGTCGAACCCGGGACCATCGCCACCGGCATCGGCGACCGCCGCAGTATCCACATCGCCGACGGCTCGCCGTACGCCGCCGAGTACCAGACCCTGGCGGCAGCCACCCGCCGTAACGAGGACGAGGGGATCGACGCCGCGACGATGGCCTCGGTGATCGTCGACGCCGCACTCGCCGACCATCCGAAACCCTTCTACGCCAAGGGCAACCGTGCCGAGATCGTGTTCCTGTTGCGTCGGCTGCTGCCGCGTCAGGTGATCCTCGACTTCACCGCACGCAAACACGGCCTGCCGCGGGTCTCGATCTGATCCATGCGAATCACTCTGCGCCTCATCGGGATCGGACCCGGCGGACCCCGACAGCTCACCCTCCAGGCGATCGATGCGATGGCCGACGTCGACGCCTTCCTCGCCCTCGACAAGGGGGCGGTCAAGAGCGGACTCCTCGACGCCCGGCGAGAGATCTTGGAACACCATGCTCCGCAGGGGTATTCGGTGATCGAGATCCCCGACCCGCCCCGTGACCGGCACCCCGCCGACTACGACGCCGAGGTGCGCCGCTGGCATGCCGCGCGTGCCGATCTGATCGCCCGGATCCTTACCGGGCAGGTCGGGGACGGCGGTGTCGCCGCCTTCCTGGTGTGGGGCGACCCGGCGCTCTACGACTCCACCCTGCGGATCGCCGACGACCTCGCCGCCCGCGACGATCTCGAGCTCTCCGTGGAGGTGATCCCCGGTGTGACCAGCGCCAGCGCCCTGACCGCGGCGCACCGGATCGTCGCGCACCGCATCGGCGAACCCATCCACATCACCACCGGGCGCCGCCTCGCCGACACCCCGGCCGGCGCCGACGGCAACCAGATCGTCATGCTCGACGCCGATCTCGCCTTCCGTCACACCGCCGATGCCGACGACCACATCTGGTGGGGGGCCTATCTGGGCACGTCCGACGAGATCCTGATCGAGGGTCGGGTCGGCGACGTCACCGACACCATCGTCGCCGCGCGCGCGGAGGCCCGCGAACGGATCGGCTGGATCATGGACATCTACCTGCTGCGCAAGACCCGCAGCTGACGCGACACCCCGGTCACCACACGACTTCGGCCAGGACCTCCAGGATCGGCTCGGCCAGTTCGGGGCGGCAGATCACGAAGTCCGGCATGTACGGTTGCGGCTGGTTGTAGACGATCGCCGCCCCGTCGAGGCGGCTGCAATGCAATCCGGCCGCCTGCGCCACCCCCACCGGTGCGGCGTTGTCCCACTCGTACTGTCCGCCGGCGTGGACATAGGCGTCGGCGTCGCCGCGCACCACCGCCATGGCCTTGGCGCCGGCCGACCCGATCGGCGTCATCTGCAACCCGAGACGCTGCGCGACCAGGGTGACCTCATACGAGGTGCCCCAGCGCGAGACCGCGATCCGGCCGGACGGCTGCGCGGGCGGTGCGTCGACGGTGTCGGTGCGAAAGACCTCCCCGGCGGCCGGTAGCGCCACCGCGGCGTCGATGACCTGGCCGTCCTCGGTCAGGGCCACATGCACCGCCCAATGATCGCTGCCGGCGGCGAACTCGCTGGTGCCGTCCAGGGGGTCGATGATCCACACCCGCCGGGCGCTCGCCCGGTCACCGACGTCGCGCGCCTCCTCCGACAACACGGCATCGTGGGGACGGTGCCGGCGCAGCACCGCCCCGATCCAGGCCTGGGCGAGCGCATCGCCTGCGTCGCCGAGCATCCGGCCGCCCAGCAGGTCGCCGGAGCGCACCCCGAGCAGGATCTCTCCGGCTCCCTCAGCGATGCGGGCGGCCAGCTCGGCGTCGGAAAGGGCGGAGATCATCTGTTCACTAGAGCACACTGGAGACATGCCGGAACTCCCCGAGGTCACCGCGATCGCGGATTTCGTCGACGGCCGTGCCGCCGGACTCCCGATCCGGCGCGTCGACGTCGCATCACTGTCGGTACTCAAGACCGCCGACCCGCCGTACACCGCCCTGGTCGAGCGCATCATCGAATCGGTGGGCCGCGTCGGGAAATACCTGATCATCCGGACCGTCCCGGGGCCGGAGCACCCCGACGCCGACCCGGTGCTGTTCCTGGTCATCCACCTCTCCCGGGCCGGCTGGCTGCGCTGGGCCGAGGACCTCTCGCCCCGACCGCTGCGCCCCGGCGGCAAGAGCCCGATCGCGCTGCGGGTGCACTGCGGACTGCCGGGGGAGGGATTCGACGTCACCGAGGCCGGTACCCAGAAACGCCTCGCGGGCTGGATCGTCCGGGATCTCTCGGAGATCGAACGCATCGCAACCCTGGGCCCCGACGTGCTGGCGCTGAGCCGCGACGAGTTCGCCGACATCCTCGCCGGCGCGGGCGGACGGATCAAGAACGTCCTCACCGATCAGCGGATCGTGGCCGGGGTCGGCAACGCCTACTCCGACGAGATCCTGCACGCCGCCGAGCTCTCCCCGTTCGCCACCGCCAAGACGCTCACCGTAGACCAGGTCGACACCCTCTACCAGGCCATCCACGACGTCTTCACCGACGCCATCGGACGTCTCGAGGGGCAGCAGGTGGCGAAGCTCAAGTCGGAGAAGCGAACCGGACTGAAGGTGCACGCCCGTACCGGTCTGCCGTGTCCGGTGTGCGGCGACACCATCCGCGAGGTGTCCTTCGCCGACCGCTCCTTCCAGTACTGTCCGGCCTGCCAGACCGGCGGCAAGGTGCTCGCCGATCGTCGGATGTCGCGGCTGCTCAAGTGAACTCGCCCGATCCGCTCGCGGCGATGCTGCGGTCGGCGGGATGTGTCTTCGCCGAGGACGAGGCGACGATCCTGCGGGACGCCGCCGGCGGCGATGCCGGACTGCTGCAACGGTTGTGTGTCCGCCGGATTCACGGGGAACCACTCGAGCACGTCGTCGGCTGGGTGGCCTTCGCCGGACGGCGGCTGTCGGTGGGGCCGGGGGTGTTCGTGCCGCGTCGGCGGTCGGAACTGCTGGCCGCGGTGACCCTCGGCGCGGCCGCACAGATCCGGGAACCGACTGTGCTGGAGGACTATTGCGGGGTGGCTCCGATCGCGGCGACCGTGGCCGCCCATCTGCCGGCCGCTCACGTGCATGCCACCGACATCGACGAGCACGCCCTGGTCCACGCGCGCCGCAACGTCGGCGACGATCGGGTGTATCGCGGGGACGGACTGGCCGGTGTGCCCACCGATCTGCGGGGTGCGATCACCGTACTCGCCGCCGTCCCGCCGTATGTGCCGGCCGGGGCGCTGGCGCTGCTGCCGCACGAGGCCGCCGAGCACGAACCCCGCCGGGCGCTGCTGGCCGGCGCCGACGGGCTCGACGAGGTGCGGCGGCTGATCGTCGACGCGCACGCCTGGCTCGCCCCCGGCGGGCATCTGGCGATCGAGATGAACACCACCCAGGCCGACGTCATCGCCGCCGAGGCGGGTGAGAACCACACCGTCGCCCGCTTCGCCGACGCCGACGGCCAGACCGCCGTCCTCCGTCTCACCTGCACCGGCGGGTGAGTGCCACCCGATCTGACCGTCGGGTAGGTTGGCTGCCGTGACCCGCGACAAGATCCTGATCACCGGCGCCAGCTCCGGACTCGGCGAGGGGATGGCCCGCGCCTTCGCCGCCCGAGGCCGCTCGCTGGGCCTGGCCGCCAGACGCGCCGACCGGCTCGAGGCCCTGGCCGAGGAGATCGGCCCGTCCGCCGCGGCGGTTGCCGTCGCCCCGCTCGACGTCACCGACGTCGACTCGGTGCCCGTGGTCTTCGGGCGGTTGCGCGACGAGCTCGGTGGACTCGACCGGGTGATCGTGAACGCCGGCCTCGGTAAGGGTGCGCCGATGGGCACCGGCAAGATGCACGCCAACCTCGAGACCGTGCAGACCAACCTGATCGGTGCGATCGCCCAGGTCGAGGCCGCGCTGGAGATCTTCCGGGCACAGGGCCACGGCCATCTGGTGCTGATCAGCTCGATGAGCGCGGTACGCGGACTGCCCAAGGCGCAGACCGCGTACTCGGCGTCGAAGGCCGGACTCACCGCGATCGGCCAGGGGCTGCAGGCCGAGTTCGCGAACTCGCCGATCACCGTGTCGATCGTGCTGCCGGGCTATATCGAGACCGACATCAACCGCGGGGTCAAGACCGCGATGATGACCGACACCGACACCGGGGTACAGGCCCTGGTCAAGGCCATCGAGGCGGAGAAGGCGTATGCGCCGGTCCCGGCGTGGCCGTGGGTGCCGATCGCCGCGGCCCTGCGCCTGCTGCCGTCGGCGATCACCCGCCGGATGATCTGAGACGCGGCTCGCGGCCGGTGAGGGATCAGCCGGCCGGTGCCGGTGAGCTCGGCGTCGCCGAGGCGGACGAGACCGGCGTCGGGGTACCCCACACCACCGGATCGGATTTGAAGTCGTACGACGCGTCGCCGGTGGTGTCGGCCCAATAGATGACACTGCCGAGTTCCTGATCCGGATCGGCATAGGCCACCAGGCAGGTGGCATAGGACTCGCCGCGCTTCATCTTCTCCGGCGGCTCCGGGTTGGCGCAGGCGGTCAGCGGCACCGACGGCGGCAGCGTCAGCGCCGGGGTGCGCCCGTCGGTGCTTCCGGCGAAGCCGACCACCGTGGGGGCGACGGCGGGTTTGACGCTCAGCGCGGTGACGGTCAGATAGATGAAATACGCCTTGCCGCCCTGTGTGGCATCGTCCGGGACGCCCGTACCAGGAGAGATGCCGGTGACCGTGTACATCGCGGTGGCACCGGCCGGGGCGAAGGCATTGGCGGGCAGCACCGCGGTGGCACCGAAGTCCAGCGTCGCGCCGGGGGTGGTCCGGGCGGCGGCACCGGCGGGTACCGTCACCGACGCCGACGTCGGGAACGACGACGTGGCCGGGGCCGTCGAGGGCTCCGACGTGGAGCAGGCGGTCAGTGCGGTGGCCAGGGCGGCACCGGTCAGCAGTACACCACCGACCGGCCGCAGGGCTCGGGTACGACGCAACAACACAGGCGAGGTCACCTGCGTAAGGTAACCGATGTGGCGGGATTGCAGAGTCAAGTGGTCGGCGACGGGGCGTTTCAGATATTCGGTGGTGAGGACGCCGCGCGACTCGACGAACTGCTCGCCGACGTCTTCGGACGCGACGACATCGCGGTGCTGGCCGCCGACTGGCGCGGCATCGTCTACTTCACCCTCGCCGACGACGAGGAGGCCGACCCGGACACCGTGATCGGCTTCGACGCCTCGAGTGGCAGCTCCGGACCGCTGGCCACCGTCGACGAGGTGCTCGCCGCGGTCGGCGACGGTGACATCGCCGAGGCCGTGGATGCCGAGAGCTTCGCCGAATGGCGCGAGATGACCGGCGCCCCGCCCCTGACACTGGGCCAGTGCGTACCGCCGGTGATGCCGGAATTCCTCGGTGGCGACCCGGCCGAACGCGCGGCCGAGGCCGGAGACCTGATCGGCCACGTCGCGGCGTCGGCGACGCTGATGGGCCGGCTCGAGGAACTCGGTGTGGCACCCGGCGACGAGATCCCCGAGGAGATCTTCGACGCCGGGCGCTGGCAGTGAGCTGCCGGGTCTAGGCCTGTCGGCCACGCTGGGTGCGGTACCACCGCACCAGCTCGTCGGTCGACGAGTCTGATTGCGCCACAGGCGCTTGCGCATCGGTGATCACCCCGAGCAGTTCGATCGCCTGGGTCTTGCCGAGTTCCACACCCCACTGGTCGAACGGGTTGATCCCCCAGATCGCGCCCTCGACGAAGACCTGGTGCTCGTAGAGGGCGATCAGCTGCCCGATCACCGACGGCGTGAGTTCCGGTGCCAGAATCGACGTGGTCGGACGATTGCCGGGCATCACCTTGTGCGGCACCACATCCGGCGCGACACCCTCGGCGGCGATCTCCTCGGCGGTCTTGCCGAAGGCCAGCACCTTGGTCTGGGCGAAGTAGTTGCTCATCAGCAGATCGTGCATCGAGCCGGGCTCGCCGTCGGCCTCGCCGTGTGCCGACAGCACGGGGAGATCATCTGTGGGACGGGCGAATCCGATGAAGTCGGCGGGAACCATCCGGGTGCCCTGGTGCAGCAGCTGGTAGAACGCGTGCTGGCCGTTGGTGCCCGGCTCACCCCAGAACACCTCGCCGGTGTCGGTGGTGACCGGCCGGCCGGTGGCGGTGACCGACTTGCCGTTGGACTCCATCGTCAGCTGCTGCAGGTAGGCCGCGAAGCGTGCCATGTCATTGGAGTAGGGGAGCACCACCCGCGACTGGGCATCCCAGAAGTTGCTGTACCACAACCCGATCAGGCCCAGGATGACCGGCGCATTGGCCTCCAGGGGTGCGGTGCGGAAGTGCTCGTCGACGAGGTGGAAGCCCGCGAGGAACTCACCGAACCGTTCGCGGCCGACGGCCGCCATCACCGACAGCCCGATCGCCGAGTCCACCGAGTAGCGGCCGCCGACCCAGTCCCAGAAGCCGAACATGTTGGCCGTGTCGATCCCGAAGGCCGCGACGCGGTCGGCGTTGGTGCTCACGGCCACAAAGTGTTTCGCCACCGCATCGGTGCCGGCATCCAGGCCGGTGAGCAACCATGAGCGCGCCGCGGCGGCATTGGTCAGGGTCTCCAGCGTCCCGAAGGTCTTGGACGCGATGATGAACAGCGTCGTCTCCGGGTCGAGGTCGGCGAGCGTGGCCACCAGATCGGCGGGGTCGACATTGGAGACGAAGTGGCAGCGGATGGGGGTGTCTACGTAGTGACGCAGGGCCTGATAGACCATCACCGGACCGAGATCGGACCCGCCGATGCCGATGTTGACCACATCGGTGATCGATTTGCCGGTGTGGCCCTTCCATTCTCCGCTGCGCAGCCGATCGGTGAAGGCTCCCATCGCATCCAGGACCGCATGCACGTCGGTGACGATGTCCTGTCCGTCGACGACGAGTTCGGCGTCGGCCGGCAACCGCAGCGCGGTGTGCAGGACGGCGCGGTCTTCGGAGGTGTTGATGTGGGCGCCGGCGAACATCGCGTCGCGACGCTCCTCGAGTCCGGCCTCGCGGGCCAGCGCGAACAGCAGATCGAGGGTCTCGCGCAGCACCCGGTGTTTGGCGTAGTCGATGTGCAGATCACCCACGTCGACGGTGAGTTCGCGTCCGCGGGCGGGATCGGCGTCGAAGACCTCCCGCAGATGCAGGGAGTCGACCTGCGCCTGATGGGCGGTGAGCGCCTGCCAGGCCTCGGTTGCCGTGATGTCGGGGTTGTCGGTCGTGTTGCCGTCGGTACCGTCGAGGTCACTGGTCATGCTCACCACCCTATGTGGTGGTGAGACTCGTGGCGATACGACATTTGTGGCGCACGCCACACGATCCGGGGGCTGTGTGGGTGGCCGGGTCAGCGCCCGAGCGGGCCCCGGCCGAGCCGTAGCAGCAGCATCGCGAGGGTGTGTCCCTCCTGGCCGAGCTCGGCGAACCGGTCGAGCACCTTGACCTCACGGCTGTGCACCAGCCGCGGTCCGCCCGATGCCATGCGCGCGGCACCGATCTTCTTCGACACGGCCGATCGTCGCTTGACGGCGGCCAGGATCACCGCGTCGAGGCGGTCGATCTCGCCGCGCAGGACGTCGATGTCATCGCTGAGGGCCGACACGTCGGACTGCAGCTCGTAGTACGACAGATCGATCGAGTCCGCGAACGAGCCCGACGATCCGCTGGTGGGGTCTGTCACTCCGCCGATTTTGCCACGCGGCTTTCGGGCCGGGGACACTGGTGGCCATGCCCAGCCCGCGGACGGTGCCGTCCACACCCGATCATTGCGACCGACCATCGGCCTCGGAGACGGCATCGCCGTGGCGATCGGCCCTGGTCGCGCCGTCGGTGCCGGTCCTGGTGGCGATCGCGCTGATCGTGGCGCAACTGGTCATCCGCGGATGGCTGGCGGGCACCGGGAACTTCTACTGGGACGACCTGATCCTGATCGGCCGCGCGTCCACGCAGCCGATCCTGTCGTGGGAGTTCCTCGGGCACTCACACGACGGGCACTTCATGCCGGCCGCGTTCCTGGTGGCCGGTGTCTCCACCGTGCTCGCCCCGGTCACCTGGGCGTTGCCGGCGGCCACCCTGGTGGTGCTGCAGGCGATTGCGTCCCTGGCGGTGTGGCGGATGATCCGCACCGTCGTGCCGCCTGCGGCCGACGGGACCACCTCCCGGCGTGATCTCGCCGCGCTGGGGGCGCTGGCGTTCTATCTGTTCACTCCGATGACGGTGGCGGGTTTCGTGTGGTGGGCGGCCGGGCTGAACACGCTGCCGATGCAGGCGGCGATGGCCTGGATCGTCGCCGATGCGGTGATCCTGGTGCGCGGCGACGTCGACCCGCGGCGCGCCCGCCTGATCGTCATCCGGTCGGCCGTGGTCTTCGTGGTGGCGCTGGCGTTCTTCGAGAAGTCGCTGTTCATCCTGCCGGTGGCGTTCGCCGCCGCCGTGCTCGCCGCGCGGTTCTCCGATCGGCCGCCGCTGACCGTGGCCTTCGTCCGGGGCCGTCGGCTGTGGACGGTGCTCGGCATCGTCTTTGTCGCGTGGGCGCTGGCGTTCGTCTCGATCTCTGACGCCACCGCCGGCGAGCACTCGATCTCGCAGACCGCACATCTGGTGTGGCGGTCGATCGACAACGCCGTGGTGCCGTCGCTGGTCGGTGGTCCGTGGGACTGGCAACGATGGGTGCCGAGCCCGCCGATGGGTTTCGCGCCGGTCTGGATGATCGTGGCGGGCTGGGTGCTGGCGGCCGCCCTGGTGGTGGTGGCGGTGCGTCTGCGGACCGGTGCGATCGCGGTGCTGATCTGTGCGGCGCTCTACGTGGTGGTGGCGCAGATCCCGGTGATGTGGAACCGGTCGTCGGCCAACACCGCACTGGAACTCGCCCAGACCATGCGCTACCTGCCCGATTCCGCGTTGGTGCTGACCCTCGCCGCGGCGCTGATCATCGGTGCGCCCGCGCGCCGCGATGTGCCGGCCGCACCACGGCACGCGCGCGTCGACGACACCTCCGAGTCGCCGATGACGGCGCTGGCCGTGCCGGCCGGTCTGCTCGTCGGCGCGGTCCTGTTCGCGTCGTCGATGCTGTCGCTGGCGTCGTACCAGTCGTCGTGGACCGACGACCCCACCGGGCCGTATCTGGACAACGCCACGCGCGCGCTCGCGGCCAATCGCGATCACCGGATGTTCGATCAGCAACTGCCGCTGGAGGTGCTGCTGCCGGTGGCCTTCCCGGAGAACCAGATCAGCCACACCTTCGGTCGGGTCTCCGACCGCCCCGAGTTCGGGGGGTGGACCGATCGGCTCAACGTGCTCGACCCCGCGGGCAACCTCACCGCCGGCGCGGTCACCCCGCAACGGACGATCGTCGCGGGCCGGGGGACCTGCGCACGGCCCGAGCTGACCGGTCCCGCCGACCTGCGCCTCGACGGTCCGCTGCTGCGCTGGCGGTGGACCCTCGCGTTGACCTACTGCGCCAACCGGTCCGGCGAGGTCGAGTTCTCCCTCGACGGCGGGAGCCCGATCCGGGTGCCGGTCACCGCCGGACTGCACGCGGTCTATGTGCAGCTCGACGGTTCCGGGACCGCCGTCCACGTCCGGCCGATCACCGCCGGGCTCGCCCTGCACACCGGTGAGGGTCGTGTCGGTGAGGTGGTCGACGCCGCCCTGCTCGGCGGGTGAAGTCCGGTGGCCGGGCGCCTCAGCTCTCCTGTTCGGCCAGGTACACGGTGATCTTGTCGCCGAGGCCGGCCTGGATCACCATCGCCTTGAGGGCGTCGACCGTCTTCTGTTCGGGGCTGTAGTAGACGATCCGGCCGTCACCGGCGGCCGACGCCTGCTTGGTCATCTGGTCGCGCAGGGTGGCGGTGCCCGACCAGGACGGGTCGAAGGTGGTGCCGGTCACGTGGTCGGAATAGCCGGGGGCGAAGGCCACCAGATAGGCGCCACGGGGACCGTAGCCGTCGAACAGGTAGTCACCGCGCTTGATCACATAACTGCTCGGCAGGCCGGCGATGTAGAAGTTGTACCTCGCGGCGTCGGGCCGCTTGGTGCCGGTGCGCTGCATCGTGAACTGGCGTTGTGTGGCCTCCACGTTGGACTTCAGATAGTCGGCCAGGTCTTCGGTGCCGTAGTCCAGGAACGGCAGATAGGTCAGCTTCACGTTGGGGCGAATCGAGCCGCCGCCGGCACCGAGGTTGGTCGCGACACACCGGGTGCTGCCGGTGCGGCCGAAGTCGACGCGGACCACCGGCGTACACGTCCCGCCGACCGCACCGGCCGGCTGCGAGTTGACGGCGAAGTTGATCGTGAGGCCGTAGTTGACGTGCCCGGGAACGGCGTCGTCGTTGTTCTGCGGGGTGCCCGACACGGTGAAGTCGTAGCCGCACGCGACGTTGGTGCAGTCGCCGGTCTGCTTCCAGTCGAGGATGCCGAGCCGGGCGTTGGGCAGGTTCTCCAGCAGCATGCCGGGGGCCGGGACCGAGCCGAGCTGGGTGGTCAGCCCGCGCTGGCCGTCGAACACGGAGTTGAGCTGGTCCACCGGCAGCGGGGTGACGTCGGTGTCGAGCTGATAGGTGGTCCGGCCACTGGGGGTGGCGTACTCGCCCTTGATGTGGGTGATCGCCTTGGTCGACGGGTCGAAGGTGATCTCCCACTTGCCTGCGCGCACCTTGTTCTCGGCGAGTGTCTCGATCGGCGGGTCGGAGGTCGGCCAGAAGCGGGCGTCGGGGGTGTTGGCGTTCGGTGCGGCCAGCTCGGCGCCGAGGGTCGGCGGCGACACGAGGTCGGCGTTGCCGATGCGACCGGCCATGATCTGCGGGGACAGGATCGAGCCCAGCGACGGCATGGCCCACTCGGCGCTGGCCCACACATTGTCGAACGGGGCGAGGTCGACATCCTTCAGGGTGTCGGCCGACAGCAGTTTCTGCCAGAAGGCGGTCGGCCCCTTCGCGAAGCCGTAGTTGCCGATCTGGGTGTAGTCGGCGCGCTGGCCGTCGACGGTGACCTGGCCCGACGCATTGTTGGACAGGGTGACCGTCAGGTCGCTGAGCTGGTAGGTCTCGGTGGAGCTGCCGTACTTCTGGACGAGGGTCCCGTTGTAGCGGGCGCCGGGGCTGCTGCCGTACTGGAAGGCCACCTGGTCGAGACTGGACTGCGCGCGGAACGCCGGTGTCGCCTCTGCGGCTCCCGACGCACTCCACGGGATGAACGACAGCACCAGGGCGACGATCACCGCCACGGCGCCGATTGCGGACAACAGCAGGGCAAAAACCTTCGTCGAGTTCGTCATGGCTCGTTTCCTCGGTGGTCGCTGCACGGCGGCTGATCAACACTAAACACGACATCGCCCGCGCGGGACACCTTTGCCGACGCGAACGAATGACGCGTCGGATCGTTCCACAGCGGGTTCCGGCGCGTCCGGGGCTGTCGGGGTCCCGGGGTAGCCTGAGATACCGATGACCAGTTCTGTTCACCCCGCTTCCCGCCGCCCGGCCCAGTCTGTGTCGGCGCGTCCCGTCGATGCCGCCGGGAGTCCCGCCGACGACCGTGTCGCCCGTCTGCTCGACGGGCTCAACCCGCAGCAGCGTGAGGCGGTGGTGCATTCGGGTCCGCCGCTGCTGATCGTGGCCGGTGCCGGATCGGGTAAGACCTCTGTGCTCACCCGGCGGATCGCCTATCTGCTCGCCGCCCGGGATGTGACGCCGGGACAGATCCTGGCGATCACCTTCACCAACAAGGCCGCCGCCGAGATGCGCGAGCGTGTCATCTCGCTGGTCGGTCCGCGCGCATCGTTCATGTGGGTGTCGACCTTCCACTCGACCTGTGTGCGCATCCTGCGCGCCCAGTCGGCGCTGCTGGCACCGATGAACTCCAACTTCTCCATCTACGACTCCGACGACTCCAAGCGTCTGCTCGGGATGGTGATCGGCGATCTGCAGCTCGACCCCAAGAAGTTCGCGCCTCGCGGGGTGGCGGTGAGCATCTCGAATCTGAAGAACGAACTGATCGACCCCGATCAGGCACTCACCGATGCCGGTGACGAGCCCACCGCGCGCACGATCGCCCAGATCTACGGCGAGTACCAGCGGCGGCTGCGGGCGGGCAATGCCTTCGACTTCGACGACCTGATCGGCGAGACCGTCGCCCTGCTGCAACGTCACCCCGAGGTGGCCGAGTACTACCGGCGTCGGTTCCGTCACGTCATGGTCGACGAGTACCAGGACACCAACCACGCGCAGTACGTGCTGATCCGCGAACTCGTCGGTCTCGACACCGCCGCGGATGGCTCCGGTTCTCCCGACACCGGTGTGCCGCCGTCGGAGCTGTGTGTGGTGGGTGACGCCGACCAGTCGATCTATGCGTTCCGTGGTGCCACGATCCGCAACATCGAAGAGTTCGAGCGCGACTTCACCAACGCGGAAACCATTCTGCTGGAACAGAACTACCGCTCGACGCAGACCATCCTGTCGGCGGCGAACGCGGTGATCGCGCAGAACCCGAACCGGCGCGAGAAGCGTCTGTGGACCGATTCCGGTGACGGCGAGCTGATCGTCGGGTTCGTCGCCGAGTCCGATCGCGACGAGTCGATGTTCGTGGCCACCGAGATCGAACGGCTCACCGACCACACCATCGGCGGCGCCCAGAGCAACACCTACGGCGACGTCGCCGTGTTCTACCGCACCAACACCGGCTCACGTGCGCTGGAGGAGGTCTTCGTCCGGCACGGCATCCCCTACAAGGTGGTCGGCGGGACCAAGTTCTACGAGCGCAAGGAGGTGCGCGACATCGTCGCGTACCTGCGTGTGGTGGCCAACCCGGACGATTCGGTGAGTCTGCGTCGCATCCTGAACACCCCCCGACGTGGTATCGGTGATCGTGCCGAGGCCTGTGTGGCCGTCCATTCGGAGAACCGGGGGATCTCGTTCTACCAGGCGCTGGTGGAGGGTGCGGCCGGTCAGGTGGCGCTGCTGAACACCCGTGCGGTCAAGCAGATCGGCGGATTCGTCGACCTGATCGAGGGATTGCGCACCGACTTCCTGGTGACCTTCGCGGCGGAGGGTGAGGCCGAGTCCGACACCGCCGTGATCGATGCGACCGAGGAGGCCGCCGACATCGGTGAACTCGTCGACGCGATCGTCGACCGCAGCGGGTACCGCGCCGAGCTCGAGGGTTCGAGTGACCCGCAGGACGGTGCCCGCCTGGACAACCTCAACGAGTTGATCTCGGTGGCACGGGAATTCAGTCTCGAGGCCGCCGAGGCGGCAGCCGAGCTCGACGAGGAAGAGCAGCAGATGCGCGAGGGGGAGCCCGAGCCGGGTTCGCTCGCGGCCTTCCTCGAGAAGGTGGCCCTCGTCGCCGACGCCGACCAGTTGCCCGACGAGGGCGAGGGTGTGGTCACGTTGATGACGCTGCACACCGCCAAGGGCCTGGAGTTCCCGGTGGTCTTCGTGACCGGTTGGGAGGACGGGCATTTCCCGCACATGCGTGCCCTCGGAGATCCGAACGAACTGAGCGAGGAGCGGCGACTCGCCTATGTCGGCATCACCCGCGCCAAGCAGCGGCTGTACCTGACCCGTGCGCTCACCCGTGCATCCTGGGGTCAGCCGGTGTCGAATCCGGAATCCCGTTTCCTGCAGGAGATCCCGCAGCATCTGATCGAATGGCGTCAGACCGAGCGCCGTCGGTCGGGCCGTGGCCACGGTTCCTCCGGTGGGGTGTTCGGCCGCGGTGACTCCGCGCGCAGCGATTCCGGTCGGGGACTCGGCCGGGCGTCGTACTCCTCCGATCCCAACCGTGGGCGCAACAAACAGGTGAACTACGAGATCGGTGAGCGGATGAACCATCCGAAGTACGGTCTGGGCAAGGCCATCGCGAAGGAGGGCAACGGTCCCACCGAGCGCGTCACCTTCGACTTCGGTGGCGGCGTCGGCCGTATGACGTTCATGACCCTGGGTGGTCTGCCAGGGGAGAAGCTGTAGCGCGATCCACCCGGGCTTCGGCGGCCGCCACAACCCCTGAGGGGGGTTGTGGCGCACGGCGGTTGGTCTCACGGTAGCCCGGCTAAAAGAATAAGCGGTGCACGGTGGTTGAGCCGGGACCGAGCGGAGCGAGGACCCGTGTCGAAACCTCTGTCAGCTGACGTCGGATGTGGTTGCGGACAAGTGTGTGTCACGGGGTTTCGACGGCCGGTCGGCCTCGCTGCGCGAGGTCGTCCTGCTCAACCATCGAGAGGGGTTGCGGCGCACAGTGGTTGTGGCGCACGGTGGTTGAGCCGGGACCGAGCGGAGCGAGGACCCGTGTCGAAACCTCTGTCGGCCGACGTCGGATGTGGTTGCGCACATGTGTGTGTCATCGGGTTTCGACGGCCGGTCGGCCTCGCTGGGCGGGGTCGTCCTGCTCAACCATCGAGAGGGGTTGCGGTGCCGACCATCGGTCAGCCGAGGCCGGGCTTATCCGCCGTACGACGGCAGTTTGATGCCGTGAGTGGCGAGCCAGGGTGCCGGGTCGATCTTGGTGACACCGTTCTTCCACACCTCGAAGTGCAGGTGCGGTCCGGTGGAGAAGCCCTCGTTGCCGACCAGGGCGATGGTCTGCCCGGCGGTCACGTGCTGGCCTTTCTGGACCAGCACACCGGAGGAGGACATGTGGCCGTACATGGTGACGGTGCCGTCGTCGGCGCGTACCTGTACCCAGTTGCCGTAGCCCGACGCGGGACCGGCGTTGATCACGACACCATCGGTGACGGCGTGGATCGGGGTGCCCAGGGGGCAGGCGAGGTCGATGCCGCCGTGGAAGCTGCCCCAGCGGTTGGCGAACAGCGAGGTGAATGCGCAACCGGGCTTGGAGAAGTCGATCGGGGTGGCGAACAGCGGGCGGCTGGCGGCGGCCTCGCGGGCGGCCTCGGCGGCTGCGAGCTGCTTGCCGACGACCAGCTGGTCGCTGTACATGCTGGTGTCCTGGTCCGACGCCGACATCGCGACGCCCGGGCCGGTGTCGACGGCCGGTGCGGCGTCGCCGACATTGGCTGCCGGAACCGGTGCGCCGGTGGGGGTGTTGTCGGAGGTGCCGACATGTGCGGCGGCGGCGAGTGCGGCACCTGCGGCCACGGCGACGAGCGCGGCACGTCCGCCACGCAGTGCGTGCGGCGGTGCGGCGATGCGGTGTTTGCCGCGCGACCGGACGGGTGCGCCTGCGGAACGTCGGGTGAAGTCGAACTCGGGGGTCTCGGTGACCTCGCCGACGTGCTCGTCGGGCTCGGTGTAGGTGTCGAGGTGTGCGCCGTCGACATCGAACGGGGCCTCGTGGCGGTACCGATCGAATTCACCCTCGGGGATCAGGATGTCCTGGGTGATCTCGGCGGTGGGTGTCCGGCGGCGGGTCGACCAGTCGTCGTTGTCCCAGTCGTAGCGCTCGTCGACCTCATCGGTGATGACAGGGATGATGGTGGTCAGCTCTTCGGCGCCCGGGTATCCACGTCCCGCCAAGTCGTTCACCTCATCTCGTTCGTGCGCTTCGGGGCCGGCGTTGGCGGGACCTGTGATCCGGGTCGGAACCCGGCGTCTGGTGGTCCGTGACGACCCGCGACTGCATGCCGACGGTAACGAAATGATTGCGGCAAGTCCAACGTTCAGACGGCGAAATGGCCTAAGTTGTGAGTTGAGTCACAGAATGGTGACAGTCCTCGTACTGGTGGCAATCGACACTATTCTATGGCAAATTCTCGGCATTTCGGGGCGAGATCGGGGCCGAAATGCCGCCTGACCGGCGAGTAAGGTGCCGTATCGCCTGCCGAGCGAGTGATCTGTCGCACAAGGATCGGAGGTTCTGTCAAGGCGATCGGGGGGCAGGTTTAAAGTCCGATATGGCCCGCGTTACATCCACCGAGGGCCGGCAAAATCTACGAGATGGTGAGCTGAATGGATCTCTTCGAATACCAGGCGAAGGAACTGTTCGCCAAGCATGGGGTTCCCACCACACCCGGGCGGGTGACCGACACTGCCGCCGACGCACGGGCGATCGCCGAAGAAATCGGCAAGCCTGTGATGATCAAGGCACAGGTCAAGACCGGCGGACGTGGCAAGGCAGGCGGCGTGAAGTTCGCCGCAACCCCTGACGACGCGCAGACCCACGCCGAAAACATCCTTGGTCTCGACATCAAGGGTCACATCGTCAAGAAGCTGCTGGTGGCCGAGGCTAGCGACATCGCGGAGGAGTACTACATCTCCTTCCTGCTCGATCGCGCCAACCGCACCTACCTGGCCATGTGCTCGGTCGAGGGCGGCATGGAGATCGAAGAGGTCGCCGCGACCAAGCCCGAGCGTCTGGCCAAGGTCGCCGTCGACGCCGTGAAGGGTGTCGATCTGGCGTTCGCGCGCTCCATCGCCGAGCAGGGTCACCTGCCCGCCGAGGTGCTCGACGCCGCAGCCGTGACCATCCAGAAGCTCTGGGAGGTCTTCGTCGCCGAGGACGCACTGCTGGTCGAGGTGAACCCGCTGGTGCGCACCCCTGACGATCAGATCCTGGCCCTCGACGGCAAGGTCTCGCTCGACGCCAACGCCGACTTCCGTCAGCCCGGCCACGAGGAGTTCGAGGATCGCGACGCGACCGATCCCCTGGAGCTCAAGGCCAAGGAGAACGACCTCAACTACGTCAAGCTCGACGGTGAGGTCGGCATCATCGGCAACGGTGCAGGTCTGGTCATGTCGACCCTGGACGTCGTCGCCTACGCCGGTGAGAACCACGGTGGCGTCAAGCCCGCGAACTTCCTCGACATCGGTGGCGGCGCCTCGGCCGAGGTCATGGCCGCAGGCCTGGACGTCATCCTGAACGACGAGCAGGTCAAGAGCGTCTTCGTGAACGTCTTCGGTGGCATCACCGCCTGTGACGCTGTCGCCAACGGCATCGTGGGTGCGCTCGCCAAGCTCGGCGACGAGGCCAACAAGCCGCTCGTCGTGCGTCTCGACGGCAACAAGGTCGAAGAAGGCCGCAAGATCCTCGCCGATGCCAACCACCCGCTGGTGACGCTCGCCGAGACCATGGACTCCGGCGCCGACAAGGCCGCCGAACTGGCGAGCAAGTGAGGTAGAGCCAATGTCGATCTTCCTGAACAAGGACAACAAGGTCATCGTCCAGGGCATCACCGGCGGTGAGGGAACCAAGCACACCGCCCTGATGCTCAAGGCCGGCACCAACGTCGTGGGCGGCGTCAACGCCCGCAAGGCCGGCACCACCGTGTCGCACGTCGACGCCGACGGCAACGCCGTCGAGCTGCCGGTGTTCGCCTCGGTCGCCGAGGCCATGAAGGAGACCGGGGCCGACACCTCGATCGCCTTCGTCCCGCCGAAGTTCTCCAAGGACGCCATCATCGAGGCCATCGACGCGGAGATCCCGCTGCTCGTGGTCATCACCGAGGGCATCCCGGTGCAGGACTCCGCGTACGCGTGGGCCTACAACGTCGAGAAGGGCGCCAAGACCCGCATCATCGGCCCGAACTGCCCCGGCATCATCACCCCGGGTGAGGCACTGGTCGGCATCACGCCGAACAACATCACCGGCAAGGGCCCGATCGGACTGGTCTCCAAGTCCGGCACCCTGACCTACCAGATGATGTACGAGCTGCGTGACCTCGGCTTCTCCACCGCCATCGGCATCGGCGGCGACCCGGTCATCGGTACCACCCACATCGACGCCATCGAGGCGTTCGAGAAGGACCCGGAGACCAAGCTGATCGTCATGATCGGTGAGATCGGTGGCGACGCCGAGGAGCGTGCCGCCGACTACATCCAGGCCAACGTCTCCAAGCCGGTCGTCGGCTACGTCGCGGGCTTCACCGCGCCGGAGGGCAAGACCATGGGCCACGCCGGCGCCATCGTGTCCGGCAGCTCGGGCACCGCGCAGGCCAAGAAGGAAGCCCTCGAGGCCGCGGGCGTGAAGGTCGGCAAGACGCCGTCCGAGACCGCCAAGCTGGCTCGCGAGCTCTTCGACAAGCTCTGACACCAGACCCGTAGATCGAGAACTCCCACCCACCCCGCGATCCGGGGTCGGTGGGAGTTCTTGTCTGTCCAGGGGGTCGGGCTCGGCGGTGCGCGCGTCTACCGGGTCGTGGTGTCCGCGAGCCGGCTCAGTCCCTTCTCGAAGTCCTTGCCGAGGATCCGGTCGAACAGTCCCAGTGGGGCGGCGATCCGGCTGAACACCGAGTGGTCGCCGGTCATCGTCCAGGTGACCACCGAGGTGCCGTCGTGTTCGGCGATGTCGAAGGTGCTGGTGCTCGTCGAACGCATCGGCTTCTCGAAGCGGACGCGGATCGAGACGCGTGACGGTTGGGTCGCGTCCACGACCTCCATCTCACCGGCGCCGGCCTTACGGTTGCCCGACCACGCATACCGGGCGCCGGGCCCCTGCTCGGCGCCGGAGTACGTGCGCTGCAGCGCGGGGTCGAGATCCTCCCACGGGGACCAGTCGACCCAGCGATGGAGATCGACGATGTGCGGGTAGATCCGGGCGGCGGGTGCGGCGATCGTGGTACTTCGGGTCACGCGGTAGGTGCCGGACATGACTGCTCCTTGACGGTGTGGTGTGGTGTCCGAGGTATCGACTCGACCGGTCCTCAGAACTCATCGGTACCCGGGAACCGCCGACCCGCGTCCTCCATTGTCGCCACCGGGCTCTGGCCCGGCGCTGTATCGGTGTCTGTCAATATAGACATATGTCGATACATGACCCGGCGGCGTGCTGTGCTCCCTTGTCCTCCGAGCCGCTGTCGGCGGCCGACGCGGCGATGCTGACGCCACTGTTCAAGGCGCTCGCCGATCCGGTGCGGCTGCGGTTGCTGAGCTCGGTTGCCAGTCACGTCGGCGGTGAGGCGTGTGTCTGCGATATATCGTCCGGTGTCGATGTCACGCAGCCGACGATCTCCCATCATCTGCGAGTGCTGCGCGAAGCGGGGCTTCTCGAGTCCGAGCGTCGTGGGACATGGGTGTACTACCGGGTTGTTCCGTCTGTGCTGCAACGACTCTCGTCGTTCTTTCTGATCGATCATGAGGCGTCGATGATCGGATCAGTCTGTGAGGACGGGCGGTGACGGGCGCTTCGGCGGTGGCCGCCGGTCGTGATGCCGTCGTCGGGAAGCTGTCGGTACTCGACCGGTTCCTGCCGGTGTGGATCGGTGTGGCGATGGTTGTCGGCCTCGGTCTGGGGCGGCTGGTGCCCGGTGTGGACACGGCGATCTCTGCGGTCTCCGTGGACGGGATCTCGCTGCCGATCGCGATCGGACTGCTGGTGATGATGTATCCGGTGTTGGCGAAGGTTCGCTACGACCGACTCGACACCGTCACCGGTGACCGCAGACTCCTGGTCTGCTCGCTGTTGCTGAACTGGATCGTCGGACCGGCGGTGATGTTCGCGCTGGCCTGGCTGATGCTGCCCGACCTGCCGGAGTACCGGACCGGGCTGATCATCGTCGGGCTGGCCAGGTGCATCGCGATGGTGATCATCTGGAACGACCTCGCGTGCGGGGACCGCGAGGCCGCCGCTGTACTGGTGGCGATCAATTCGGTGTTCCAGGTGATCATGTTCGCGGTGCTCGGCTGGTTCTATCTGTCGGTGTTGCCCGGCCGGCTCGGACTGGATCAGACCACCATCGACACCTCGCCGTGGGAGATCGCGAAATCGGTGCTGGTCTTTCTCGGAATCCCGCTTCTCGCAGGGTTCCTCACCCGGCGCATCGGGGAGAGGGTCAAGGGGCGCAGCTGGTATGAGTCGACCCTGCTGCCGCGCCTCGGGCCGTGGGCACTGTATGGGTTGTTGTTCACGATCGTGATCCTGTTCGTCCTCCAGGGCCATCAGATCACCTCCCGCCCGTGGGACGTCGCGCGGATCGCGCTGCCGCTGCTGGCGTACTTCGCGATCATGTGGGGCGGCGGATACCTGATCGGTGCGCTGGCGGGGATGGGCTACGAGCGGACCACGACCTTGGCGTTCACCGCGGCCGGCAACAACTTCGAGCTGGCGATCGCGGTGGCCATCGGCACGTACGGGGTGAGTTCGGGACAGGCGCTCGCCGGTGTGGTCGGCCCCCTGATCGAGGTCCCGGTGCTGGTCGGTCTCGTCTATGTGTCGTTGGCGCTGCGTTCCCGGTTTCCTGTCGCGGCAGGTCGGGGCGCCCAGGAGACGAGCGGAGGAGCCGCCGATGCACGGTGAGGAGACGGCGACCGCGGTGCCGAAGGTGTTGTTCGTGTGTGTGAGCAATCGCGGGAAATCAGTGATGGCCGAAGGGCTTTCCCGACAGCACGCGACGGTGTTCGAGGCGTCGTCGGCAGGAACGATCGCGAAGGTGGACGACACGGTCAATGCGATGTCGGCAGAGGTTCTCGCCGAGGTGGGCGTCGACATCTACGGCCACCGGCCCCGACAACTCACCGACGACATGATGCGTGCGGCGGACCTGGTGGTCGCGATCGGTACCGCGGCCCGGATCGATCCACCCGACGGGGTGCGGGTCGAGGTGTGGGACACCGACGAGCCGTCGGTGTGTGGCATCGACGGCGTCGAGCGGATGCGGCTGATCCGCGACGACATCGCCGCCCGGATCAGCGCCTTGGCCGCCTGTCTGGGTACCGACGTCTCGTCCTGAACCTCGGTCAGCAGCAGGCGGGCGGCGTGGCCGATGCTTGCTCGGCGGCGGCGCCACCGCCGCAACACGATGTCGCTGTGGCCGATTGGTCGGTGGCGAACTGGTTCCGGCCGACGCCGAACGACTCCGAGTCGGCCAGCACCGTGTAGATCTCCCACTTCTCCTGGTCCGGCCCGGTGGCCCACACCTTGTCCTGGGTGGCGAAGCAACAGGTCGTGCCGATCTCTTCCTCGGTGAGCAATCCCGCCTGCGACAGTCGGATGATCTCGGCATACACCGAGTCGGAGGACTCGACCTCCACGCCCAGGTGGTTGATCGACCCGCCCTTGCCGGGATTCTCC
This sequence comes from Gordonia desulfuricans NBRC 100010, assembly GCF_001485495.1. Lineage (GTDB taxonomy): Bacteria > Actinomycetota > Actinomycetes > Mycobacteriales > Mycobacteriaceae > Gordonia > Gordonia desulfuricans. The sequence goes on along the minus strand of NZ_BCNF01000089.1, from coordinate 13,055 downwards.
ATCAGCACCAGCTTCACCGGCGGGTCCGAGACCACGAAGTTCGCGTATCCGGGCTTGAGTTTTGCCGGTTCGACGGCGAACAGCGACGAGTAGAACCGCACCGCGGCATCCAGGTCGTCGACGTTGAGGGCCAACTGCAGACGAGACATCCCAACCTCCAGGTATGTGACATATGTCGAATCACCGACGCCTCCGGTGTACGTACCTTTGCGACATATGTCAAATGGTCGGTAAGGTGGGAACATGCCCAAGGCGCTGCCCGTCATCGATCTGTCCGCACCGGTGTGTTGTGCGCCGGTCTCGGCTGCGCCGCTCGACGACGCGGCGGCGCTGGAGATAGCGTTGCGGCTCAAGGCGCTTGCCGATCCGGTACGCCTGCGGCTGATGTCGATCCTGCTGACCTCCGACCAGGGGCAGATGTGCACGTGTGATCTGGCGTCTGCGGTGGGCGTGGCGGAGTCGACGACCAGCCATCATCTGGGGCAACTCCGCAAGGCGGGGATGGTGAGCTCGCGGCGACAGGGGATGAACGTGTATCACGCGGCGAACGCGGAGGCGTTGGACGCGTTGCGGTCCACGTTGGTGACCTGCTGCTAGACAGCGACCCCGGTGTTTCGCTGCGGGCTCATCGGTGTGCGTCCCGGGTCGTGGCCGCGGGCCGGACCCCGGCGGCCAGGGTCTCGTCGAGCCAGTCATACACCGTCGCGTCCCAGGCCATCTGGCCGAGTCCGCCGCAATGGCCCGAGATCCCGGTGGCCGGGTCGGGGTCGACATAGACGCTCCCGGGTGCGGTGAGTGCGTCGAACAGCATCCGTCCGTGTCCGCCCACCGGATCGCCGAAGGACTCCACGATCATCGTGGGACAGGCGATCTCGTGGATGCGGTCGGTGAGCGTGAACTTCCGGAGCTCGGCGAAGTAGTCCGCGATGGCGGTGAGACCGTGGCAGGCCATCCGGGATCCGAAGAACTCGGCCCGCTCGCGGCTGATCCTGGTCAGTGCGGTCATCAGCGGCGCCGCCACCCGGCCTCGCCATCCCACCGGGATCTTCGCCCCCATGTCGGGTTGCGCGGGATCGCACACCAATGCCGCCACCCGCGGCTCTCCGGCCACCCCGCGTGGGGCCAGATATCCGGCGAATGACCGGCCGACGACGGCGATCCGTGCGGTGTCCACATCGGGCACCTCGACCAGCCAGTCGACGATCTGGGACAACACCACCTCGTAGTCGGGGCGGAAGTAGAGGCGATCGACCACCAGTGACGCTCCCTGCCCGGGGCCCTCGACGCTGAGCACGGTGTATCCGCGCGCGAGTGCCCCCTGCGCAAAGCCCCACCCGGATTCGGCGGTCGAGTCGTAGCCGCACGGCATCACGATCGTCGGCCGCCGCCGGCCCTCGGTCTCGGGACCGGGCCGGAACATCCATGCGTGAACACCCACGCGCACACCGTTGTCCGCCGCATACGGGATGGTGACGGCCTCGGCGACGACGGGACTGCCGGTGTGCCCGAGCAACTCCATCGCCTGGGCGAAGGTGTGGGCGTGTGCCTGATAGGCATCGCGCAGACGCTGGTCGTCGAGATCGGAACGGAGGAAGAAGTAGGCCTGCCGGTAGTACTCGCTCGCCCGCAGGTAGGCCTGCTGGGCCGAGACCAGATGCCCTGCGACGTGGGCACGTTCGGCGATGTCGCGCAGCGACTCGGCCCGATCCAGCCAGTGCCGGTGCCACCGTTCGGGTCGGTAGCGGTTGCCGATGGCGCGGGCCGTCGTGAACGCCTCACCGAGATCGGCGGCGCCGACCGCGGCGGCCTGCAGGGTGCGCATGAACTGTCCGTCGAACTCTTCGTCGGCGAATGTCAGTCGGTCGTTCATGGTGTTCTCCTCGGATGTGACCGGTGGTGAAGCGTGAGGTACGCCCCGGGGCGCGCAGGTCACCTGGATGGCGCGCGGTGCGGGGCCGTCGAGAGCGCGGCGCCGCGCCGGTGAGGCGACGACGAGACCGCCGAGTGCAGGATCTCGGTCACCGCGGCTCCTCGGTGACCCGGTCGCGGGATCGGTTGTTCGGTTCGAGTCTAGACAGCGGCGGTGGCCGGCGGAGGCGTCTTGGCCGGTCGTTCGGGGTGCGTAGGAGATCGGCTGCGGGACACCGGTGCCGTCGTCAACCGCCTCGTGTCCCGGTGCCGCACGCAGTACCGTGACCGGATGGCAGAGGAGTTGCCGTCGACCCGGAACGATCCGCGCCGACGCTGGGCGGCACGGGCATCGTTGCTGATCCTGGGTGGGATCGGGGTGTTCCTGATCGCCGTGGCCGGGGCGTGGGGTGCGATCGGTCTGCTGGTGATCACCGTGATCTGTGCGGTGGTGGCGATCTGTGCGGCATTCTGGTTCGTGACTCGCGGCGGTGTGTTGCGTTGGGCCGCAGCTTTTCTCGTTGTTGTCGCGATCGGCGTCGTGGGAGTGGCGTTCATCTGGACGGGCCTGCTCGTCGAGGTGATCGCCGCCGCGGCGGCGGGCGTGGTCGCAGTGGTCTGCGCGCGCTGTGCCCTGCGCGTCGACACCGTGCCGGGAATGCCGGAACTACCGGCCGCAGCCGTCGGGCATCCGTTCCTGATCATGAACCCGCACTCGGGTGACGGCAAGGTGGAGAAATTCGATCTGGTGCGCCGAGCCGAGGAACTCGGAGCCGAGGTGGCACTGCTCGAGGGCCCCGGCGTGCAGGACGTGACCCGGTTGGCCCGCGATGCCCTCGCCCGCGGCGCGGATCTGCTCGGCGTGGCCGGTGGGGACGGCACGCAGGCGCTGGTGGCGGGCGTGGCCGCCGACCACGGGGTGCCGTTCATGGTGATCACCGCGGGGACCCGCAACCATTTCGCGGCCGACCTGGGCCTCGACCGGGACGACCCGGCGCGATGCCTCGACGCACTGACCGACGGTGTGGAACTCCGCGTCGATCTGGGGCGCATCAACGGCCGTCGCTTCGTCAACAACGCATCGTTCGGCGTCTATGCGGAGATCGTGGAATCCGACGGCTACCGCGACGCCAAGACGAGCACCGCGATCACGATGCTGCCCGACCTGGTGGCCGACGACCGCACCGATCTGGTCGTGCGGGCCGGCGACTCGGTGATCACCGGCCCGCACGCGATCCTGGTGAGCAACAATCCCTATGGGCGGGGCGGTCCGGTCGCGATGACCCGCCGCGACCGCCTCGACACCGGCGTGCTCGGTGTGATCACCGTGTCGGTCACCGGTGCCCGCACCGCGTTGGGGATCTTCGGCGCCCGGCACACCGAGGACATCACCCGGCATGCTGCGGGCACGGTGGTGGTCGACGGGGACGGGGCGACGATCCCGGTGGGTGTCGACGGTGAGGCGCTGGAACTCCGGACGCCGGTGCGGTGCGAGATCGAACCCGGCGTCCTGCGGGTCCGCGTTCCCCGTGAGCGCCCGGGCGTCACACCGGTCACACACCTGCAGTGGCGTCGGCTGTGGCGGGTCGCCTGGCCCCGTGCGCGGTCGTGAGCGTCACGGGTCCTGATCGTCGTCGGAGCGGCCCTTGCCCGCAGTCGGGGTGGACGGCGCTCCCGGTGCCCGTTGCGGGATGCGTCCGGTACCGAACAGTGCTGCGATCGCCAGCAGGGCCGACACACTCAGCGCCACCCGCAGGGCCATCAGCCGGGAATCGGCGTTCACCTCGACGATCGCGTCGGCCGCCGAACCCGTGACCCCGGCCTCGGCCAACGACTCGTGCAACTGGGTGGTGGAGACGAACGGCACCCCGGACGCCAGTTCGGTGGTGGCCTGCTCGGCGACCGAGGCGGGGACGGCGGGATTGTCGTCGATCCCGGAGAGCACCGAGGAGGTCAGGGTGGCGATCAGTACCGAGCCGATCAGTGCGGTACCGAGTGACGCGCCGAGATTGGTTGCGGTGTTCTGCAATCCGCCGACCTCGGTGCTGTGGTCGTCGTCGACCGCCGACACCGTGACCGCACCGAGCTGCGACGACAACGCCCCGAGTCCGAGCCCGAGGAAGAGCATCGGGACGAGCACGACCGCGGCGTTCGCGCCGGGATCGATCCCGGCCACCAGCAGTCCCACCCCGATCACCATCGAGAACAGGCCGAGACGGATCACCCGCCGGGGACTCGCCTGCGGCCAGAGCTTCGGGATTCCGATGGCGGCCGCGATGAGCGCGATCGACAGCGGGAGGATGCGTACGCCCGTACCCAATGCGCTCAGTTCCAGGACCACCGACAGGAACAGCGGGACGGTGAAGAACACCCCGGCCTGAACGGTGAACTGGGCGAAGAACATCGTCAGGCCACCGGTCAGCTGCCGATTGCGCAGCAGGCTCACGTCGACCAGCGGTTCCCGGCCGGTCTCGGTGAGATGGGCCTGCCGATGCACGAATCCGTACATCACCACCATGCCGACGCCGACCAGCCAGATCGTCGGCGACACCCGGAGGATCTCCGGCCCGCCCGGCGTGGGCCGCACCCACCCCCATTCGCCCGAACGCAGCACACCGAAGACGATCATGCCGAGGCCGATGATCGACGCGAGCGCGCTGATCACGTCGAGGTGTCCCGGTGTGGGTGGGGTGTCGACGACGGTCCGCAGGGCGAGCAGGATCACGACGACCACCACCACCTCGCCGACGAACACCCACCGCCACGAGGCGAAGGTGGTCAGCGTGCCACCGAGCAAGGGGCCCACCGCCACGGCCATCGCGCCGGCGGCGGCCACCAGACCGTAAGCGGCGGTGCGTCCTTCGGCCCCGACATTGGAGGCCACCAAGGACACGATGGCCGGCATGATCAGCGCCGCACCGATGCCCTCGAGCAGGGACCAGCCGAGCAACAGGACGGGCAGGTTCGGTGCCAGCGCCGTGATCAGCGACCCGGCGCCGTAGATCACCAGCCCGACACCGAAGGCGCGGCGTCGCCCGATCATCCCGCCGATCTTGCCGCCGGTGATCATCAGCGTCGCCATCACCAGGGTGTAGAGGGTGATCGCGGTCTGTACGCCGGTGATCGTGGTGCCGACGTCCTCGGCGACGGTCGCCATCGACACGTTCATCACCGAGCTGTCGAGGGTCATGAGGAACTGCCCGGCGGCCAGCACCATCACGACGAAGCCCGAATTGCGTGCGGTACTCGTGGTCATGCGACTCACCCCGTCCTGGTCGGCAGACGCCCCAGTATGTGCCTGCCGCCGCGTCTGGCGCAGGAGAACGCTCGTGTGCCGGCATCCGAACCCGACCGTCGGACCTGACACCCGTGAGATACTTTCTCGGTGAACGACCAGCGCTCGCGGGGACCGGTGGCGGCCCTGCTCGGACTCCCCGGCCAGATCGCCGGGGCGGCCGTGGCCATGACGCAGGAATCCTTGACGGTCACCATCCGCACCGTCGTCGAGACCTTCACCCGATCGATCGACATGACCTCCCTGATCGTCGACAACATCGACCTCGACCGGGTGATCGGCGCCGTCGACCTGAACGCCGTACTCGCGGGGGTCGATCTGGACGCGCTGCTGGCGAGGCTCGACCTCGACGCGCTGCTCACACAGATCGATCTGGATGCGCTGATCGGGCGTCTCGACCTCGGCCTGATCGTCGACGCCCTCGACATCGACGCCATCATCGGCAAGGTCGACGTGGGTGCGATCATCGACCGGGTCGACATCGCGGCGATCATCGACCGGGTCGACGTCGACGACATCGTCGCACGGGTGAGCATCGACGAGATCATCGCGCGGATCGATCTGATCGGTCTGGCCGACGACATCATCGACGGGGTGGACCTGCCGAGCATCATCCGCGACGCCAGTACCTCGGTGACCTCGGATGTGGTGGAGGACGTACGCGGCACCAGTGAACGTGCCGACGATGCGGTCGCCGATCTGGTCAACCGGATCCTGCGGCGCAAGGTGGCGCAGGCGCGTGCCGAGGCGCTGGAGCCCACCGATGGCTGAGTCGCGGCATGTGCCTTCCGAACATCATGCGGCCCACCATGTACCACCCCGCGACACCGATCGCACCGCCGGTGTGGTGAGCCGGGTGATGGCTGGGTTCATCGACCTGCTCGTGGTGGTCACGATCATGACGATGTTCTACCTCGGTGCGCTGCTGGCGCGGCTGATCATCCAGGTGCACGCCTTCACTCTTCCCAACGTGAACTACTTCTTCACCGCCGGTGGGTTCATCGGGATCTCGGTGGTGTACCTGACCTCGTGCTGGGCGGTCTCGGGCCGGACACTCGGCGACGTGGTGATGGGACTGCGGCTGGTGAGCCGGAAAGGCAAACCGCGCGTGCGGTTTCCGGTCGCACTGCTGCGGGCCCTGCTGTGCGTGTTCTTCTCCGTGGGCCTGCTGTGGGTGGCCGTGGACCGCCGACGCCGCTCGCTGGCCGACCTGATCGTACGGACCCGGGTGGTGTACTCGCGGTGACCGCGGCACGGCTGTCGGCGGTGGAGCTGATCACGGCGGTGGTCGACGACGGCACCTGGCGGTCGTGGGACGACCCCGGTGCGGTTGCCGCGGTGACCGATCGGCCCTATGCCGAAGATCTGCGGCGGGCCGCGGAGAAGTCCGGCGGGGACGAGTCGGTTCGTACCGGACGGGCCGAGATCGACGGTGTGCCCGCGGTTCTCGTCGTCGGGGACTTCTCCTTTCTCGGCGGGTCGATCGGCCGGGCCGCCGGCCATCGGATCACCACCGCGATCCGTCGGGCCACCGCCGACCGGCTACCGGTACTCGCGTTCCCGTGTTCGGGCGGCACCCGCATGCAGGAGGGCACCCCGGCATTCCTGGAGATGGCCGCGATCAGTGCCGCGGTACTCGACCACCGGGCCGCCCATCTGCCGTACCTGGTGTATCTGCGCCACCCCACCACCGGCGGGGTGTTCGCTTCGTGGGGATCTCTCGGGCAGGTCACATGGGCCGAACCGGATGCGCTCGTGGGCTTTCTGGGTCCCCGGGTGGTGCAGGGACTGACCGGGGAACCGGTACCGGCGGGGGTGCAGCGATCGGAGAACCTGCTCCGGCATGCGCTGGTGGACGCGGTGGTACCGACCGCCGAGGTGCGCGCACGGCTCGCACAGGTGCTGGGACTGCTGGCCGGACCGGCGGATCCGCGGGTGCCGGAACCTGCCGCAGAGCGCATTGTGGTTGCGGAATCCGCTGTGGTGGAATCTGTGGCGGCGCAGTCGCCCGCCCGGGGTGCGGGGTCGGCATGGGCGGCGGTCACCGCCACGCGACTCCCCGGACGCCCAGGCGTCCGTGCGCTGCTGGCCGGGGGTCAGACCGCGATCCTCGCCGACGACGGACCGATCCTGCTGGCGCTGAGCCGATTCGGTTCCCACACCGCGGTCGTGATCGGACAGGACGCCGAGGTGCAGCGGGCGGGGCGGGCGATCGGACCCGCGGACCTGCGCCTGGCCCGGCGCGGACTCGCCCTGGCGAAGGATCTGCGGCTGCCCGTGGTCACCGTGATCGACACCTCCGGCGCCGAACTGTCGGCGGATGCCGAAGAGCAGGGGGTGGCCCGGGAGATCGCCTGGTGTACGGCCGAACTCGTCGCACTACCCACCCCGACGGTGTCGGTACTGGCCGGTCAGGGGGCCGGGGGAGCGGCGCTCGCGTTGTTTCCCGCCGATCACCGGATTGCCGCCGACGATGCGTGGCTGGCGCCGCTACCACCCGAAGGCGCCAGTCTGATCGTGCATCACGACACCGGTCACGCCGCCGAACTGGCCGCACGCCAACACATTCTGGCCACCGAACTCGCCGGTGTCGGGGTGATCGACACGGTGGTGCCGGCCGCCGGGCTGCGCGCGGCGATCGGCCAGGCGCTGTCGGACATCGCGGCGCCGTTGCCGACAGCCCGGATTCGGCTGCCGGAGAGGAACAACGGCGGGCACCGGCCACCGCGTAAGGGGATGGGCAGATGACCCGCCGTATCCTCGCCGTCGGTGCGATCGTGCGCGACGACGCCGGGCGGTTCCTGTTGGTTCAGCGGGCGCGGGACCCGCAGGCCGGGTGCTGGACGGTCCCCGGCGGCAAGGTGGAGCCGGCGGAGACGCTGGAGCAGGCGGTGATCCGTGAGATCGCCGAGGAGACCGGAGTCGACATCGAGGTGGGCCGGCGGGTGTGGGTGGTCGACATCCCCGACGGCGACGACGTGGTCTTCGAGGTCCATGACTTCCTGGCCACCCCGCTGGGCACCGACGTCACCGCCGCGGACGACGCCGCCGACGCCGGATGGTTCACCCCCGACGAGATGCGCGCGCTACCTCTGACCACCGGCCTGATCGAGCACCTCGATCGTCACGGACTGTTGTGACGACGGTAGGATTCGCCGGCGACGTTGCGGCAGGGAAGAGGGCGGACATGGGTGTGACACGAACGGGTACGGCACGTCGGGGCCACTGGGCGCGCCGGGGCGCGATGCTGCTGGTGGCGGCGGGTATGGCCGGTGCGGTGGCAGCCTGCGGGAGTTCCGACGACGGGAGCGCTGCGTCGTCGGAGTCGTCGTCGGTGGCGGTGCCCGCATCGGGTGCCCTGTCGGGACAGTGGCGTGGTGACTGGCAGGTCGACGGCAAGACCACAGAGGCGCACCTGCTCGTCGTCGGCGACGATCCGTTCCTCGCGACCCTCGACGTCCAGGGTGCGTGCGGCGCCACCTGGACGCAGAAGTCCCGCGACGGTGACACCGTGACCGTGGACACCACCGTCACCTACGGTCAGTGCAGGTCACAGCCGTGGACACTGACCGTCGGCCCCACGACCATCACCGCCACCGACGGGCAGACCTCGGTCGAGTTCACCCGGAGCTGACCGGCCTGCCGGTGTTCGGGGACTTTCGCTCGCCGGGATTCAAACCCCGACGAGCCGAGTCGGTGCAGGTCGGGGCGGTGACCGGCCCGGGGGAGGCCGACGGGTGGTTCGGTGACCGGCCCCGGCAGGGCTAGCGTCCGAGATGTCGTCATCCGACTCCTTGGAGGTCATCGTGCGTTCGCGCATTCTCGCAGTCCTGCTCATGGTGGTGTTCGCCGGAACCCTGCTCACCGCATGTGGCAGGGACGATTCGTCGACGATCAAGATCGGTGTCGCCGACGCCTCCGAGTCGTACTGGAAGGTGTTCACCGAGAAGGCATCCGCCCAGGGGATCGACGTGAAGCTGGTCAACTTCACCGACTACAACCAGCCGAATCCCGCACTGGCCGAGGGCGAGTTGGATCTCAACGAGTTCCAGCACCTGCTGTACCTGGCCACCTACAACGTCAAGAACAACCAGGACCTGGTGCCGATCGGCGCCACCGCGGTCTACCCGCTGCCGTTGTACTCCAAGCGCTACCAGGCCGTCGCCGACATCCCGCAGGGTGCCCAGGTGGTCATCCCCAACGACCCCACCAACCAGGCCCGCGGACTGCTGGTGCTCGAGCAGGCCGGACTGATCACGCTGACCACACCGGGCAGCCCCTTCTCCACCCTCGCCGACATCGACCAGAGCCGATCCAAGGTCAAGGTCGTCGCCGTCGACGCCGGGCAGACCGCGGCCAACCTGGACTCCGTGGCCGCGGCGATCGTGAACAACAACTACGCCACCTCGGCAGGTCTGACGGCCAAGGAGGTCATCGCCTCCGACGACCCGAACGCCCCTGCCGCGCGCCCCTACATCAACGCCTTCGTCGCCCGTGCCGCCGACAAGGACAACCAGACCTACGCCAAGCTCGTGCAGATCTACCACGATCCCGAGGTCATCGCCGCGGTCAAGGAATCGCTGGGTGACGCCGGTGTGATCAAGGACAACCCGGCGTCGGAGCTGCAGCAGACCCTCACCGAGCTCGAGGCATCCGTCAAGGCAGATGGCTCCTGAGCGGCCGGGGGCGGTGGCCCCGTCCGACGGTGTGGCGATCGAATTCCAGGATGTCGGAAAGCGTTTCGGCAAGCACGCCGATCCGGTGCTCGACGGGGTCACGCTCCGGATCGGTGCCGGTGAGATCGTCGGCGTCATCGGGCCGTCGGGGGCCGGCAAGTCGACGCTGGCCCGTCTGATCAACGGACTCGAACGCCCCACCAGCGGAAGGGTTCTCGTACACGGCCGCGATCACGGCGGTGCACGCGAGAAGGAACTGAACGCACTGCGCACCCAGATCGGCATGATCTTCCAGCAGTTCAACCTGTTCAACTCCAGAACCGTGGAGGGCAACGTGGGTTTCGGGCTGCAGGTGGCTGGGGTGCCCGCGGCCCGGCGCCGCGAGCGGGTCGCCGAGTTGCTGGAATTCGTCGGGATCGCCGACAAGGCCAAGGCGTGGCCGGCCGCGTTGTCGGGTGGACAGAAGCAGCGCGTGGGCATCGCCCGGGCCCTGGCCACCTCGCCGTCGATCCTGATCGCCGACGAGGCGACCAGCGCCCTCGATCCGCAGACCACCACCGACACCCTGGAACTGTTGCGGCGCATCAACTCCGATCTGGGCACCACCATCGTGGTGATCACCCACGAGATGGATGTGGTCCGCGAGGTGTGCAGTCGGGTCGCGGTGCTCTCGGGCGGCCGGCTCGTCGATCACGGCGACGTGTACGACGTCTTCGACCGACCGAACTCGGAGGTGACCCGGGGACTCGTGCGGCATGCCGTCGCCGGAACTCCCGACGAGAAGCGGCTGGCCGTGCTGCGTGACCGCCACCCCGGCCGGCTCGTCACGGTGGACATCCGCGACACCCCCGACCAGCTCGATCTGCCCGCACTCGCGGTCCGCCACGGGGCGGCGGCGTCGGTGATCCACGGCGGCATCGTCGATCTGGGTGGCCGTCCCTTCGGTGCGTTGACCTATGAACTGACCGGTGACCCGGCCGGGGTGACCGAGGTACTCGCCGGAAGCCGTTCGGCGGCAGGCGTCGTCGTCCACGAGGCGGTGGCGTCATGAGCGCGACGACGGTGCTGGCCGCCGACAGCGGATTCCTGCGGGTCTTCGACGACGATCTGCGGCCGCTGCTGATCGAGGCGATCTGGGAGACCCTCGAACTGGTCGGCGTCACCCTGCTGATCGGTGGTCTGCTGGGCCTGGTGATCGGTGTGGTGCTGTATGCGACCAGTCCGGGGAATCTGTGGTCCAACACGTGGATCTTCAACGGGCTCAACGTGGTCGTCAACATCATCCGGCCCATTCCGTTCATCATCTTCATCACCGCGATCGCCCCGCTCACCAAGGCGGTGATGGGTACCCGGATCGGTACCGAGGCGGCGATCTTCCCGATGACCCTGATGGCGATGGTGGTGATCGGCCGCGTCGTCGAACAGAGCCTGGTGTCGGTCGATCCCGGGGTGGTCGAGGCCGCCCGGGCCGCCGGTGCGAGCAGGCTGCGCACGCTGGTCACCATCGTGGTGCCGGAGGGATTCGCCCCGCTGGTCCTGGGCTACACCTTCATCTTCGTCGCGATCGTCGACATGTCGGCGATGGCCGGCTATGTCGGCGGCGGCGGCCTCGGCGACTTCGCCTTCCAGTACGGCTACCAGCAGTTCGACTGGAAACTCACGGTGGTGGTGATCGCATTGCTGGTCATCCTGGTGCAGGTGGGGCAGTACTTTGGCAACTGGCTCGCCCGCCGGGCGCGCCACCGATGACCTGACGCAACGCTCTTCCCGAAGGAGTCCCATGGCCGAGCTCTTGCCCCTCGACCCCGACCAGCTGTTGACCACCACACGGTCGGTGCGTAAACGGCTCGACCTCGAACGCCCGGTGCCGCTCGAGATTGTGCGCGAGGCCCTCGAGGTGGCTTTGCAGGCGCCGACCGGCAGCAACAGCCAGACGTGGCACTGGATCGTGCTCACCGACCCGGAGCTCAAGCGGAAGGTCGGCGAGTACTACGCGCGCTCGTTCGCGGTGTACTCCCAGAACCAGGCGCCGCGTGACGAGACCGGTCAGCGGGTCGCGTCGAGCGCGCAGTACCTCGCCGACGTGATGGGGGAGGTGCCGGTCCTGGTGATCGGCGCGATCTACACCGGTGGCGATCTGCCCGCGGGCAACCAGTCCGGGGTGTGGGGGTCGCTGCTGCCCGGCGCGTGGAGCCTGTCGCTGGCATTGCGGGCCCGCGGCCTCGGTTCGGCATGGACGACGCTGCATCTCGCCTACGAGAAGGAGATCGCCGAGCTGCTCGGCATCCCGAAGGGAATCCACCAGGGTGTGTTGCTGCCGGTGGCCTACACCGTGGGCACCGACTTCAAACCCGCCGGCCGCAAACCGCTCGACGACGTGCTCCACATCGACGGCTGGTGATCGCCGGGCGGCCGATCCGAGCGGGCCGTCGGATCGGTGCCGGTAGAGTCCAAGATCACCATGTCCACCGCATCGAACTCCGCCGACGGCCCCGCGCCTGACACCACCGATCCGGCACGTCCGGTCACCAAGCGGTCGGCCGCGAAGGCCGCCCGTCGCGCCGAGCTGCTCACCGCGGCGGCCCGGCAGATGGCCGAGCGCGGATTCGCCGGGGTGCGGTTGGAGGACATCGGCGGTGCCGCGGGTGTCAGCGGTCCGGCGATGTACCGGCACTTCGCGTCGAAGGTCGAGTTGCTCGACGAGATGCTCCTCGACATCAGCCGCCGCCTGCACGACGGTGGGGCCGCGGTGGTCGATCAGGGTCTGCCCGCGGCGCAGACCCTCGACGCGCTGATCGCCTTCCACATCGATGTGCTGGTCACCAAACCGGATCTGATCGCCGTGCAGGACCGGGACCTGACGTCGATGACGCCCGCCGCCAATCACGAGGTGCGGCGACTGCAGCGGCTGTACGTCGAACGCTGGGTGGACGTGGTGCTGGCGCTGAGCGCCGAGAACGACGAGATCTCGCTGCACCGTGACGAGGCCCGGGTGCGGGTGCACGCCATGTTCGGCCTGCTCAACTCGTCCCCGAGGCTCCCCGCCTTCCCCGCCGATCGACTACGGGAGTTGCTGTCGGCGATGGCGCTCGCAGCTTTGCGTGTGCCGTCCGCCGGCATGAGTGAGAATCCCGATTGCTGATCGAGCCGGGACCCCATTTGCTGATTGAGCCGGG
>NZ_BCNF01000088.1 GCF_001485495.1 Gordonia desulfuricans NBRC 100010 | reverse complement strand
TCACAACTGGTTTCCAACAGAGTGCTGTGAGTGATCGAACCACCGAACGCCAACTCCGACTTGTCGGGCGTATCCGCAGGGACCGACAGATTGATCAACGCCGACGGTAGCGCGGTCACCGACCGTTCCCCCGCACCAGCGGCCATATCCAAAACCATCTCCAGGGCGTCCGCGCGACGTCGGGGTGCTTCGCGGGGGTCTTTCGAACCATCCGGTTGCGGGACCGGCGCCGACAGTTGTTCGATCGCGGTCGCGAGCTTTTCCCCGACAACAACATCCAGACTCCCGGAGACAGTGACCCGCCCATCATCGGTCCGCCCGATATCCAGAGCATTCAAGTTGCGGTCCTCTTTCGCCGGACGTCCACCCTCGGCGTCATCAGCATGATGGTCACCAAGCTGATGCGCTCGCGCCATCACCTCAGCAGGCTTCGCACCGGACAACACCTGCGCCAACAGATCGCCTTCGAACTCGGCCCAGGTTTCGGCGGTCGGGGGTTCGCCGGCGCGCAAGCCGATCTGGTTGAGTCCGCGCACGATCGCGTCGACGTGTTCACCGGAGATCGCCCCGTCGGCAGCATGTTTCAGTGTGCGTTCCACGACTGCTGAGGTGCCGATCCGCTGCATCCGCGCAGCGACGGCGGGCGCGAGCCCCATCTCTATCAATAACGCGATCGGTTTGTGCCCGTGATTCTGTGCGACCTCCAGCCGGTCGAGATGACCAGCCCCGGCGGCGGTGAGCGAGTCGACGAGGTTGCGTATGGTGACCAGTTTCTGCATGTCCGCGAAGGCGACCTGCCCGGTCTGATCGTCGTCGAAACGACAATTGGTGAGTGTGTCGATCACGGTGTCCAGTTCCCCCTGCATGTGTTCCATTGTAGCGAACGTATAGGCGATGATCAGCCGAATTGGCAAGTGAAACAATGTTTGTGGATAGATTGTGAAGGTTGTTCACCCTGGGGGTTCGGGTTCACCTGTGGGGTTGTTGGGGACATTGTCGGCTGCGGAGATTTCGACTCGGGTCCTC
>NZ_BCNF01000087.1 GCF_001485495.1 Gordonia desulfuricans NBRC 100010 | reverse complement strand
ATGCTCGGTCCCGGCTCAATCATCGTGGATAGAGCGGCTGAATCATCAACGGGCCGTGTGTAAGGCGTGTCGAAACCTCAGACGGCCGGGCGCGCCGATGTGACCACCTCGGAGGTGGTCACCACTCAACGCCAGCTTGGGAGATTTCGACTCGGGTCCTCGACGATGCTCAATCCCGGCTCAATCATCTACGGGCGCAGGGTTACTACTTCAGTATGGCGGAGATGGCCTCGATGATCGTGTCTACGAACTCGGCTGCGGTCCGGTCGGCGAGTTCTCTGCGTTCCTCGTCGGAACGAACCATGATCACCGATTCGACCAGCCGGAAGGGGAGTAGCCGACGAGGGTCGTCGGCATTGCCGATGGCCGCGATGGCGAGGGTCTCGTAGCAGTCGGCCAGCTCGATCCGGGCGGAGCGGAAATCGGCGTAGCGATCGTCGGCGACCTCGGGCAGGAGGTACAGCGAACCCAGGTTCCACTCGGCGTCGACGAGTTGCTGGGTGTCGAAGCGCGTGAGATCGAGAAGTCGGTCGAGTGCCGGGCCGTCGGCGGTCAGCAGCGTCCGTGCGCGGTCGAGCGAGGCGAGCACGGTGCTGTCGAGCAGCGTGGCGAGGATGTCGTCCTTGTTCTTGAAGTAGTGATACATCGAGGCCTGCCGGATGCCCACGGCCTCGGCGATCATCCGCGTCGACGTCCCGCTGTATCCGTGCCGCACGAAGAGTTCGGCGGCGGCGTCGAGGATTTCCTCGCGGCCGGTGGTTCCTCGACGGCGGGGCTCGGTGAGTCGCGGTCTGCCGGGGGTCGGCGTGGTGCGGGACCGAGTCGCGGAGGAGGTCATCTGCGCACCATAAGCCCACCTTCTCGGGCGTTAACGTGCCCGACATCGACGTTTTCGAGACCGCAACATTTCTGTCGGACGGCAGGTTCTTTCCGTGCGCAACTGTGAACTAGTTGAACCTGCATGTGCATGCGCTATAAGTCGTGTTCTACTATCTCAGCTTGCCCTCAGGAAACAGGAGACGGTGATCACATGACGAAGCCGAAGCCCCCTCGGTCATACACCAGACCGATCGTTGCGCTCATAGCCTTGCTCTCCGCGCTTGTCCTTGCCTTCGGCTCGGCAGTAGGCGCTGGGGAGTCGAAGGCAGCGGTCCTTCCCGGATTCCCTGACGCAAGCGGGTCGATCGGGGATGTGATCGCTGCGCTGGCCAACAACGGCCTGACGCAAGGGCTCGCAGAGCAGTGGCGCTTCGAACTGTGCTCGTCCACGTCTGACGGCGGACCGGCGAATGGCGGTGCCGACTGCACGGGTTCGACGGGCGCCGGCGTGGCGGTGGTGCTTCCGTCGACGATCGATCTGGTGCCGGACGGGGTGTACAAGATCAGCCAGTCGCTGTTCAATGCGGTCCCGGACTGGTTGGTGGGGAGCGACGGCAAGGTCCTCGGCGTCACCGTCCCCGTCCCGGACGCCGCAGTTGCAGACGGCAGCGCAAAGGTGATCGGTGACGGATTCCAGTTCGCGCTGGCGTCCGGTGGCGGCAACGCCACGGCGATCGCCTACCTGCCGATCAGTGTCGCCACGGCCGGTGCCAGTGACGGTCGCACGGCGTTCGCCTTCGCTCTGGTCGGCACCGCGAATGCGTGGACGACCAGCAGGATCCCGGTCGAGATCTTCACGCTTCCGCTCGCAGGCGACGCCGGACTGCCGGCGATCCAGCACGTCAGCTGCTACGGCGGCCTCGCAGTCGGCTACGCGGAGAAGGTCGGCGCGTGCGCGAACGTGCTGGGCACCTTCGATTTCAAGTTCGACCAGTTGCAGTCCATCCCGCAGGTGCAGTTCGCCCTGACCGACCCCACGGCCATCCTCGCGGACCCTGCCGACACGCTGGCCGGCGCGCTGGACGGACTGTTCAATGGTCGCGGGCCGTCCCTCAGCAAGGACGTCCTCCGTCTGTCCCTCGGCGGTTCGTCGATCATCGCGCTGACCAGTGACTACGGCATCTCGGAGCCGGTCACCATCGACTGGCTGGGCTCGCGGATCACGCTGTTCCCGACCGCGAACATCAACGGCGCCGACCGCCCGAACCGTCTGGCCCTGCCGACCATCGACCTCGGCGACTTCGACAGCACCCAGATCCTGCCGGTCATCTCCATCCCGGAGATCGAGTTCCCGTTCGGTCTGCCGACCGTCGGTCCGTTCACCTCGTCCACCCCGGCCCTGACGGGCGCGACCACCACCTCGGCCACCACCCGGTCGGTAGCGGCGCGGTCGGTGTCGTCGAGCACCGCGACGTCCACCACGACCCGCTCGCAGCTCGCCGCGGTCCCGACGACCACCGGGTCCGACGACGCCGACGACACGCCCGCGACGAGCACCACGACGACTCGGACCACGACGACATCGCCGTCGACGTCCGAGCCGACCACCTCGGAGCCGTCGGGCACCGACACCGACCCGTCGGACACCGACAGTGCCGACGCGAATTCGGGCGAGAACACCGACACGGACTCCGGTACCGACACCGACGGCACCGACACCGACGGCACCGGCAGCACCACCGCCGACACCAGTGGTGAGACCCCGGTCGCCGACGCCGCCTGATCGATCCCGCTCGCGGAGACATGTCCCGCGGACCGCACCGGAAGTGTGCGGTCCGCGGGACATTCTCGTGGACGGAGAAGCCACGGTCCCGATGATCGGGGTCTTGACGACCCGGCCCTTGACCTTGACACCATGTCAAGGTGTGGACTCGTCGTCAGGAGGTGAACGATGATCCCCATCGACCCGATGACCGACCCATCCACCGGCCCGACGAGCGCCCGGATCGCGTCGGCGTTGTCCGCCGACAACCCGTCCACGCGACTGTCGGCCGCCCTGGCGGCGGGTACCGATCCCGACCCGTCGCTGATCGGCGTCCTCGTCGAACGCAGCGGCGTGGAGCCGGATTTCTTCGTCCGCGACATGCTGGTCTGGGCGCTCACCCGTCAGCCGGTGGACCTCACCGTGCCGCATCTGGCCGAGGCCGTCCGGTCGGCGAGTCCGCAGATGCGCAGCCAAGCGTTGCACACGTTGTCCAAGATCGGCGCGTCGTCGACGTGGGGGCTGATCACCGCGGAGCTGCTGCACGACCCCGACGACGACGTCGCCCGCAGCGCCTGGCGCGCCGCGGTCGTCCTGGTCCCCGACGACCGGCGCCTCTGGCTGGCCGACGAACTGTCGACCGAATGCGGCCGCGGCGGAAGCGAGGTGCGCAAGAGTCTGCGGCGCGCACAACTGGCGCTGAGTGCGCAGTTCCGATGAGGAGCCGGCATGCGCATCGGTGAGGTCGCCCGGTACTCCGGGGTGAGCACCCGGATGCTCCGGCACTACGACAGCCTGGGGCTGGTGTGCCCGAGCGGCCGGACGAGCGGGAACTACCGCGAGTACACCGACGACGACGTCCGCCGTATCTTCCATGTGGAGGGGTTGCGATCCCTCGGGATGTCGTTGCGGCAGATCGCCGATGCGCTCGCCGACCCACACTTCACGCCGGACACCCTGGTGGGTGATCTGATCCGCGCCACCGAGGAGCGCCTGCGGCGCGAACGTGAACTCCTCGACCGGCTGCGCGCCGTCGACGCCGCGGCACCCGACGACTGGACCGACGTCCTGCGGATCGTGGCGCTGATGCGTGAGCTCACCGCCGCCGACGCCGGCCGCCGGCAACGCGCTGCGCTGAGTCCGCCCGACGACGCCCTGCCGGTCGGGTTGCTGGTCGATGCGGTGCTCACCGAGGACGAACCCAACGCCGCCGGCGCGCTGCAGTGGGCACTGTCCCGCGGAGCGCACGCGGGCGACGACGTCGTGGACGGGCTCCGGACGGGCCTGCACTCCGACGATCCGGCCGTCCGGCTGCGCGCGGTGCGGGCGCTCGCCGAGATCGACGGTGAGCGGGCCACCGAGGTGCTCACCGAGGCCCTCGCCGACGCCGACGCACAGATCAGCGGTCTCGCCGCCCGCACGGTCGGTCGGCGTGGGGGCCTCGCCGCGGTCCCGCGCCTGCTCGACCTGGTCATCGGCGGTGTCACCGACGTCGAGGCCGCCGAGATCCTCGGCGCCATGACCTCGGACGGGTCCGGGACTGCGCTCGCCGACCGGATCGTCGGCGAATTGACCGCCGAACTGGCCGCGCACCCCGCCGACACCGCACTGCGGATCCGGCTCACCCAGGCACTGGTGGAGATCCCGGGCGAGGCCGCACGGTCGGCATTGCGCATCCTCGCCACCGACGCCGACGCGGTGGTCGCCCGAATCGCCGCCGCGTCGCCGTCGTTTCGCGAGCGGTGAGCACCGCCCGGTTCGATACAGTGGGCAGGGCATACCCGCTCATCGCAGCGTGCCCAGGGCCGCTCGCCGAACCAGGAGACGGACGGACCCATGGCCATCGACCCGAACAAGAGCAAGGCGCTCACCCAGGTGGTGCGCCAACATCCGGTGATGAGTGTGCTCGCGGTGTCGCCGGGAATCGCGATCTTCGTGCTGCTCTGGATCTTCGGTGCCGAGTGGCTCGCCATCATCTTCGCCCTCGCCGCCCTCGGCGGCGGCTACTACCTGCTGACCCGGCAGAAGTAGATGGCATCCATCCGCGTCGACAGCTGGATCTGGGCGATCCGCCTCACCAAGACCCGCTCCGCCGCCGGTGCCGCCTGCCGTGCCGGACACGTCCGGGTCAACGACGTCACCGCCAAACCGGCCCAGCATGTCGCCGTCGGCGACCGCGTCCAGGTCCGGCTCGACGGTCGTGAACGCATCGTCGAGGTGACCAAGCTGATCGCCAAACGGGTGTCGGCGCCGCTGGCCGCCGAATGCTACATCGACCATTCGCCGCCGCCACCGCCGCGGGAGATCGTCGCCTCGCAGCCGCGCCGCGATCGCGGTGCGGGACGGCCCACCAAACGCGAACGCCGTGACCTCGACCGTTTCCGCAGCACCGGCGGACTCCTGGGGCTGATCGTCACGATGGTCGCGGTGGCATTGCTGTTCAGTTCGTGTTCGTCCGGCTCGGACAGCACGGCGTCCGGGGCACGCAACACCCCCGAGGCGCCGGGGCCGGCCGGCGGCGGACCGTTCTTCGGCGAATGCGGTGGTGTCACCACCGAGGAGGTCAGCCGGCTCACCGGGTTCGGTGCGATGACGCTGAACATCGACAATCCGTCGGTCTGCGAATGGGGGGTCGGGATCAGCCGGACCGGTGCGGTGGCCTCGTTCAACTGGTACCGGGGGTCACCGATCGGCCGGGAGCGCGCCACCGAACAGCTCTCCCGTGAATCCACCACCGACATCGACATCTCCGGACACAAGGGCTTCATCGCCTACGACACCGGGATCTGTGAGATCGGGATCGCCTTCGGTGCCGACTTCTTCGAATGGTCGCTGAGTCGCGGGCTGGTCGCCTCCGGCGAGGCCGCCGACACCCAGGCCATCTGCGACGCGGCGAAACAGTTGGCCACCATGTCGATCGAGCGTGCGAAGTGATGCGCGGGAGCTGCCGCCCGGCGGTCTGGCTGGCGATCCTCGCGGTGATCGTCGCCGTGCTGGCCGGCTGTGCCCGCGACGTCGACGGGGATGCGGTCGCGGTGGGGCAGGGCGGACAGAACACCTCCGGCAACGTCGACACCGACCAGTACGACCAGCTCACCCTGGAATGTCAGATCCTCAGTGACGCACAGATCGCCAAGGCGGTCGGCGGGACGTCGGCGTCGTCGACCTTCAACGGCGCCATCTGCCGCTGGATCGTCGACGGTCCGGTCGCGGCCAACGTGACCTTCAACTGGTTCGAGTGGGGAAACCTCAACGTGGAGAAGGACACCGGCAAGAAACTCGGGTATGTCACCGAGAACGTCAAGGTCGTCGGTCAGGCCGCGTTCACCCAGCGGGATCCTCGGCGGCCCAATGTCTGTGGCGTCACCACACGTGCGCCGAGCCGAGGTGTGTTCACCTTCTGGGTGGAACCGATCGGCGGGTCGGCATCGGCCGATCCGTGCGCAGCGCCGACCAAACTCATGGAACTCGTGCTCAACGGTGGGCAATAGGCCTGCGGGAACGAGAGCCGACACGACACACCGGGGGAGACCATGCGGGACAATCTGTTCGGGATGAGATCGGCTGCATGCGCGATCGTCGCCGCCGCACTGGTCACCGTCGGGGCCGGCGCCGTCGGGGCCGGTTCAGCCACTGCGGCACCGCCGTGTCCGGTAGTGGTCACCGCGCCGCAACCGATCACCGCACCGGGGGCCGGCTGGGCCGAGAACCTCCTCGCCGACGCCGACGCCGACGGTGGGCTGTGGGTGAGCCGCACGTTCTCGAACACGGTGGAGCACTACGACTCCCATGGTGTGCGCACCGCCTCGATACGCGTCGACGCCCCCGGCGCGATCCGGCGCGGACCCGACGGCCTGCTGTATGTCGCCACCGGGGACTCCACGGTCAACATGCTGCCCGGTACCGCGCTCACCGGAACCATCGTCACCGTCGATCCGACGGTGCGGCAGCCGGTTCCACGGGTCTTCGCCACCGGCCTCGGGATGCCCAACGGACTCGCCGTCGCCGACGACGGTGCGGTCTCCGTCGCCGACGGCCGGCTCGGGCTGACGCGGATCACTCCCGGCGGCCGGATCGACACCGCATGGTCGGATACCGCCCCGAAGAACCTCGCACCCACGTCGACGGTCGACGGTACCGGCGTCAACGGTGTGGCCCTCGTCGGCGAGAACCTCTACGTCACACTGACACTCAGTGCCACGGGGCGAGTCCTTCGGGTGCCGCTCGACGACCCCGCACGGACATCGGTCGCCGCCGACCTCACCGCGCCGCTGCCGGGGATCCTCGACGATCTGGTCGCACTGGACGAGCACACGCTCGCGGTCGCATCCACCACCGGGCAACTGCACATCGTCGACCTCACGACCCGGCAGGTGTGCACCTCCTCGGTGGGCGCCCCGCTCACCTCGGTGGCCACCGTCCCCGGAAGCCCGCGAATCCTCTTGGCGGGCAGTGAGACCGGGCAGATCCTGCGCCTGCGCCTGCGCTGAACCGCGGAGGGGTCGACGGGTTCAGGGCCGCAACAGGATTCGCGGTCAGTCGGGGCGCCGCGTCACCGACACCGTCGCGGCCACCTGCAGGACCTCGGGATCGTCGGCCGAGGGCATCAGCATCCACACCAGCAGCTGATCGGGCTCACGCACCCGGCGCAGCGTGATGGGGGTGCCCGGCACGATCGGCCGCAGGTACTCGATCACCAGTCGGTGCGGACCGTCGATCAGGTCGGCGTGTGCGATCAGCTCGTCCTCGACCGCCTCCAGATAGGCGGCGTTGTTGAGGTGTTTGAACGGGTCGAAGTCGGTGCTGCGCAGCACATGTTCGCGGTCGGGTGCAGCCACCACGTCGGGGGCCGGCGGCTGCTCGGGATTCATCGCGCGCCACCGCAGCCGGTGCTCGTCGGTCATCGACGAGAGCACCTCCAGCGACCGGTCGGAGATCCGGGAGGGCATGCCCTGGTCGTTGACGTTGATCCAGAACGCCTCGGTCTCGATCAGTCCCGGTTCGCGCGCCTCGGGGTTGAAGCGGTTGGTCTCGTGGTCTGCGGTGAGCCGGACGCGCATGTTGGACCAGCGGGTCGACAGCGACCCGCACCAGCGTTGCGCGGTGATCGAGGCGGGCCAGGAGAACGGCCGGATCACGTCGATGACGGTGCGCCGTACGACCCAGAACGGGTCGAGGTCGCCGAGGTCGCTGGCCTCGAGGTTGTCGTTGGCCGCGTCCTGCAGGTAGCGCGCGACGGCGTCGAGCCGCACCCGCATCTGCTGATCCACGTCACCGGTGCGGACGCGATAGCCGACCTCGAAGTATCGCGCACCCTCTTTGCGATCCGGTAGGTCGGCGAGCATGTCGGGCTCAGATGCGGTCACGCGGACACGATACCCAGAGTGACACACATCGCAGCGTATAGGATAGTGTCAGCCGCGAAACTAGAACACGTTCCATGAGGACTGAGGCAAGGAAACCCCAGATGGCGCATGTGATCACACGACCGTGTTGCAACGACTCCTCGTGCGTGAGTGTGTGCCCGGTGAACTGTATCCACCCCACACCGGACGAGCCGGAGTTCCTCACCGCGGAGATGCTCTACATCGATCCGGAGACGTGTATCGACTGCGGGGCCTGCATCGACGAGTGCCCCGTCGAGGCCATCGTCCCCGACGACCAGCTCGAGGAGCGCGACGAGCCGTATCTGCAGATCAACGCGGACTACTACACCGACCACGACGTCGAGGGCGGACTGGTGCCGCCCAAGAAGGCGCCGCAGCTGCCGGACCGGCCGTTGCACGTCGCGATCGTCGGCGCGGGCCCGGCGGCGTTCTACGCCGCCGAGGAGCTCGTCCGCCGGCCGCAGGTCGCCGTCGACATGTTCGACCGGCTGCCCACCCCGTACGGTCTGGTCCGCGCCGGTGTGGCCCCCGACCACGCCGCCACCAAGGGGGTCGAGTCGACCTTCGCGTCGGTCGCCGCCAAGAAGAACTTCACCTATTTCCTCAATGTGGAGGTGGGCAAGCACATCAGCCAGGACGAGCTCGCCGACCGCTACAACGCGGTGGTCTACGCCTCCGGCGCCCCCACCGACAAACGCCTCGGCATCGAGGGGGAGGACCTGCCCGGTTCGCTGCCCGCCACCGAGTTCGTGGCCTGGTACAACGGCCATCCCGACCACGCCGACCTCGCCGTCGACCTGTCCGGTGAGCGGGCGGTGGTGGTCGGCAACGGCAACGTCGCCCTCGACGTGGCCCGAATCCTGGTCAGCGACCCCGACGAGCTCGCCACCACCGACATCGCCGACCACGCACTCGAGGCGTTGCGCGATTCGTCGATCACCGAGGTGGTGCTGCTGGGCCGCCGCGGCATCGCCCAGGCCGCCTACACCAACAGCGAGTTCCTGGCCCTGGGCGACGTCGAGGGCGTCGATGTGATCGTCGATCCCGACGAGCTCACCCTCGATCCCGCGTCGCAGGCCGCCCAGGACGACGGGACGCTCGACTCGACGATCGCCACCAAGATCCGCCTGGCCCGCGAGTTCGCCGAGCGCCCCACGACCCCCGGCAACAAGCGCATCGTGTTCCGCTTCCTCACCTCGCCGGTGTCGATCGCCGGCGACGGCAAGGCCGAGACCGTGCGCTGCGTGCGCAATGTCTACGTCGACGGTTCGGCGCGTGCCTCGATCACCCCGACCGAGGAGACCTTCGACGTCGACGCGTCGATCGTGCTGCGCGCCATCGGCTATCGGGGTGTGCCGATCACCGATCTACCGTTCGACGAGTCGGCCGCGGTGGTCCCCAACACCGCGGGCCGGGTGCTGACCGCCGCCGACGGCGACGTCATCCCCGGGTTGTACGTGGCGGGCTGGATCAAGCGTGGAGCCACCGGCGGCATCGGCCGCAACCGGATGTGTGGGCACGAGACCGCCGGTTCACTGCTGGCCGACTTCATCGCCGACGCGCTGCCCGAACCCAAGACGAGTCGCGACGACGTCCCCGCACTGGTCGCCGACCGCGGTGCCGCGCGCATCGACCTCGCCGGGTGGAAGCGCATCGACCAGGCAGAACGCGGCGCCGGCAAGCCCGCCGGGCGTCGACGTGTGAAGCTGGTGGACATCGGTGCGCTGGAGAACGCCGCCACCGAGGACTGAACCCACCCGACCGATCACCTCAGTAGGATCATCGAATCGCCACAGAAGGGGGGACGTGTGCGCGTCGCACTGCTGTCCTATCGCAGCAAGCCGCATTGCGGAGGTCAGGGTGTCTACGTCCGGCACCTGAGCCGGGAACTGGCACTGCTGGGCCACCAGGTGGAGATCTTCTCGGGGCAGCCGTACCCCGAACTCGACCAGTCCGCGATCGATGCGGGTGTCGTCCTCACCAAGGTGCCGAGCCTGGGACTCTATGAAGAACCCGATCCGTTCCGCACCCCCCGGCTCGCCGAGTACCGCGACTGGATCGACCTGCTCGAGGTCGGTGCGATGTGGACCGCGGGCTTCGGTGAGCCGCTGACGTTCTCGTTGCGGGCGGCCCGGCTGCTCGCCGACCGTCGCGACGACTTCGACATCGTGCACGACAACCAGTGCCTCGGCTACGGCCTGCTGCGCATCCAGCAGGCGGGGTTCCCGCTGATCGCGACGATCCATCATCCGATCACCCGCGACCGCACCCTCGCGGTGAAGGCGGCGAAGGGCTGGCGCAAGATCACCGCGTGGCGCTGGCATTCCTTCCTGCGGATGCAGGGGCTGGTGTCGCGGCGGATCCCGGAACTGCTGACCGTCTCGCGCAGCAGCGAGGTGGACATCCGCAAGGCCTTCGACATCCCGGCCGGCCGCATCACCACCATCCCGCTCGGCGTCGACACCGAGGTGTTCACCCCCGGTGCCGAGCGCATCCCGGGTCGCGTGGTGTGTGTGGCCAGCGCCGACGCCCCGCTCAAGGGGGTCTCCTATCTGCTCGAGGCGATCGCGAAGCTCGCCTCCGAACGCGACGTCAGCCTGACGCTGGTGTCCAGGCTCGACCCCGACGGACCGTCGGCGAAGCTGATCGACGAGCTCGCCATCGGTGACCGCGTGAACGTCGTGTCCGGGCTGACCGACGAGGAGATGGCCGAGTTGCTCGCCACGGCCGAGGTCGCCTGCGTGCCGTCGCTGTACGAGGGGTTCTCGCTGCCCGCCGTCGAGGCGATGAGCTGCGGCACCCCGCTGGTGGCGACCCGCGCCGGGGCCATCCCGGAGGTCGTCGGCACCGACGGGTGCGCCGCGACGCTGGTGCCGCCGCGTGACTCCGGTGCCCTCGCCCAGGCGATCGGCCGGTTGCTCGACGACGCCGACCTACGGTCGGCGATGTCGGTGGCCGCACGCGAGCGGGTGGAGGAGCGCTACAGCTGGGCCGCGGTCGCGGCGAAGACCGCTGCGCACTACCAGACGGTCTTGGACAAGGCCGGATTCGACAGAGCAGGGCTGGAGAAGGCCGGGACCACCCGGGCACAGACAGAGGGGACAAGTGCGTGCTGACAGTTGACTTCGACCGATTGGGTGTCGGACCGCAGACCAAGGCGATCGACATCGGGGCCGGTCAGGGCCGCCACTCGTACGAGATGTTCCGTCGGGGTGCCGATGTGATCGCCTTCGACCAGTCCGAGTCGGATATGGCCGACGTCGCGGAGATGTTCGACGCGATGATGGCCGAGGGGCATGTGCCGGCCAGCGCCAAGGCGCGCGCCGAGGTGGGTGACGCCCTGCGGCTGCCCTACGCCGACAACTCGTTCGACGTGGTGCTGATGTCGGAGATCCTCGAGCACATCCCGTCCGACGAGGCCGCGATCGCCGAGATGGTGCGCATCCTCAAGCCGGGCGGCATGGCCGCGGTGACCGTGCCGCGGTACTGGCCGGAGAAGGTGTGCTGGGCGCTGTCGGACGAGTACCACGAGGTGGAGGGCGGGCACGTCCGCATCTACAAGGCCTCCGAGCTCGCCGGCAAGCTCACCGCGGCGGGCCTCGAGGTCACCGGCACCGACCACGCGCACGCCCTGCACGCCCCCTACTGGTGGCTCAAGTGTGCGGTCGGCGTCGACAACGACGACAACCTGCTGGTCAAGGGCTATCACCAGCTGCTCGTGTGGGACATGATGAGCAAGCCGTGGCTCACCCGGGTCGGTGAGCAGGTGCTCAACCCGGTGATCGGGAAGTCGGTCGCGCTGTATCTGCGTAAGCCGCAGTGACGGTCGGTCGATGACTACCGCACCGGCGGTCGCCGGTGTGCTGACGGCCCAGCAGGTCGTCGCCACCGGTTCGGCCATCGTCGGCATGCAGGAGGAGTCGGGGGCGTTGCCGTGGTTCCCGGGCGGCAAGACCGATCCGTGGGATCACGTCGAGTCGGCGATGGCGCTGAGCGTCACCGGCTTCGTCGCCGAGGCCGAGGCCGCCTACGACTGGTCACGCCGCCATCAGCGCTCGGACGGTTCCTGGCCGATCACGATCGTGCAGGGTGAGATCACCGATCCGGGCATCGACTCCAACTTCTGCGCCTACATCGCGGTGGGGGTGTGGCATCACTACCTCATCACCGGCGACACCGCGTTCCTCGAACGCATGTGGCCGGTGGTGTGGTCGGCGATCGACCTCGTCTGCCGCTTCCAGCGACCCGACGGCGCATTCCGGTGGGGTGGCGACCACCGGACCCACGCGATGTTCGACGAGGCACTGATCACCGGCAACGCCAGCATCTACCAGTCGCTGGACTGCGCGATCCGGATCGCCGCCGAGATGAGACAGCCCGACGACGACTGGGTGCGTGCCCTCGATGCCCTCGACGACGCGTTCACGACCCGCCCGGAGGTCTTCGAGAAGCCGTCCGAGCATTCGATGGACTGGTACTACCCGGTACTCGGCGGGGCCATCCGCGGGCGGGCGGGACAGGAACTGATCGCGCGGCGCTGGGACGAGTTCGTGGTGCCCGGGCTCGGCATCCGCTGCGTCGACCATCGGCCGTGGGTGACCGGTGCGGAGACGAGTGAACTGGCGCTGGCCCTCGACGCGCTCGGTGACACCGCCGACGCGATCGACCTGATCTCCTCGATCCAGCATCTGCGTGATCCGGACGGCTCGTACTGGACCGGTCTGGTCTTCGACGACGGCAAGCGCTGGCCGGTGGAGAAGAGTTGCTGGACGTCCGGGGCGGTGGTCCTCGCCGCCGATGCGGTGAGCCGTACGACGGCGGGCAACGGGATCTTCCGCGATGCCGGCCGGAGGCTCGCGCCGCGCGTGTAGCGGCACTGCTGTCGATCCCCGAGTGCTTTGATCCTCGGGTGTGTCGATTCCCGAGTGGTGGGTTCCGGACAGCCCCTCGATGTCCGGAACCCGCCCCCCATTTCGCCAAGCGTGCTCTCGCCGTCCCCCTCTCTGGACGGCGAGAGCACGCTCCCCCGACGACTCGATCCGTCACCCGCTGGGCTCCGGAGGAGTAACACCATTCCATCTCCTCCGGGGCAACCGGATCCAGTACATGTCCGGAAAACACGGTGAAACACCAGCTCAGCGGGGGTGACGAGTTTTCCGGTCCGGAAAACACACCCCCCGTCACACCGGAAACGCGACCTCGGGGTGGGCGTGACGATGGTGAATTTCGTACATTCGTTGAGTGCATGCGCCGCTGTCGGGCGCGGCGGGAAAGGAACCATGGCGACGGGTCGCTCCACCGCATCCGTGTCTGCGTCCGCGGCCGATGCGGCCGGGCGGTTCGGGGCGCAGCTGCTGGCGTTGTTCGCCGCGGCCGGGTCGCCGACCCTCGCGCACACCGTCAAGGGGGCCGCGCGCCTGGCCCCGGGGCGCGCCGATGTCACCGTCCAGCGGCTGTCGGACTGGCGGCGCGGACGTCATCTGCCGGCGAGCTTCGAGACCCTCGAACCGGTCCTCGCGTGGTTGATCCTGCAAGCCCAGTCGAAGGGTGCCGACGCCGCGCCGCTCACCGAATGGGAGCGGTGGTGGTCGGCGTCGCGGGCCCCGCGCTCGGCCGACCGGAACACCTCGCCGGGCACCGTCGGTAGCTCCGATGCGGGGTCCGACGCCGAGGACATCCCGGCCGCGGTGTCGCCGTACCGCGGTCTCGACGCGATGACCGCCGCCGACCACGAGGTGTTCTTCGGGCGGGACCGGGTGCTGTCCCGACTGGCCGAACTGGTCGAGGCCGCCGACGCCGAACGCGGCACCACCCCGGCCCTGGTGATCGTGACCGGGGTGTCCGGGGCGGGTAAGTCGTCGCTGTTGCGGGCCGGGATCGCGCGGATCGCGGCCGGCGGCGAACGCTCCGGCCGTACCCGCGTCGAGCGCAACTGGCAGGTCGACACCCGGCTGGCGGTCAACCTCGTCGCCGACACCGAACCGGGGGCGCGCGGGCCCGAGCGCGAACCGGGACCCGCCGGTGTGGATGTGGGCGTCGGGGCGGATGTGGGCGTCGGGGTGGATGTGGATGCCCCGGACCTGACCGTGCACGTCGTCGACCAGATCGAGCAGGTGATGGTGGGCGAATCGCTGCACGCCGAGCCGGTGCAGCGACTGATGGAGGCCCTGGCCGCGCTCGCCGCGGTGCCGGGCAACGTGGTGGTGGTGGGCGCCCGCGCCGACATGTACGAGATGTGTTCGGTACTCGAGCCGCTCGCGACGGCCTGGCAGCAGCGTTCGATCGTGGTGCCGCCGATGACCGACAAAGAGCTCGAAGACGTGATCGGGGCACCTGCCCGCAGCACCGGCATCCGGGTCGACAAGGGTCTGGCCCCGACCATCCTGTCCGATCTGCGCAGCCTGTCGGGTCGACGTGGCCCGATCGAGGACCGTGCCGGGCAGTTGCCGCTGGTCGCCCATGTGCTGTCGGTGATGTGGGAGCGGCGCGGCGGCGGCATGCTCACCGTCGCCGGCTACCACGCCGCCGGTGGCGTCGGCTCGGCGATCTCGGAGACCGCCGAGGCCACCTGGTCGGGTCTCGACCCGGGCCAGCGGACGGTCGCCGAACGGCTGCTGCTGTCGCTGATCCACATCTCCGACGGCGTGACCGCCCGCCGGCCCCGCACCCTCGCCGAGCTCAGCGCACTGGGCGACGATCCGGCCGCCACGGTGGCGGTGATCGAGATCCTGGCCGAATCACGCCTGCTCACCGTCTCCGACCAGCAGGTCCAGATCATCCACGACGTGGTGCTGACGGCGTGGCCGCGTCTGGACGACCTGCTCGAGAAGGTCCGCGACCTCGCGCCCGTCTACGAGCGGGTGACCTCCGACGCCGCCGAATGGGACCGGCAGTCCCGGGACACCTCGTTGCTGTACAACCCGGCGCGGACGGCGTGGGCCGAGCAGGTCGCCGACGACCCGATGCTCGCGGCCACCGCCCGCGACTTCCTGCACACGTCCCGGCGCAATGCGGAGATGCAGCGGCGTCGACGACGCTGGGGGATCAGTGCGGTGGTGCTGCTGGCGGTGATCTCGGTGGTCGCCGCGATCGTCGCGATCGGCTCCAACATCGCCCTCGGCCGCGAGAGCGACAGCGCCCGGTTCTCGGCATTGTTGTCGTCGGCGGGCCGACTGGCACAGACCGATCCGGGTCTGGCCGCGCAGCTGGCGGTGGGGGCGTGGCGAATCCATCCCGACGACCCCATCGCCCGGATGCGGGTGCTGCAGACCCAGCAGTTGCCGCTTCCGGCACCGGCCCGGCAGGCGCATGCCGGGGCGATCTACGACATGAGCATCGACCAGCAGACCGACCTGCTGGCCACCGCCAGCTACGACAAGACGGTCCGGTTGTGGTCGACCGCCGAGCCCAACGACATCGTCGCCGCATCACCGCCGATGGGCGGGTACTCGTCGTTCGTCACCTCCGTGGCCCTGGCACCCGGCGGCAAGCAGCTGGCATCGGCCGACGGCGACGGGCACATCGCGGTGTGGGATGTCGCCGACGTCGCGCATCCCTCCCGGACGGCCACGCTGACCTCGCCGTTCGGGTCGGGTACCGCCTACATCCTGCGCTACGACCGCACCGGCCGGACCATGGTGTCCACGCACGACAACGGGGTGGTCACCCTGTGGGACACCTCCGATCCCACCGGATACCGGCCGGTGTCGGCGGTCCGCGGCTTCGGCGGCCCGGTCCGCACGGTCGCGACCAGCCCGACCGCCCCGCTCGCGGTGGTCGGTTCCGACGACGGGACGATCGGCGTCATCGACATCGCCGATCCCGCGACGCCGGTGATGATCGCCCGCATCGCCGACGGCATCGACAGCGGCTGGCATTCGGTGGCGATCTCACCCGACGGACGGCTGCTGGCGAGTGGACGTGACGACGGTATGGTCGCGGTGTTCTCCCTGGCCGATCCCCGGTCGCCCCGCCAGCTCGGCCGGGTCCGCGGGCACGGTGCGGCGATCTGGACGGTCGGATTCTCCGGTGACGGTCGCGCGATGGTGTCGGCGGGGATCGACGGCGTCGCCCGGCGTTGGGATGTGTCCACCGACGGCGACGCCGCCTCACCCAACATGCTGACCGAACTCGGTGTCCCGATGCGCACGGTCGGTGGCTCGTTCTTCACCGCGTTGGAACTGCAGCCCTACACCGTGCTCACCGCGGGAGGTGCGGGCAGCGTGCAGGCGTGGGACATCCCCCGCGCCCCGACCCCGGCGCACAGCCTGCCGATCACCCGGACCTCGGTGAGCCCTGATGACCGCACGCTGGCGACCAGTGGTGCCGATCAGCGCATCCTGCTGTGGGATCTCACCTCGGGAACACCCACCGAACTGTCCCAGATCCGGCGTCCGCTGCGGCCCAGTGGCGGCTATGTCACCGCGTTCGACCGTTCCGGTGAGGTCCTCGCCACCGCGTTCACCGGCGGCGGCGAGGTGGACCTCTACGACATCTCCGACCGCGCCAGGCCCACACCGATCGCGACGCTGCACCTGGGTACCCGCCATGCTTTTCCCCTGGCCTTCTCCCCGGACCGCGACATCCTGGTGACCGGGGCCGGTGACAACACCGTGCAACTATGGGATGTCACCGAGCCGAACGCTCCCCGGTCCCTGGGGTCGCCGATCGCGGCGGCCGAGGGCTTCGTCGAGGACGTCGCGTTCAGTCCGGATGGCAGGAGTATCGCCGTCGCCGATGCGCGGCACCGGATCACCCGCTGGGATGTGTCCGACCCGGCCGCGCCGAAGCAGGTGCAGGTGATCACCTCCCACGACAGCGCGGTCAACGCCGTCGAGTTCAGCCCGGACGGCAGATACCTCTACGGCGGCGCCGACGACCAGCAGATCTCGGTGAGCGAGGTCGGTGTGGGGCAGAGCACCCCGGTCCTCGTGCCGGCCGGCCTGCGGGTCACGTCGCTGTCGATCGCGCAGAACGGGACGACCCTGGTGGTCGGCGGTACCCAGACCATCCAGCTCTGGGACATCTCCGATCCCGCCCGGCCGGCGCCGATCGCCCCGGACGAGTCCATCACCTCCGAGTCGGTGTACGTGCGCGAACCCACCATCGACAGTCACGGGATCATCTACGCCGGCGGGGCCTCTGACCTGCAGTGGTGGACGATCGACGTCGACGCGGTGGCCGCGCGGGTGTGCAACTCCGGCGGGCGGATCGACGAGGCGACCTGGAACCAGTTCGCCGAGGGGGTCAGGTTTCCGGAAATATGCCTGGACTAGTGTCCAGTCGTCTGTCTATGGTGAAGCCATGGACTTCGGGATCGTGCAATTCACCAGTGACCGTGGCCTCGCGCCGCAGATCCTGGCTCCGTTGATCGAACAGGCCGGCTTCGCGTCGTACTTTGTGCCCGAGCACGGCCACATCCCCACCCGCCGCGACGCCGCGCACCCTCAGACCGGTGACTCGTCGCTGCCCGACGACAGGTACATGCGCACCCTCGACCCGTGGACGACGCTCGCCGCGGCCGCCGCGGTCACCGAACGAATCCGCCTGGCCACCGCGGTCGCCCTGCCGGTGCAGTCCGATCCGATCACCCTGGCCAAGACCCTGGCCACCCTCGATCATCTCTCGGGCGGACGCGTCACCCTCGGTGTCGGATTCGGCTGGAATCTCGACGAACTCGCCGACCACAAGGTCCCCCCGAAGCGCCGCCGCACCATGCTGCGCGAGTATCTCGAGGCGATGCGTGCGCTCTGGACCGACGAAGAAGCCGAGTATCACGGCGAATTCGTCGACTTCGGGCCCAGCTGGGCGTGGCCCAAGCCGCCACAGGGCACGCTGCCCACGCTGGTCGGTGCCGCGGGCAACGAGAAGAACTTCAAGTGGATCGCCCGCAGTGCCGACGGGTGGATCACCACCCCCGGTGAGGCCGACATCGAGGGATCGGTGAAGCTGCTGCAACAGATCTGGTCCGACGCCGGCCGCGCCGGTGACCCGCAGATCGTCGTCCTCGACTTCAAGCCCGTCGCCGAGAAGCTCGACGCCTGGCGGGATCTCGGCGTCACCACAGTGCTGTACGGCCTGCCCGACGACTCCGTCGAACGCGCATCGGCCTACCTCGCCAAGCTTGCCGGAAAGCTGGGAATCGCGCCCGCGACCGTGGGATAGCAGTCTGCAACGGCCCTTGGTGGTCGAGGACCCCTACGGTGGTTGAGTTGGTGGCCACCTCGGAGGTGGTCATCTCCTGACGTGGGCTGCGGAGATTTCGACTCGGGTCCTCGCCTTTGCGGCTCGGTCCCGGCTCAATCATCAACTGAGCGTTGATGGTTGAGCCGATGAGGAGCGTAGCGGCGAGGCGTGTCGAAACCTCAGACGGCCGGGTTGCCAGGGTGGCCACCTCGGAGGTGGTTGCCTCCTGACGTGGGCTGCGGAGGTTTCG
>NZ_BCNF01000086.1 GCF_001485495.1 Gordonia desulfuricans NBRC 100010 | reverse complement strand
TCAACGGGCCGTTGACGAGACGTGTCGAAACCTCAGACGGCCGATGTCACCAGCGCGACCACCTCCGATCCCGGCTCAATCATCGACGGGCCGTTGGCGAGACGTGTCGAAACCTCCGCCGGCCGATGTCGCCGGCGCTTATCCGTCGTCGTCGGCGAGTGCCTTGATCCTGCCCAGGAGGTCGGGGTAGCCCCGCATGTGGGCGCCGCCGTTGAGATCGATGGCCGATCCGGTCATCCAGCCCGACGCGGGGGAGGCCAGAAAGGCGATGGTGTCGGCGACGTCGCCGGGTGTACCGGCCCGGCCGAGTGGGGTGTTCTCCAGATATTCCTCGCGAAGTCCCGGAATGAACGAGATGCCCTCGGTCAGTGGTGTGTCCACCAGGCCTGGTGACACCGCGTTCACCCGAACACCCCGCTCGGCGAGCTCGAGTGCGGCGACCTCGACCAGCATGAGCACCCCGGCCTTCGCCGCGCAGTAAGCGGCCATGCCGGTGCCGGGCTGGCGACCGTTGAGCGAGGCGACACAGACGATCGATCCGCCGTCGACGATCCTCCGACCGGCATGCTTGAGGACCAGGAACGTTCCCGTCAGGCACACGTCGACGGTGGTCTGCCACGCCGACAACTCGAGGTCGACGATCGGCCCGGGCATCGACAGTCCTGCACAGTTCACCACCACCGCCACGTCGTCGAGAGCGGTGAAACCCGCGGCCACGGAACGCTCGTCGGTCACGTCGAGATACAGCCAGTCGCCGCCGATCTCGGCTGCTGCCGTGCGGGCTGCGTCGGCATTCACATCTGCGACGACGACGTGATGCCCGGCAGCGGTGAGTCGATCGGCGGCGGCGCGCCCGATCCCGGACGCGCCACCCACCACCACCGCGGTACTCATCCGACCGGACCCTCCATCGGATCGACGGTGAGATGCCTTGTGAGGAACAGGATCTGATGGGCGAGAGTGGTGCCGAACCACGAGTCGTCCGACTCGGCGAAGATGTCGAAGTGATCGCACGGATAGTGCCTGACCTCGGCCCGGGCGGCAAAGGCGGCCTTGGCGGCAGCCTGGGGCGGTGCGGCACCGTCGAAGTCGGCGATCTGTACCAGGACGGGCGCGTCGACGTCGGCGGCATGCCGGTCGGCGCGGTATGCGCCGAGTTCCAGACCCACCGCCGCATCCACCTCGTTGCGCCAGCTCGGGCCGGCGATCCGCAGGTAACTGTCCAGGTAGCCGGGGGCGGTCAGTGCGGCCTTGTCTCCCGGCGCGCCGACGACGGGCATCATCAGCGGTCGCCGACCCAGTTTGCCGCCCACCGCGCTGCCGATCCCCAGTGCGGTGGAGCGCAGCATCGCTGCAGCACCGGCGGTGGGGTAGTTGTGGATTCCGGCGGCCACACCACTGACCATCGGGACCATCGAGATCACCGCGGCCACATCCGACCGTCCCTCGGCAGTGCGGGCCAGCTCGGCGCCGACCATCAGTACGTGACCACCTGACTGCGAGAGTCCCCACAGCACAACCCGTTTCGGGTCGACGCCGGGCTGCCGGACGGCGGCGTCGATCGCGGCGTGGTAGTCGGCGATCTGGCCGGTCATCGACACCTGCTGGCGGGGCTCGCCACCGGACAGGCCGAAGTTGCGGTAGTCGAAGGCGAACACCGCCAGGCCGGCGGCGGCCAGGCCGCGAGCATAGGGTTCGAGCCCGGAATCCTTGGTGCCGCAGAAACCGTGGGCCATCACCACCACCGGGACGCCCGCGGCGCCGGCGAAGGGGGAGTCGGCGGCGGCGTCGAAGAACCAGGCATCGCATTCGGTGCCGGCGGAGACGAAGCGAACGGTGCGGCGGGTGTCGGTGCTGGTCATCGGGTCTCCTGCAGAGTCGGCTCGGCCGGCTGGGTCACGTGGGCCCAGTGCATCGGTCCGAGGTGGTCGGCGCGGGCACGACCGGCGGGGATCTCCTTGGTGCGCATGTCGTGCTCGTACAGGTAGTAGTCGACCTGCTGGGTGTGCCGGGCGCTGGGAACCATGTGGCCGGAATAGAACTCGCGCTCCTCGACGATCACCCGGCGCATGTCCTCGACCGGTGGCAGCCGGTAGGCGCCGATCGCATACGAGCCGATCAATCGGGCCTGGCATTCGACGAACGGGAACAGCGTCGGCGTCGCCTGGGCGAAGCCTGCGAACACCAGATCGTCGACACCCGGGTAGAACATCCGCTTGTACAGGTCGATCTTGTTGTCGGGCGCCGACAGGAACTCGGGATCGAAGAACGGGAAGGTGATGTTGTAACCGGTGGCGTAGATGATGATGTCGAAGTCGCCGCTGGTGCCGTCCTCGAAATGGACGGTGTCACCGTCGAATCGGCTGATGTTGGGTTTGGCGGTGACGTCCCCGGAACCCAGCCGCAACGGCAGCTCCACCGACTGTGTGGGATGCGCCTCGAAGAACTTGTGATTGGGTGTGGGCAGGCCGTAATCCTCTGGCCGCCCGGCGGTCACGGGCTGCATGACCTGCATGAACTTGCGCTGCCACGAGAACGGGATGTGCGGTGATGTGTGGTAGAACCGGTCGGCGGGTTTGCCGCCGAAGTACTTCGGCACGATCCACGCACCCGACCGGGTCGACAGCGTCAACTCGTTACGCAGGGCCTTCGACGACAACTCGACCGCGATGTCGGCGGCGCTGTTGCCCAGGCCGACCACCAGGATGCGTTTTCCGGTGAAGTCGTGCGGGGTGCTGATGTCGATGTAGTGGTGTGCATGCATCTCGATGCCGGCGAAGGTGCCCGGGAACGTGGGGTACCGCGGATCCCAATGATGACCGTTGGCGACGACGAGCAGATCGAACCGGCGTAGCTCCCCACGCTGCGTCTGTAGTTCCCAGCCGCCGTCGTCGAGGTGTCGGGCATGGGTGACCCCGTTGGTGAACTCGATGTTCTCGCGCAACCCGAAGGCGTCGGTGTAGGAGTCGAGGTACTCCTTGATCTGCGTGTGATGTGGGAAGTCCGGATACTCGTCCGGCATCGGGAAGTCCTTGAACGACAGCTGCAGCTTGGACGTGTCGATGTGCAGCGACCGGTAGGCACTCGAATGCCCGTTGGGATTGCCGAAGGCCCAGTTGCCGCCGACCCGGTCCGACGACTCGAAGCACGTGTACGGGACTCCGTAGTCGGCGAGCATCTTGCCTGCGGTCAGGCCGCTGATACCCGCCCCGATCACCGCGGTGCGCGGAAGACGTGCGCGCATGGTTCCCCTCAGGTGGTGTTGACAGATCTATGAAACTGTCTACTCCTCCTCGGCGTACCCGGTGGACACTTTCGCGAAAATGTCTACCGGGGTTGTTAGAGTCGGGCCATGGGCCCTGCGCAGACCGCTACCGACACCGAGACCGACACCGCGGTCAGCGTCACCGATCGACTGCTCGACGCCACCGAGAAGCTGCTGGCCGAGCACGGGATCCGGGCCACCACGATGCAGCAGGTCGCCGAGGTGGCGGGGGTGTCACGGGCATGGCTGTATCGGCACTTCCCGGACAAGCGGGCGATGGTCGGCGCGGCCATCGTGCGGCTGACCGCCTCGTTCTGGACCGACGCCCGTGCCGAACTGTCCACGATCGACGGGTTCGCCGGCCGCCTCACCGCCGGGGTGCGGATCGGCCGCGGCGCCTACGACGACCCGGGGACGCTCCTGCTCCGGCTTCGCACCGACGAGCCCGACGAGTATGCGGCATGCGTGGATGTCGGTGTGGCGGCGCTGATCCCGGACCTCGCCGCCTTCTGGCGGCCCTTCGTCGACGAGGCGATCACCGGCGGTGAGCTGCACTCCGGCCACGATCCGGCCGAGGTCGCCGAATGGGTTGCGCGCGTCCTGATCAGTCTGGGCACCATGCCGAGCGCGACGGTCGACGCCGATGATCCGGTGTCGGTGCGGCGGCAGATCGATCGATATGTCATGCCGGCGTTGCGATCTGCGCCGTGATGGGCCCGGACGTGCCGTGGGGTGCCCCGATGTGCCCGGCACGACACGGGCCGTGGGGCAGGTGCATCGAGCACCACGCCGCACGGCCCGGGGTATGTCGATCCGACGTCACCGACCGCGTCGGGAGAACTTCTCCTTGAACTGGTAGACCTTGATCGCCACGGTGGTGAGGATCTTCTGGACAAGGGTCGGT
Organism: Gordonia desulfuricans NBRC 100010; assembly: GCF_001485495.1. GTDB lineage: Bacteria > Actinomycetota > Actinomycetes > Mycobacteriales > Mycobacteriaceae > Gordonia > Gordonia desulfuricans. Next base: position 17,580 of record NZ_BCNF01000086.1, on the reverse strand, counting down.
TCCGGGGCCTGCTCGGACATGGATTCTCCTGTTCGCTACGGGTTCGCCAGGTCAATGAACCCGGCTCGGCGGCGCCGTCGCAACGACAGGTCCCGGTAGGCGATTCCGGGCGGACATGAAGGGTGCGGGCGACTACTTCGGCAGCGGTCGGCCGACCACCCCCGAATCGCGGCGCAGCACCCGCAACGACCCCTCCACCCGGACCTCGGTGAACTGTCCGGTGGCCAGCGCCTGACAGTAGATCTCGTACGGCGGGCGTCCACCGTCGGCGGGATCGGGGAAGACGTCGTGGATCAGCAGGGCACCGCCGATGCGCACCCACGGCGCCCAGCCGTCGAGGTCGTTCTGCGCGGCCTGCATCGAGTGACCGCCGTCGATGAACACGAAGTCGGCGGGTTTGCCCCACGCACGCGCAGCCGTCGTCGACGGGGCGAGCATCCCGATCACCGTCTGCTCGAGCCCGGCATCGAACATGGTGCGGCGGAAGCGCGCCGACGTGTCGAGGGTGCCGGCATGCGGATCGACCAGGGTGGGGTCGTGGTACTCCCAGCCCGGCTGATGCTCTTCGGAACCGCGGTGATGGTCGACGGTCACCAGCACCGCACCGGTGGCCTCGGCGGCCGAGCCGAGGAACACCGTCGACTTGCCGCAGTAGGTCCCGATCTCCACGCCGACCTTGGTGGACTCGGCCTGGTCCAGGTAGTCGACGGCGATCTCGAACAGGGTCTGGGCCTCGTCGAGCGGCATGAATCCGGGCGCGTCGGCAGCGACCTGGAGACGTTCGGGTGAGGGGGCGGCGAGCGGCGTCGAGGCCGACGAGGCGGTCATGATCGACGATCCTAGCGTTGCCAAGCATGCGTTTGGTCGGCTCCGCGTAGGGTGAGCAAGCATGAGAGCTCAGGTACTCACCGCAGAGACCGGTCCGTCCGCGCTGGAACTCGTCGACGCCCCCGATCCGATGCCGGCCGACGGGCAGGTTCTCGTCGACATCAAGTCGTGCGGGATCTGCTTCCCGGACCTGCTGATGAGCCAGGGCAAATACCAGCTCCGCATCCCCACACCGTTCACCCCGGGTACCGAGGTCGCGGGTGTGGTGCGGTCGGCCCCCGAGGGTTCGGGCTTCTCCGCCGGCGACAACGTGCTCGTCGCGTCGGTGGTCGGTGGATTCGCCGAGCAGGTCGCCGCGGCCCCCGAGCAACTGCTGCCCATGCCCGACGGCCTCACCTTCGACGAGGGTGCCGCACTCGGCATCAACTTCCAGACCGCACTGTTCGCCCTGAAACTGCGCGCCCAGACCGCCCCCGGTGAGATCGTCGGCGTGCTCGGTGCCGCGGGCGGTATCGGTGTCGCATCGATCCTGGTCGCCAAGGCGATGGGCGCGCAGGTGGTCGCCATCGTGCACCGCACGGGCGCCGAGGACCTGCTGCGCTCGCTGGGCGCCGACCACGTCGTCGCGCTCACCGACGGCTGGGGCGAGAAGCTGCGCGAGTTCGCGCCGGAGGGCGTCGACGTGATGATCGACCCGTCGGGCGGTGACGTCTTCGACGAGGCGCTGCGGCAGGTGGCCCCCGACGGCCGGTATGTGGTGATCGGTTTCGCCGCCGGCGGCATCCCCACCGTCAAGCTCAACCGGGTGCTGTTCCGCAACATCGCCGTCGTCGGTGCCGCGTGGGGCGAGTACGTGCGCACCCATCCGGGCGTCCCGGGTCTCCTGCACGACGAACTGACCGAGATGATCGCCGCCGGACTGCGCCCGCCGGTCAACGTCACCTACCCGCTCGAGGATCTGTCGCAGGCGTTGACCGATCTCGCCGAGGGGCGGATCCTGGGGAAGGCGGTCGTCCACATCAACGACTGACAACCGGGCAGACCGACCACCGGTCGACCGCACGACAGGGGTGGCCGGGAACGCCGATCAGGGGAACGTCATGTGCCGCAACATCACCGAACTGCGGGGGCTCGAGCCTCCGGCCACCGAGGACGAGATCACCGCGGCCGCGGTGCAATACGTACGCAAGGTGAGCGGTGTCCGGCATCCGTCGGCGGCCAACGCCGATGCCTTCGACGCGGCGGTCTCGGCGGTCGCCGCGGCCACCCGTGAACTGCTCGCCGAACTGCCGGCGCGACGGCAACCACCGAAGACGGTGCCGCCGTTGCGCCGGCCGGAGGTACAGGCCCGGATCGCGGCGCGGGGATGACCGGCGTCGTGTGATCGCCGACCGGCGGACGCCGACGGGTCAGTCGCCGTCGACCCGTCCGGGGTAGGTGGCCCGGCGCGCGGCATGCATCGGGCAGTAGTGCATCGGGTTGTCGCGCTCGTCGACCGGCGGCAGATTGCGCGTCGGGGTCTCGACGAGGGGTGCGTTCATCGGCACCCGGCCCTGCACCCGATCCCAGGCATCGCGCGGACGGGGATGGCGCAGATAGCGTTTCGGCAGCATGCGGTGCATCACCAGGTTCACCACCCGGCCGAGCAGGGTGAACATCCGCTCGTCGCGCTCGGTCCACTCGAGGTTCATCAGTTCCCGGATGGGCTCGTCGTAGAACCCGGTGGTCAGCCACAGGAAGAACTTGGCGTTCCGCTCGGCGATGTGCTTGCGCCAGATCGACTTCGGGATGAACCGGAGGAACGGCGGCGGTGGCAGCAGGGAGATGTCGAGGACCGTCCGGACCGATTCGTGGTCGCGGAGAACGTTGCGGCACATGTGGTCCCAGTACTCGAGGAAGTCCTCGTAGGTGTCCGGGACCGGTCGCATGGACACGCCGTACTGGGCGTACCAGGCCTTCGACTCCTCGAACAGCAGCCGTTTCTGGTCCTCGGTGAGCCACGGTCCCATGCGTTCGCACAGCCGCACGTTGCCGTACCAGAAGGTGGCATGTGCCCAGTAGAAGACGTCGGGGTCGAGTGCGTGATAGCGCGAACCGTCGGGCATGGTGCCCTTGACCGTGCGGTGATAGTCGCGCACCTCGTGACCGGTCTCGGCGCCGGCCACCGAATCGAAGACGACGCCGCTGATCGGGTACAGCGACCGCAGGAGCCGTTGCCAGCGTTCCCCGAAGAAGTCGGAGTGATCCCACACGGCCTGACCGAGCTTGGGATGCATGTTCTGGATGGACCCGGCCCACAGCCCCTGCAACATGCCGGTCCAGGTGCCCCAGATCTGCCAGGTCAGCGAATCCGGCCCGAGTGGTGCGTACTCGACCTGGGGGTCCGCGGGGGTCGGCGCGGGGCGGACGTCGTCCGCAGGGCTCGGCGCAACCTGTGTCATGAGACGAAACTCTAGAAGCGTCTCAACATAGTGTCAACCGTCACAGTGGTGGGCCGGCACGGGCGCGGGCCGTCCGGGCCCGCGGTCAGTCCTCGACGAAGCGCACCCGATCCCCGGCGGCCAGTTGTGCGGCCAGGCCCGACGCCGAGGCGGTGAGTACCGCGACGACGGGGTATCCGCCGGTCACCGGGTGGTCGGCCAGGAAGATCACCGGCTCGCCGCCCGGAGGGATCTGCACCGACCCGTGGGCCACGCCCTCCGACCGCAGCTCCGGCATGTCCGCGCGGTGTCGCAACACCGGTGCGGCCGAACCCGCCGGGCGCGTCACCCGAACCCCGACACGATTGCTGTGCGCGGTGGCCACCCACTCGCCGGTGAACAGGCCGGACGGGTCGGCGAGATACCCCCGCCGCGGTCCGGCCCGGGCTATCAGTCGGGTGACGTCGGGGTGGGTGGAATCCAGTGGCGCCTCGGTCGCCGCGGGCCACGGGCCGTGCAGGTCGCCGACGCCCACCACGTCGCCGGGCGACAGGGGAGCGGGCCCGAGGCCGGACAGGGTGTCGGTGGACCGGGACCCGAGGGTGGTCGCGACGTCGAATCCGCCGCGTACGGAGACATAGGTCCGGCACCCGTGCGCCGGGGTGCCCAACGCCAGCTCGGCGCCCGCGGGAAGTGGTACGGCGGTACCGACGGCCACCGACAGGCCGCCGGCGCGGACCGGTACCGGGGCGCCGGTCACCGCGACCAGTACGGTGGTGTCGGTCCGAATCCGCAGACCGCCCAGGGTGGCCTCGATGACCGCGGCCGAGTCGTCGTTGCCGACAAGGCGATTCGCCAGATCCATCGAGGGCCGGTCGGCCGCCCCCGACCGCGGCACCCCGACATGGGCATATCCCGGCCGGCCGCGATCCTGGATGGTGGCCAGCGGACCGGGGGCGACGATCTCGATCAGGGTCACTTCTGCCGTCCGGTCACGTCGTCGAAGATCACCGTCATCCCCGCCGACAATGTCGAGGGATTCGGGGCATGTTCGTCCCACAGGATGATGTCGGTGTGCCCCAGGAGATTCCATCCGCCCGGACTCTGTCGCGGATACACCGCCGAGTAGCCGGCCGCGATGGCCACCGACCCCGCCGGGACGCGGGTCCGCGGTTCGTCGCGCCGGCCGATCCGGGTGAGTGGATGGTTCGGGTCGTCGGCCGGCACCAGATACCCGAAACCCGGTGCGAAACCCATGAACTGGACACGCCACCGGGTCTGGGAATGCATTCGGACCACCGTGTCGACGCCCACGTCGAGTGCCCCGGCGACCGCCGCCAGGTCGTGGCCGTCGTAGTCCACCGGGATCCGGACCTCGTCGGCCCCGGCATCGGCGATTCCGGCGGAACCTGTTCCGGCCGAACGCAATACCCGACGGAGGCCGAGGTGGTCGACACCCGAGCCGGATTCGAACTGCACGAGCACCGTCTCGGCGCTCGGCACGATGTCGGTCAGGGTCGGCAGCTCGCCCGCCGCCCACGCCGCCCGCAGCCGATGGTCGGTGTGTGTCACGGCCCGCGCCGCATCGGGTGCACCGGCGAAGTCGAGCAAGACGGCATCCGGGCCCGCGGGAAGCTCGCTTCTCGACAGCTCGCTCATGGACACCGAATCTACTCCCGCGCCCACGGGCGGATGGCACACTGAGCGTCGTGAACGTGCGGCGCCCCGGGAGCGCACCCCGATGAGGGAGATCGTGGTCTGCGGTGAGGCGCTCGTCGACGTCGTCTCCACCGCTTCGGCGAGCCCGTCCGATGGACTGGCGCCCTTGCAGCCGGCGCTGGGCGGGGGACCGTTCAACGTGGCGATCACCCTGGGCCGGCTGGGCAGTGCGGTGTCGTTCTGCTCGGCGGTGTCCACCGACGACTACGGCGAGGCCATCATGGCCGCACTGTGGCATTCCGGGGTGGGCACCAGCCTGGTGCAGCGGCGTCCGGAGGCCACGCCGCTCGCCTTGGCCACCATCGGTTCCGACGGCGCCGCGCACTACACCTTCTACCTCGACGGCACGGCATCGCGCCTGGTCGACGACCCGGGGCCGTTCGCACCGACCGCCTCTGCGGTGTGTTTCGGCACGTTGTCGCTGGTCCTGGAACCGGGTGCGACGGTGTACGAGACCATCCTGCGGCGCAGTCACGCCGAGGGCCGCCTGGTGGCCTGCGATCCCAACATCCGCGCCGCGGTGATCTCCGACCCGGACGCCTACCGTCGCCGCTTCGCCTCCTGGATGGACGCGGTCGACATCGTCAAGCTCTCCGACGAGGACGCGTCCTGGCTCGCGCAGGGGCCGTCCGGAAGTCGTCCCGAGGACTGGATCTCCGCGGGTGTGGCCGTGGTGCTCGTGACCGCCGGCGCCGACGGCATCGACGTGATCACCGCCTCCGGCAGGAATCATGTCCCGGCCCCGCCGGTGAGTGTCGCCGACACTATCGGCGCAGGTGACAGCATCATGGGGGCGGTCCTGCATCGCGTCGACCGGCTGGGGGCGCTCTCGTCGCAGGCGGCTGCCGGCCTCTCCGACGACGCCTGGACCGAGATCGCCGCCCATGCCACCGCTGTGGCGGCGGTCACGGTGTCACGCCCCGGTGCGGACCCTCCGTGGGCGAGCGAGCTTCGAACAGACTACGTTTAATACTCAAGAGTCCTGAACGGACGAGAAGGAAAATCTCGCACCTGAACGAAGGGGTCCACGAGTGTCCGCTGAAACGGTTCCCACCGGCGCGCAAACATCAAAGCCGGAGACGGCGACGTTCACCTACCCGGGCGGGACGCTGGATCTCCCGATCCTGGCGGCCAGCGAAGGCAGTGACTCGGTCGGCCTCGGCAAGTTCCTGTCGGAGACGGGTCTGACCACCTTCGACGGTGGTTTCGTCAACACCGCGTCGACGAAGTCGGCGATCACCTACATCGACGGTGACGCCGGCATCCTGCGCTACCGCGGTATCCCGATCGACCAGCTGGCCGCGAAGTCCACCTTCATCGAGGTCAGCTACCTGCTGATCTACGGTGAGCTGCCGACCACCAGCCAGCTCGAGGAGTTCACCAACAAGATCCAGCGGCACACCCTGCTGCACGAGGATCTCAAGCGGTTCTTCGACGGCTTCCCGCGCAACGCCCACCCGATGCCGGTGCTCTCCAGCGCCGTCAACGCGCTGAGCGCCTACTACCAGGACTCGCTGGACCCGAAGGACCCGGAGCAGGTCGAGCTGTCGACCATCCGCCTGCTGGCCAAGCTGCCGACCATCGCGGCCTACGCCTACAAGAAGTCCGCGGGCCAGCCGTTCCTCTACCCGGACAACTCGCTGTCGCTGGTCGAGAACTTCCTGCGGATGACCTTCGGCTTCCCGGCCGAGCCCTACGAGGTCGACCCCAAGGTGGCCAAGGCCCTCGACATGCTGTTCATCCTGCATGCCGACCACGAGCAGAACTGCTCCACCTCGACGGTGCGCCTGGTCGGTTCGTCGCAGGCCAACCTGTTCACCTCGATCTCCGGTGGCATCAACGCCCTGTGGGGCCCGCTGCACGGTGGCGCCAACCAGGCCGTGCTCGAGATGCTCGAGGACATCAAGGCCGCCGGTGGCGACACCAAGGCGTTCATGGCCAAGGTCAAGAACAAGGAAGACGGCGTGAAGCTCATGGGCTTCGGGCACCGCGTCTACAAGAACTACGATCCGCGTGCGGCCATCGTCAAGAAGACCGCCGACCAGATCCTCGAATCGCTGGGCGTGCAGGACGATCTGCTCGACATCGCCAAGGGTCTCGAAGAGGTCGCCCTCAGCGACGACTACTTCATCGAGCGCAAGCTCTACCCGAACGTCGACTTCTACACCGGCGTCATCTACCGGGCGATGGGCTTCCCGACCCGCATGTTCACCGTGCTGTTCGCCCTCGGCCGTCTGCCCGGGTGGATCGCGCACTGGCGTGAGATGAACGCCGACCCGACCACCAAGATCGGTCGCCCGCGTCAGCTGTACACCGGCTACACCGAGCGCGACTACATCGGCCTCGGCGAGCGCTGAGCGTTCCCGGCGCTACTCGAACCGACTCAAAGGAGAGTCCCGTGAGCAGTACCAAGCCCGAGGTCGAATTCCCCGAGGGCCCGGCCCCGGTCGAACTCGAGGTCACCGACCTCGTCGTCGGTGACGGCGACCAGGCGCAGCGTGGCGACGTCGTCGACGTCCACTACGTCGGCGTCGACTTCGAGTCCGGTGAGGAGTTCGACTCCTCCTGGGATCGTGGTCAGTCCGCCCGTTTCCCGCTGGAGCGGCTGATCCCGGGCTGGCAGGAGGGCATCCCCGGCATGAAGGTCGGCGGTCGTCGTCGGCTGACCGTGCCGCCGGAGCTCGCCTACGGTCCGGCGGGCGGCGGACATCGTCTGTCCGGCCGCACGCTGGTCTTCGTCATCGACCTGCTCGGGGTCGGATAGGCCATCTCGAATCCTCCTCACAACGTCGGTGCCGCAGACATGTCGGCACCGGCGTTGTTGTGGTTTCGGCGGGATCTGCGCATCGGCGATCTGCCCCCACTGGCCGCGGCGACCGGCGACGGCCGGGCGGTGCTGCCCTGCTTCGTCCTCGACCCCCGGCTCGAACGCTCGGCGGGCGACCGGCGCCTCGCCTTCCTCTATGACTCGTTGCGGTTCCTCGATGATGCGCTGGACGGGCGACTCCTGGTGGTCCGGGGGCGCCCGGAGACCGAGATCCCACGGTTGGTCCGCACCGTCGGCGCAGGTGCGGTGTACGCCGGACACGATCCCTCACCGTTCGGTCGGCGCCGCGACGCCGCCGTCGCCGCGGCCCTGGCGCACCCGGACGGTGACAGCGGTGCCGACCGTGTCGTCCTGGAGCTGATCGGTTCGCCGTATCTGGTGTCGCCCGGGCGGATCCGCAAATCCGACGGTGACCCGTACAAGGTGTTCACACCGTACTTCCGGCAATGGCAGGCACACGGGTGGAGACTGCCGGCCGCCACGTCGAGCGATCAGGCGCGCATCGTCGACCCCGACGACGTCGAGGCGTCCGGGCGCGTGCGCATCCCGCCGGCGCCGGTGGCCTCGCCGATGCGCGCCGGTGAGGCCGCGGCGGCCGCACGATGGCAGGACTTCGTCGGTTCCGGGCTCGCCCGCTACGCCGAGGACCGCGACCGCCCGGATCTCGATGCGAGCAGCCGGATGTCGGCGTACCTGAAGTTCGGCAACATCCACCCCCGCACCATGGTGGTCGACCTGTTCGGGCCCGGCACTCCCGGTTCCGACAGCCCCGGCGCCGGTGCCTATCTGCGGGAGCTGGCCTTCCGCGACTTCTACGCCGATGTGCTGTTCCATTGGCCGGAGTCGGCCTGGCACAACTGGAATCGGGGTTTCGACGAGATCGAACTCGACACCGATGCGGCCGCACGGGCGCGCTTCGACGCCTGGCGCGCGGGCCGGACGGGCTTCCCGCTGGTCGACGCGGGGATGCGAGAGCTGGCCGAGACCGGGTTCATGCACAACCGGGTCCGGATGCTCACGGCGTCGTTCCTGGTCAAGGATCTGCATCTGCCGTGGTGGTGGGGTGCGCGATGGTTCCTCGACCAGCTCGTCGACGGCGACATCGCCTCCAACCAGCACGGCTGGCAGTGGGCGGCGGGCACGGGAACCGATGCCGCACCGTACTTTCGGGTGTTCAACCCCGCCACCCAGGCGAAGCGATTCGACCCGCACGGCCGCTACGTGGCGCGCTGGGTGCCGGAGTTCGGGACCGACCGCTATCCGGAACCGATCGTCGACCATCAGGCCGAACGCGCCGAGGCGCTGCGCCGGTTCGGTGGTCTCTGAGCGACTCGGATGCACGAGCAGGAGCAGGCCCGGCGCCTTCGGGACGGGGTCATGGGATGGCCGGTGGCGGGCGCCTGACGGCCCGTCGTAGGCTGTGGGGGCGTCACCGGTGCATTCGGTGGCGCCAGATCGTTCGTATGCCCCTCTCACACAGCAGGAGCGCCCGGTGGGCGCTCCTGCTGCATACGAGCCGGCCGGGTCAGCGGGCCATGCTCAGGGCCTCCCGGAACGACACCCGGGTGCCGGTGCGCAGGATCGACCGCTGGTAGATGCGGGCGGAGAGCCAGGTGGCCAGCAGGCATGCCGCGATCATCAGTACGACGGTGACGATCACCTGCACCACGTCGGTGTCGCCGGTGGCGATCCGGATCGGCATCAGCACCGCACTGAACGGTGGAATCCAGCTGAGCACCGTGATGAACGTGGAGTCGAGGGCCTGGATGCCGAAGATCCCGGCATACAGCACCGCCAGGGAGAGCACGGTCAACGGGGTGATCGCCGAGTTCAGCTCCTCCTGCCGGGAGACCAGGGCACCGGTCGCGGCGTAGAGGATCGCGAAGAACAGGAAGCCGAGGACGAACCACACCAGGACCGCCGCGAACATGCCGATCGCCGTGCCCGCGATGGTGAGCAGGCCGGTGGCGGCACCGGCGATCAGTGCGGTGGCGCCGAGCAACACCACCTGGACCAGGGCGATCAGGCCGATGCCCAGGATCTTGCCCCACAGCAGATGCAGCGGTTTGACGGTCGCGAGCAGGATCTCCACGATGCGGGAGGTCTTCTCCTCGACCACACCCACCGCCACCATCGCGCCGCCGGTCATGATCGCCATCATCAGCAGGATGGAGCCGACGAGGGCCACCGCGATCCGTTGTCCCTCATCGGGTTTGGTCGGTGAGGTCTCCTCGGTGCGGATGCTGGCGCGGGGCAGTGACGCCGGATCGACCCCGTGTTCGGCCAGACCCGCGGCCAGGACCGACTGATCGATCGAGGCGTGCACGATCCCGGCCAGGGTGTCGTCGACACCGGATATGCCGAGCAGGACGAACTGATCGGACGGGCCGGCGACGATCGCGGCGTCGAGATCTCCCGAGGACACGTCGTCGCGGGCCTGCTGCTCCGACGGCACGGTCACCACGTCGATCGGGGTGCCTGCGGCCTTCCCGGATGCCTCGAGGGTGGCCGACAGGCCCGGGGCGTCGCCGACGAGTCCGACCCGCTCGGTACTCGGGCCGCCGCCGGACAATGCCGACCAGATGATCGAGCCCACGATGATGATGAGCATCAAGGCGCCGGTGGTGATCACGAAGGATCGGGTCTTGGCTCGGGTGACGATCTCGCGCCGGGCGATCAGCCAGATCGCGGAGGACGCCGATGGTGCACTCATGCGGTGACCACCTCTCGGAACAGGTCGGTGAGCGACGGGGTGGACGTGGTGAACCGGTGGATCGGTCCGACGGTGAGGGCGGCGGCCAGGACCTGCTGGTCGTCGACGACGGCCGGGTCGACGCGCAGGGCGGTGGTCGGGCCGTAGTCGGCGGTCAGCACGCCGGGCAGACCATCGGCCCAGCGCCGGTCGGTGGGCGGGCCGGTCACCTCCAGGGTGACGCCGCCGCGGGCCCGCAGATCGTCGACGGCTCCGATGGCGCGCATCTCGCCGCGGGCGACGATGCCCACCCGATCGCACAGCCGTTGCACGAGGTCGAGCTGATGGGACGAGAAGACCACCGGGATGCCCTCGCCGGCTTTCTCCTGGAGGACCTCACTCATCACATCGACGGCCACCGGGTCGAGTCCGGAGAACGGTTCGTCGAGCACCAGGACGGTGGGATCGTGGATCAGGGCGGCGGCCAGCTGCACGCGCTGCTGGTTGCCGAGGGACAGGTCGCCCACGTTGTCGTCGAATCGTGCTGCCACGCCGAGCCGGTCGGTCCAGTGGCGGGCGCTGGCGAGGGCGCCGGCGGCGCTGAGCCCGTGCAGCCGGGCCAGGAACTGCAGCTGCTCACCGACTTTCATCTTGGGATAGAGCCCGCGTTCCTCGGGCATGTAGCCGATCTTGCGCCGGGTGACGAGGTCGATCGGCTTGTCGCCCAGGCGTACCTCGCCGGAGTCGGCGGCGAGCACGCCCAGGATGATCCGCATCGTGGTGGATTTGCCGGCACCGTTGCTGCCGACGAATCCGAAGATCTCGCCGGGGCGGACATCGAAGGTCATGTCGCGCAATGCGATCACATCCCCGAAACGTTTGTGCAGGCCGTCGACGGCCAGGATGCCGGTCATCGGTGAGGTCCTTTCTGATCGGCCGGATGGAGATGGGCGGGGTCGAGACGGGCGGGGTCGAGATGAGTGGGGTCGCGCGGGACGGGGTCGAGGTGGCCGGGGGTGTCCGGCAGGGCTGGGATCACCTCGTAGTCATCGGGATCCGGGTCGGCCATCCACCAGGCGATGAGCATCGACGGCAGCACCCCGGCGCTCAACAGCAACGACACCAGCAGGATCGCCACCCCGTACACCGTCTGACCGGCCACCTCGTCGTGCACCGACAGCCCGACCAGGACGAAGTACGGGATGAACATCAGGGTGAACAGGACGATGAATGCCAGCGAGCGTGCCGAATTGCGCTGTGCCAGTTGGATCTCGTCGAGGGCGGTGACCGGTGCGTCACCGATCGATCCGGTGATGATGCGCAGGATTCGCTGCCAGACGAGGGTGGCCAGGGCGCCTCCGACGAACGGGATGGCGAACCAGATCTTGTCGACGAAGGCCGCGACGGCACCGACGAGCATCACCAGCATGGTGATCATCTGGGCGACCACGACCCGGCGGTAGGTGCGCCGGTTGCGCCAGCTGTGTAGCCGGCCGGCGTTGCGCGCGGTGAATCGTTGATGCCGTTCGCCACGCCATGCGTCGAAGCGGCGCCAGAACACCGGTTGTGCTTCCTCGGGTATCGCCGAGTTGGGGTCGTACATCGTGCACCTCCACCAGGGACGGTTGCTCGTGGACTGGGTTCTGATCCGCCTCAGGTGGGCGTACCGGCGTCGGGGACCGGCCGCCGGTACAGTTCGGCCGACATCGCCCCGAACTCCGACCGGCTGAAGACGGCCTCGACCGGCAGGTCGAAGACGTCGCAGATCCGGAAGGCCAGATCGAGACTGGGGTAGTGATCACCCCGCTCCAGCGCTCCGACGGTCTGGACGTTGACACCGACCAGTTCGGCCAGCTGAGCCCGGCTCATCCGACGCTCGGCGCGCAGCACGCCGAGTCGGTTGAAGATGGGGAGCTTCTCACCCCGCCTGACCGGACTCACCCATCCGATTGTTGGGAAAACCCAACAGGATGTCAAACAGTCTGGACTTCGAGCAGGTCGGCGACGGTGCGGGCGGCCTCGCGGCCCGCCCGGTTGGCGCCGATCGTCGACGCCGACGGGCCATATCCCAGCAGTTGGATACGCGGGTCGTCGGCGACGACGGTGGCCAGGCGCCCGGTCATGGTGATCCCACCGCCTGGCTCGCGCAGCCGCAGCGGCGAGAGATGGTCCAGTGAACTGCGGAAACCGGTGTTCCAGAAGATGACGTCGACGTCCAGTGCGGTCTCGGCGGTGCCGTCGGAGCCCGTACCGCCGCAGTCCCAGCACACGCCGGTCTCGGTGATCCGCGTGAACATCGGCCGCCAGGTGAGGATGCCGTCGCGGCGCGCTGCGTCGATCGCCGGCGTCAGGGCCAATCCGGTCACCGAGACCACCGACGTCGGCGGCAGCCCCGCGCGAACGCGCTCGTCCACACGGGCGACGGCCGCACGGCCCTTCTCCGGGGTGAACGGCGTCGGATCGAACGACGGTTCGCGGCGCGAGCACCAGAACGTCTGCACACCCGGGGCGTTCCGGGCGATCTCGATCAGCAGCTGGACGGCCGAGATACCCGCACCCACCACCAGGACGCGCTTGCCCGCGAACTCCTCGGGGCCGGTGTAGTCGTGGGTGTGCAGCTGCCGCCCACCGAAGTCCTCGATCCCGGGGATGTGCGGGATGAACGGGCGATCCCAGGTGCCGGTCGCGTTGATCAGCGCACCCGTGGTGATCTCGGTGGGCTTCTCGCCGGCGGGATCGGGCCGCAGGTGCACGCGGAAGCCGTCCCCGTCGCGTGTCACCGACCGGACGTGCACCGGCCGTTCCACGTGCAACCCGAACCGCTTCTCGTACTGCGCGAAGTAGTCCGGGACCGCCGTCGACGCCGGGTAGGCATCACAGTCACCACCGAGCGCCTCGACCAGCCCGAACCCGGGCAGATCGTGTACCCGGTTGGCGGCCGCGAGGGTCAGCGTCGGCCAGCGGAACTGCCAGGCGCCGCCCGGGCCGGGGGCGTGGTCGAGCAGTTGATAGCGGTCGCCGAGCCCGAATCGATGCAGGAAGTAGGCCGCCGACAGGCCGGCCTGGCCGCCGCCGATGATCAGCACGTCGGTGTGGGTGCGCACCGGGCCAGCCTGTCACGGACCGGTCACCGGCACGAACGGGCCCGCCGCGAATCCGCCACACCGATCGCGCCGGGCGCGCCTGCGCGGGCGCGGGTGGGTAGGCTCTGGGGCCATGATTGTCAGCAGTGTCGACGGTGCCGTCACGACCATCACGCTCGATCGTCCGGACAAGCGCAATGCCCTCAACGACGATGTCCTCGCGGGCATCGGCGACGCCTTCACCGCCGCGGTCGACGGCGGATCTCGGGTCATCGTGCTCACCGGTGCCGGAACGGTGTTCAGCGCCGGTGCCGACCTGTCGGGTCCGGTGTACGAGCCCGGATTCCTCGACAAGCTCGTCGCCACTCTCCAGCGGATCGAGGCCACCCCGGTCCCGGTGATCGCCGCGCTCAACGGCGCCGCCCTCGGTGCCGGCCTGCAGCTGGCCATGGCCGCCGATCTGCGGGTCATGGCGCCGGATGCCATCGCCGGTATTCCGGCTGCGAAACTCGGTGTCGCCGTGGACGAGTGGACGATCCGTCGGTTGGTCTCGCTGGTCGGTGCGGGGCAGGCGAGTGGCATGCTGATCGGCTGTGAGCCGATCTCCGCCGACAGGGCACACACCCTCGGATTCGCCAACCGCATCGGTGACCTCGCCGACGCCCAGCACTGGGCCGCCTCCATTGCCGAACTGGCGCCACTGACCCTGCAGCACTACAAGATGGTGCTCAACGGCGACGGCGCCCGCAACGACCCGCCCGCCGACCGTCAGGCCGCCATGCTCAAGGCCTGGCAGAGCGAGGATCTCGCCGAGGGGCGGGCCGCACGCACCGAGAAGCGCAAGCCCAACTTCTCCGGAAAGTGATTCCAGCACACCGAATTTCGGACTTTTCCGACGCCGGGCCGATCGGCCCGGCGTTACGTGTCGGAAACGCGGCGGCGAGCCCGGCGTAACCGCAGCTTTCTAGCGTTGGCCCAATCCGTGACCGGAAGGGGACGACGTGTCGAAGGATCACCACGGGGTGGAGGATTTCACGGCCGAGATCGGCGAGATCGAGAACGCCGAACATGGCATCATCGCCACCGGCGCCCAGGCGGCCGCCGCACGCGAATCACTCGAGGACTACACGTTGCGGTTCGCACCCCGCAGCTACCGCAAGTGGGGGCCGGGCGTCGTCGCCATCTCCGCACTCGGCGGCATCGCCTACCTGGCCGACTTCGCGATCGGCGCCAACATCGGCATCGCCAACGGAACCGGGAACGCCCTGTGGGGCATCCTGTTCTTCGCCGTCGTCATCGTGCTCACCGGCTACCCGCTGGCCTACTATGCCGCCCGCTACAACATCGACCTCGACCTGATCACCCGCGGCAGCGGATTCGGTTACTACGGTTCGGTTCTCACCAACGTCATCTTCGCGTCGTTCACCTTCATCTTCTTCGCCCTCGAAGGATCGATCATGGCGCAGGGGCTTCTGCTGGGGCTCAAGATCCCGCTGTGGGTGGGCTATCTGCTGTCGTCGGTGCTGATCATCCCGCTGGTCATCTACGGTATGAACACCCTGGCCAAACTGCAGGTGTGGACCACCCCGCTGTGGCTGGTGATGATGGTCCTGCCGTTCGCGTACCTGGTGATCAAGCATCCGTCGGCGATCGGTGACTTCTTCGCGTTCAGCGGTGTCGACGCCGACGGCAACCCGGCGGGCAAGGGAGTCAGCTTCGCCGGGACGATGCTCGCCGCCGGTGTGTGCCTGTCACTGATCGCGCAGATCGCCGAACAGATCGACTACCTGCGGTTCATGCCGCCGCGCACCCCCGACAACACGCGCAGGTGGTGGATCGCCACTCTCACCGCCGGACCGGGCTGGGTGTTCTTCGGTGCGATCAAGCAGATCGTCGGACTGTTCCTGGCGGTGTACCTGATCGGCATCTCCGTCGACAACGCGGGCATCGCCAACCAGCCGGTGCACCAGTTCGTCGAGATCTATCAGGACTTCCTGCCGCACTGGCTGGCATTGACCCTCGCGGTGATCCTGGTGGTGATCTCGCAGGTGAAGATCAATGTCACCAACGCCTATTCGGGGTCGCTGGCGTGGACCAACGCGTTCACCCGCGTCACCAAGACCTACCCGGGCCGGCTGGTGTTCCTGTTCTTCAACGTGATCATCGCCATCGTGCTGATGGAGGCCGACATGTTCAGCTTCCTCAACAACCTGCTGAACTTCTACGCCAACTGCGGTATCGCGTGGATCGCCGTCGTCGCCTCCGACATCGCGATCAACAAGTACCTGCTCGGCATCTCGCCCAAGCAGCCCGAGTTCCGGCGGGGCATGCTCTACAACGTCAACCCCGTCGGCTTCGGTTCCCTGATCGTGGCCGCCGGTGCGTCGATCCTGGTGTACTTCAACGTCTTCGGCGATGCGATCCAGCCGTACTCGCCGCTGGTCGCGCTGATCCTCGCGGTGGCACTGCCCCCGGTGCTGGCCCTGGCCACCGGCGGCCGCTACTACCTGCGGCGCACCGACGACGGCATCGACCTGCCGATGTACGACGAGCACGGCAACCCCAGCGATGCGAAGCTGATGTGCTGCGTCACCGGCATCGAGTTCGAGCGGCCCGACATGATCGCCTCCGCGGTCCCCGGCCCGAACGGCGAGAAGCAGTACATCAGTTCCCTCGCGCTGAGCTGCGACCGCTCCGGTGAGCACGTGCTGCCCGCACAGCCGGTGCCGTCCTCGACCACCGATCTCACTGCCGTTGCATCCGAATCCGCTTCCGCAGAAGCCGATGACGATGCGATGACTGCCGACGGTGTCACGAAGGACGGTTCAGCGGTGGATGGGCCCTGAGGTCCGATGTAGCGGCGAGGCGGTGCGTTCGTGTCGTTCGGCGATCAGTTGTGCGGCGATCGACACGGCCACCTCCGCCGGGGTGTGTGCACCCAGGTCCAGGCCGAGTGGGGAGCGCAGCCGCCCCAGCTGATCGTCGTCGACCCCGTTCTCCCGCAGGCGTTCTGCCCGGTCGGTGACAGTCCGTCGGGAACCGAGCGCACCGATGAAGGCGATGTCGGGGCAGGAGAGCGCCACCTGCAGGGTGGGGACGTCGAACTTGGCGTCGTGGGTCATCACGCACACGCACGTCCGGTGATCGACGCGCCCGGCCGAGATCTCCTGCGCCAGATAGCGGTCCGGCCACATCGTGATCACCTCGTCGACATCGGGGAAGCGTGCCCGGGTGGCGAACACCGGTCGTGCATCCACCACGGTGACCCGATACCCCAACGAGGTGCCCATCGATCCGAGTGCACGGACGAAGTCGTTGGCGCCCACCAGGATCAACCGCGATCCAGGGGCAAAGGTGTGCACGAAGGTCCGCGGCCGCGGCATCGCGTCGGCCTCGGGGGTCTCGCAGTCGTCCACCCCGACGACGCCGCTGCGTCCGGTGCGCAGCAGATCGTCGATGTCGTGACCGAGACCGGGAGACGACGACGGTGTCCGCGTGCTGGTCAGCTGCCAGCGGGGCGACCCGCCGAGCGTGGTGGTCCAGGCGATCGGGATACCGGCATCGAGCGCATCGGCGAGCTCGTACAGTTCGGGTAGCTGCCGATCGGTCACCCGCTCGGTGAACACCTCGAGCTCTCCGCCGCAGGTCAGGCCGATCCCGATACCTTCCGGTTCGGCGACCCCGAAGTGCTCGATCACCGCCACGCCGTCGGCGAGCACCTGTTCGGCGGTGCACACCACCGCCGACTCGACACATCCGCCCGACAGCGATCCGATCACCTCACCCGACGCCGTGACCAGCATCGACGCCCCGACACCGCGGGGGGAGGCCCCCGTCGTCGTGATCACGCGGGCAAGCGCCACCGGACCGGCGGCCAGGCGGTCGATCAGGGCGGGCAGTACGTCACGCATCTTCTCAGTGTCCGCCCGTGCATGTGAGATTGCGAATCGGCGGGGATCGGTGCTGATCGAGGCTTCCGAGGTGGTCACCACCCAGCGTCGGCTGCGGAGA